>DATHLT010000170.1:0-33142 GCA_035487855.1 Solirubrobacteraceae bacterium
CACGCTCCGCGGAGAGCAGGTCGACCTCGAGGTGGGTGTGGTCGGGGTGGCCGTTGTACCAGCCGACGAACTCAGTGGCTGCGTGGGAGCCGGGGAGATCTTCACCAGGGATGCCCAGAGGGCGATCGGACGGCGAGCCGGTGGCATAGACAATCGCGTGGTAATGGTGGAGCAGCTCACCGCGGGAGATGTGCTCGCCGAGGGCGATGTTGCCGAAGTAGCGAAAGCGCGGATGGGCGGCGGTCTTCTCATAGATGCGCGTGACGGACTTGATCTTGGGATGGTCGGGGGCGACACCAGAGCGAACCAGTCCCCAAGGTGTGGGCAGCCGCTCGAGCATGTCCACCTCGATGTTTCCGTCCGCGGCCTTCAGCAGGTGCCCGGCGGCATAGAAGCCAGCAGGGCCCGAGCCGACGACAGCGATTCGGATGGGGGACTGGTCGGTCATGGCGCTGGGGGATTGGCTGCGGCAGTGCGAACAGAAGATGGGCGCGGCCCGACTCGAACGGGCGACCCCCTCGGTGTAAACGAGGTGCTCTAGCCAACTGAGCTACGCGCCCCTGCCTGTCGACTGAAGGCTAGCGAAGCCGGCCAACCATCCCATGCGAGCCGCGTCCCTGCGAAGCTTGCAGCAGATGTGGCGCCATGGCGGCCGGTTGACAAAGGTGAGGCTTCCCGGGTGGCTCGCGGCCGGGTTGATCGTGCTGCTCGCATTGGCCCAGGTGGTGTTGCCGCGGATCGCTGTGAGCAGGATCGAATCGCGCGTGGGTCGCTACGGCAAGGTGCTGAGTGTGAGCGTGAGCGCATGGCCGGCGGTGGAGTTGCTGTGGGGTCACGTGGGCTCGGTGCACGTTCGGGCCAAGAACCTGTCGCTGAGCCCCGCGCAGGCCGCCGGCCTGCTGTGGGAAGCAAACGGGACCGCAAGCATGGATGTGAGCGCCGAAAGCGTGCAGGTTGGGTCACTGCGTGTGACGGATGCGAGCCTGCGCAAGCGCGGAAGCTCCCTGACGGCGGAAGCGGTGACCAGCGAGGCGGACGTGAAGGCGGCGTTGCCGGAAGGATTCGGCGTGCAGCTGCTGCGTAGTCAAGACGGGGAGGTGGAAGTGCAGGCGACAGGCGGGCTATTCGGCGTGGGGGCTACCGTGAACGCGGTTGCGGGCGCTAGCGACGGCAAGCTGGTGGCCCACCCGATTGGCTTTCTCATAGAAGATCTGCAGCTGAAGCTGTTCTCTGATCCACATGTGTACGTGGAGGGTGTGGGGGCAAGCGTGGCGGGCGAACATCCGCTCAGCTACAAGCTGACTATGAGCGCGCGGCTGCACTGAGCCGAACCGCTGAAGCACCTGTGCGCAGCGGCACCGCCGCCGTGTGTGGCGGTGGATGGCGGCTGCTAGGCCGCTGCGACGAAGCGGTTCGCGGACACAGCGCTGCGGGGCCGAACGATCGTGGGCAACCCGTCCTTGGGGCTGATAGTTGGCATCTGGCGGATGTTCAGCTGAAAGTCGCTGGGCAGCGAGAGGGTGCAGCGGGAGAGGATGAGCGTGGCGATTGTCCGCACCTCGAGCTGGCCGAAGCGCATGCCGATGCAGGTACGCGAGCCGCCGCCAAAGGGTACGTAGGCGCCCTTAGGCATCGCTGAGCTTGCCTGCGGGCTGAAGCGCTCGGGGCGGAACTCCTCCGGATCGGGGAACACGCCGGGGAGGTGGTGAGAGGCCCATGAGCAGTAGTTGACGAATGCTCGGGCAGGCACGGTGTGGCCTTCGAACTCAAACGGCTCGACCGAGCGCCGCGGGCCGATCCATGCGGGCGGATACTTACGCAGCGTCTCTTCAAGGACCATCTCGAGCTCGCTCAGCTCGCCTGAGAGCAGCGGCTGCAGGTCTGCTACCGACAGTGTCGCCGCCTCCCCGGGGAAGGCGGCGTCCTGCTCGGCGAGTAGGCGCGCGACGATCTCGGGATGGTGGCTGAGCTCGTAGAACATGAATGAAACAGTCGAGGTGGTGGTGTCGTGGCCGGCGAACAGCAACGTCATGACCTCGTCGCGGATCTGCAGGTCGGTAAGTGTGTTGCCGTCCTCGTCGTGGCCGTCGAGCAGTAGGCTGAGGATGTCCTGCCCGCGAGCGCCCGTCGCGCGGCGCCGCGAGATCTCCGAGTAGATCAGCGTGTCCAGCTTGCGTGCGGCTTTCTGCAACTTGGCCCAGGGTGTGTACGGACCGCGCATGACGCGCAGGAAGTAGTCGGAGGAATAGAACGACAGCGCCTCCTCGAATAGTCCGGCGGCGTCGATCGAGCGAGCCTGCGGGCCGTCGGGGTCCAGCCCGAAAAGCGCGCGCATGGCCACGCGCACAGCCAAATGGCGGGTCCACCCGTATAGGTCGACCGTTGCCCCGGGGGCGAGCTCATCGAGTGCGTGCGTGGTCTCGTGCACGATCGCCTCGAGCGATGCGGCGATGTGCTCGCGGTGGAAGGCGGGCAGCATGATCATGCGAGAGCGGCGATGGAAGTCGCCGTCGATCGTGAGCAGGCCGTCGCCCATCAGGCCAATCAGGTCGCGGAAGTGCGATTCGCGCCAGGTGAAGTTGGAGGCGTGCGACACCGTGATGTAGTGGTTGGCGGCGGGGCCAAGCATGAACACCACATTGCCGTGGAATAGCCGCAGCGTGAAGACGGGGCCGAAACGCTCATAGGATTCGAGCAGCAGCGGCAGCGGGTCGTTTGCGAACCTGCGGGTACGGTTCGGTGAGAAGCGGGTTTCGCCGGGTGGGAAGGGAACGGTGGCCGCGCGCTCGTCGCGAAGGTCGTCGAGCATCACCGCCAACGGTTTCGATTTGAGCATTGGTGTGGGACCGACAAGCGCCATGTCTCGAAGCCTAGTCGAAAGTTGGCTGGCCGGCCAGTTTCACGTGGGGACCGGGCCGAGCGCTGAGCCTTGGCATACTGATGCAGCACGGATCGTCGTATCGGACGCCCCGGGCATCGCGGGGGCGTAGCTCAGCAGGTTAGAGCGCTGCCCTGTCACGGCAGAGGTCGCGGGTTCGAGTCCCGTCGCTCCCGCCTTTGTTGCCTCACTGTTCGCGTCGGCTTTTGGGTGCGCTGGGCGCCCCTCCGACGCGGCGGTGAAGTAGCTGGCGAAGGCGTGGTGAGGTTTGACGGCGACGATCTGGCCGTCCTTCTGCCAGACCTGCTCGAACAGGGAGAGCACGAGCTTGCGTCGCTCGGCGGGCTCGGGCTCGACGTCCCAGAAGCGCGTGAAGTCTTCGAGGATGGCGCGTGCACGGTCGAGGTCCGGGTTGGTGGGTGGCTTGGTGCGCTGTAGCTCCTCCTCCAGCGCTTGGCGGCGCATGACGTACTCGGGCTTGGTGAGGTCGCCCATGACGTAGAGGTCGCGCAGCCGCTCAAGCTGGCTGGTGAGCTGACGGCGGCGCTCCGCGTCCTCGCCGGGACGCGTGCCCGCCTGGGCCTGGATCGTGTCGAGCACGAGCTGGCGCAGCGTGTGGTCGGGTTGGAAGTCGTGCAGCCAGTCGATCAACTGCTCCTCAAGAGGAATCGCGGGGACGGTTCGTTGCTCGCAGGTGCCGTGGTGGCGGCGGGTGGAGCACTGGTAGCGACGCATCGCGTTCCGGCCCGTGCGGCAGCCGTGCATCCGAGCGCCGCAGCGCTCGCAGCAGAGCAGCTTTCGCAGCAGGTACTCCTCCGATGGGCGTCCCGCCTTGACGACCCGTGCGCGCCAGGAGCGGACTTCCTGCACGCGATCGAACAGGTCCTCGGGGATGATCGCCTCGTGCAGCCCGCGGATGCTGCGGCTCTTGTCACGCATCCCGCAGACGTAGCCCGCGTAGGCGAGGTTGGACAGCATCTCGCGCACGGTGTCCTTGCCGAACAGCCGGCCGCGAGCGGAGCGGGCGCCCTTCGCGTTCAGCCACGCGGCGAGGGTGCGGTCGGACTCCTGGCCGGTGGCGTAGCGCTCGAACATCGCGAGCACGAGCGGCGCACGCCCGGGGTCCGGCGTGGCGAGCTTGGTGGTCGGGTTGCGGACGTAGCCCCACGGCAGCGAGCCGACGAGATGGCCCTGGCGTGCCTTCTCGCGTAGCCCGCTGCGTGTCCAGAAGGACAGCGAGACGGAGTAGTACTCGTCGAACATCTCGTGGATTGACTCTGCGAGGAACGCGGACGGGTCGGTGTGGTCTTCGCCCATCGGCTGCGTGACCGACACGACGCGGATACCGAGCCGCTCGCGTAGCAGTTGCTTGTAGCGGCGCGCCTCGACCTGATTCCGGGCGAAGCGGGAGGTGTGGTAGACGAGCACCACCTCGAACTTGCCATCGGCGGCGTCAGCCATCAGGCGCTGGAACTCGGGGCGGGCCTCGGACTTGCGCCAGCCGGAGTGAAAGTCGCAGTACTCGCCGATCAGCTCCAGCGTGTTCTCGGTGGCGAACACGGCGATCGCCTGGCGCTGCGCGTCTGGGGAGAAGCCCTGGCCTTGCTCCTCGGTTGACTCGCGCACGTAGGCGGCGGCGCGTGTCGGGCTATCGGTCATGCCGGGTCGGGTCGGTGAGGTCGCGTCCTCGGCGCAGCCACCAGTCGGCGAACCAGCGCGCGAACGCTTCGAGATCGAGGTCGGATGCGCAGCAGCGGTCATGGGGTCCTCCTTGCAGCTGGGTGTCGGTTCCAGCGATCAGACCAGAGCCACGCGGCGATCTCAACCGCCTGACAGCCGACTCCGGCAGCGCGGCCGAGCGCCCATCCCGGCGGGCACGATCGACAGGTATGTCGGGTGCTGGGTTTGGTGTCTTGCGGTGCGGTGTCGCCAAAGCGATGGTTGTCGGCGAGAGGCCCGAATCGCTCAACGAAGGTCGGTTTTGGCGCCCTTTCGGTACAGACGGCGGTTACTTTTGCGATTGCCAGCCTGGTGGTGATGTGCCCTGGCGGTCACGGTGTTTGGCTTCATTCGCGTGATGTTCATTTGACAACGGTACGTTGTCGCCGCGCGGGGAATGGCGATTTGCAGCGACTTTCACGCAAATAGCTCTCGCTTAATAACACGAGGGGTTAGGCGAGAGGGTAAGCGAGGGAGTATTCGAGGGGTCCATCACCACCTGAGCCGACGCTGGGTCTCAACGAGAGTGCAGTCTAATGCGACAACTACCGTTGTCGGTCTTCTCCGGGATGGGGATTTGCAGCGGTTTTACCGGCAGAAGGTCCTCCCAGTAAGCGGGAGGGGAGAAAGGGGGACGAATCGGAGGAAGGGACGGAGGGGCAATAACTCACGCCTTCAGGCGAGTTAGGTATGACCTCGCCATGAAGGCGAGAGGGCGTGGCGGTTAGCCAGTGAGTGCTGGCGCCAAGTCGGCTGCCGGCACGCGGCTGGCGATCGTCAGCCTAACCTCGCCTTGGCGGTCGAGTAGCCATTTGGCGTTGACGATCGTGATGGCGATGACCGCGCCCGTCTCGTCATAGCGGACGTTGTGGCCTTCCGGCGTGCTGTCCGACTCAGCGGGCATTCGTGGCTCGCCGACGCTCAGATAGAGCACGTCCACGTCCGCGTCGTACTCGACGTTGTCGAACGAGAGGGTTCCGATCGTGATCGTCATCGCGGCAGGTTCCCACAGGGATGGCGGGCATGGCCAGCCTACCCGCCATCCCGTGTCAGCGCCGTGTCACGCTGCTGTCAGCAGACACTTGCTCACGCCGAAGCGGCCAGAGCCTCGGTGCAGCACGCTCCTGGGGCGGTAGCAATGGCCTCGTCGGCGAGCCTTGCAAGAAGCTCGGGGCACGCGACGGTCGCGTCGCTCAGGTGGGTCAGGGCCTCGTCGACCAGCTCGTCGGGTTCGTTGTTGAGCGAGGCGACGGCCGACCAGTAGACGCGCTCGATGATCGGCCGCAGCTCTTGGGCGGGCATCGTCAGCTCGAACTTCTCGGCGTCGGGTTCGCGCTCCCAGCCGAGGTCGTCGAGCAGCCGCAACTCGGCGGCGAAGCGACGGTGCAGTCGCCGAGCGTGGCCGGGCTCATCGTTGCGCAGGTTGCGGAAGATGTCGCCGATCGCGGTGAAGTCGGTCATCAGGCCGTCGTAGATCGCGTCTCGATACCTGCGGTTGATCGTGATGCTCATGTGCTTCTGTCCTTTCGGTCGAAGCACCGTCGGAGCGCGCGCTACGGTACGCACGGCAAGACCAGCCGTAGAGCTACGGTTGGGCGTGGCATCGAAGGGCACGTTCCTTCGGCGCTAAGGCCGGGGCGGGTGCTCGTAACACCCGTCTCGGCCGCTTGGTTTTCGGGTGGCTCGCGATCAGAGCAGAGCGTCCGGCGGAAGCTCGACCGCGGCGTTCCTGGGGTGGAGTTTGCCAGCGTGTTCCGCTATGAATGGCGTACCCGACGGGAGACGACCCAGCCGCTACGCGATTGTGCTGGCCCAGCGCAGCACACGTCGATGTCTGCGCTGGCTATGGCGTAGGAACAGGTAGGACTGTGGCGGGCGGAAGCGGAGTGGTGCGGGTTCCAGTCGTTGCGGCGACCGCACCTCTATAGCGAAGGCGATGCTGCAGCCCTCGAAGTAGGCGACGAATGCCTCTCGGTCGACCCCAGCCTTGCCGCGGACAAGCTTCCACAGCACAGCCGGCTCGGCCTCGTGAATGGCCCCGGCCATGAACGTGCCGAGTAGTCGCTGGTCTGGCGATGATGAATAAACGACGACCTGGCTGCCGGCGCCGAACGATGGGCGGCGTCGGCGCAGCTCGTATAGCTTTGATCCAGACAGGATGGCCTCGGCGTATGCCGGCCGAATCGACATCAGGACATCGCGCGTTACCATTCAAGCCCTCCTGTTCGTCGGACCACCTCGAACTCCTCGAAGGAGATTGCCAGCAGCCCTTGCGGAACGCGTCGGCGTCCCGCAATTCGGGCAAGATGGGCCTGCGTAACTGGTGTATGGAAAGGAACGTACATGCCGAAGCGCATCGCGAGCGCGTTTCCAGCTCGGGGTCCGCGCTGGATTACGTGCGAGCGTATCTGTGGCAGCCGATAAATGCCAAGACCGCCGTACGCGGCGAACAGCTCCTCAGGCGAGTCGATCGCTGCGTCGTAGATTCGTGCCTCACCGACGACGGCGCTAACCGGCGCAGTCACGTAGAACAGAATCGGCGTCCCCGGCTTCGCGATGTCTACGTACTTGGGGTAGCAGTAGTAGGCGTTGTCCGAGCGGAGCAGCAGACGTTCCGAGGCCGGATCCTGGCTCAGCCTGCGCTGCTGACCCGCGTGCTCGAGGAGCGCGTCAGCCCAATGCGGCTCGATCGGGACCATGAGCGCCTTGCGTCCCGCCACAGCGAAGCGAGCCGGGTAGAAGACTCGCTCCAGTTCAAGCAGGCCCCAGGAGCGCAGCTCTCGCTCGCCTTCAGACGCGATCAGCTGCAAATGCTCACCTGCACCGCTCCATTCCAGAGCCGGTCGCTGAGTCTCGGGGGGAAGACCCCACACGGCTGGCCCAGCCTCGGCGCCGAGCGGAACGCAGAACACGACGTTTGCGGGGCCGTCGGCGAATGCAGCCAGCGTTTCGTCAGTGACTCGCTCTCGAACGAACTGCTTGCCCAACACGAGCTCGGCCGTGTCGCTTTGATAGCGGCGCGGCGAGACGCCCTCGACTAGAAATCCGAAGGCCGTGAAGAACGCGACGAGATCAGCATGACGTGAGGAGACTGTCACGTAGACCTTCCTGGTGTCATGTCTAGCCCACGTCCTCAGCTCAGACCACAGCAGATGCCCGCCGAGACCGGTGCGCTGAGCGGCGCTCTCGATGTAGAACGCCGACAGCTTCACCACGCCGTCGCCCTTCGCTTGGCTCAGCGCGACCGCGGCCACGCGCCCATCGAACTCGCCGACGCGCACCCGCGTGCCCTCCTTCCTTTGCGCTCCGGTGAGCCACGCGTTGAAGCCAGGGTAGTCGCCCGCCAACGGTGCCAGCACGCGCCGAATCTCGCTCTCGTCGCGCTCTATGTTTGCGTCGCGGACGGATATGTCCGGATGGCTCGGCAGTCCAGCAACAGCCATCTGCGCCTCGACTCGCCCAACTAGCTGATGGGGACCGAGCACCTCAATGCCCTCCTCCATCGCAGCCGCGGCGCCCTTCAACAGCCGTTTGTCCCGAGTCACGAACACAGCGCGACCGATCAACTTGTGCGTCGCGAGCTGACGGCAGTCACGCAGATTGTGTTCGTCACTGCGGCTCCCCGGCGCTGCGTTCGGGAAGATCGCCGCGTGCAGCCGATGAGTCAAAGCTTCACGCTCGTTCGTCCGGTGCTCTGGAGTCGTCAGGCGGCCAAACGCCTCCAATCGGGCTATCCGCCGGGCTCGTTTGTCTGGGTCAGCCGTGCCTTGAACCTCGCGGAATGCCTCCTCGGAGACTTTCAAGCTGATCCTGCCTACGAGCGCGAGGCTGACCAGTTCGATCAGATCCTCATCCGGCTCCTCGTCGCTCATCAGAAAGTTCAACGCGCATGATGTGTCGAGCGTTGCTGAGATCACGGACGCACAGTCTGGAGCAGATTCCGTACTGCTGCATCGTTCGCGATGGTGCTACGCCAAAGGCTCACTCCTGCAAGCGACAGCTCTGGGTGGTGTGCTGAAGCTCGGGCGCTACATAAACTAGCTCCGGCATGGCGGAAGACGAGGAGATTCTGGGATGGAGCCCGAGCGATGTCGAGGCGTTCGCAGAGCGCGAGTCGGCCGAGGAAGTAGTGCGCGCTATCCGGCGGCTCGTTCAGGTCGGAGATGACCATGCGCTCGGTGTTCTGTCGAGCTTTCTCGCGGCCCGGGGCCCCAGCCTGCTCGACAAGCCTGCACCGTCTCAACTGGCCGTTCGCGGACTCGTGCTCTCGGGCCCAGCCGGCATCGACGCCTTCGGCAAGGCGCTTCTGACTCAACGGGTCCGTTACAGCGCAAAAGCGCTGATGGTTCTGATGGGCGTCGCGGAAGGGAAGGGGCTGACCGACCCGATGGAAACCGGCCGTGTTATTCCCCTGGACTTCCTCAACGAGCCGATTCCGGCCGGGACGGCCGAGGCTGCCCAGAGGGTGCTTAGCAGCATTGCAAGCGAAGCGGTGGCTGGCGCACCAAAGGCGCGTCGCGCCCTTGCGGACGTGCTCTCAGAAAGCTCGATGCCGTCGGAGAAAGATAGAAGCACGGACGCCGCCCAGGTCATCCGCCTGCTCAGCGAGGCAAGCATCCGGCTAACGCCGGCAACCCTAGATGAGTTCGAGACGCTCATCGGGGCTGCGCGGAAGGAGATCCAGTACCAGAGGTTCCTAGAGCGGCACCCGGTACTACTGGATCCACTCGCCGCCGAAATGATCCCCCACCAGCGGCTTGGAGTCGAGTACGCCACCGACTTCGCACTGCGCCGCCACGACGGCGGCTGGACGTTGGTCGAGATCGAGCGCCCCCAGGACAAGATCTTTACGACGGGCGATGACTTCGCCTCGCGGTTCACGCACGCATTCGGGCAAGTGCTCGACTTTCAGCAGTGGGCGGATCAGAACGTCGCATACGCGCAGGAACTACTGCCCGCCATCACGGCTCCACGAGGCCTTCTCGTCGTCGGTGTGCGGCAAGCGCTTTCGCCACGGCAAGCGAAGAAGCTCAAGCAGTTCTCCGAGAACTCCCGCCGCATCGAGATTATGACTTACGACGATCTGCTTGCGCGCGGACGCCAGCTCTACGCGAGTCTTTGGCATCGTCACCCACCGGCGACAACCTCCTGAGCGTGGACGGCCGGCTCAGCGGCATTCCGCCGCTCGCACCGCCGGGTCCCAGGCGATTTGCTGCCTCGTTGCCGTAGGCGAGCGCCGCTACCCTTGGGGTATGAGCAGCGCCGATGCAGCCAACGAGTGGGATCTGGTCGTCCCAAGCGACGACGCCGAGCTGGCGGCCGAGTTTCGTCGCCACGGCGTAAAGCCTGGACAGCGGCTACACGTCGCGGTTGTCGATCGCAACGGAACGGACACCGCCTCTGAGCAAGAGCTGCCGTCGTTCTTCGCGAGCTTCAATGGACCCGCCGATCTGGCTGAACGCTCCGGCGAGATTCTGCGCTCGGAGTTCCCCGGCGCCTGATGATCCTGGTTGACACCGGCCCGCTGGTCGCCGCCGCCAACCGCAACGACACTCATCACCGCGCATCCACAGAAGCGCTCGCGGCAGCCCGACCGCCTCGGCTCGTACCAGGCATGGTGATCGCCGAGGTTGGCTACCTGTTGGCACGCGACGCCGGCCCCTCGGTCGAGGCTGGGTTCCTGCGATCGTTCGAGACCGGATTCCTCGACTTCGTGAGCGCTACGGCTGACGACCTTGCCCGCGCTGCCGATCTGGTCGAGCAGTACGCCGACTTGCCGCTCGGCACGACCGACGCCTGCATCGTCGCTCTGGCCGAGCGCCTGAACATCACCGAGCTGGTGACGCTGGACCAACGCCACTTTAACGTCGTGCGGCCACATCACGTCAAGGCGTTGACGCTCACCCCCTGACCAGCGGCGCCGCCCGAGCGCGCCTACAGCCGAATCTCGATCCCCGAGGCGACAAACGCGCGCTTGAGTCCCGTCGCTCCCGCTCCTGGCACCCCAGGGTGTCCATCGGGCGTTCGGCGTGTTGGCAGTAGGCTTGGAAGTAGGCGGCGAAGGCGGGTTGTGGTTTGATCGCCACGACACGCCCGTCGTCTTGCCAGACCTGCTCGAATAGGGTTGCGAGTAGGCGGTGGCGCTCGGCGGGGGCGTGCTCGCGCTCCCAAAAGCTGGAGAAGTCGGTGAGCACCTGCTCGGCTTCGGAGAGTTGCGGGTCGGCCGGGGGCGCTAGGCGCTCCAGCTCATCTTGGACTGCTTGGCGGCGCATGACGTACTGCGCTTTGGTGAGGTCGCCCAGCACGAACAGGTCTTGCAGGCGGCGTAGTTGCTCGGCAAGCTCCGCCCTCCGGTCGGGTCCAACGCCTTCCTGGTTTGCCTGCCGGGTGATCGTGTCGAGCACGCTTGCTCGCAGGTTCTCGTCGGGCTGGAAATCACCCAGCCAGTCGGCTAGCTGGTTCTCTAGCGGCTCCGCCTTGGTGATCGGCTGCTCGCAGCCGTGGCCGTGACGCCTGCCAGAGCAGAGGTAGCGGCGGACGGCTCCGTGCGATCCACGGTTGCCGTGCATCCGTGCCCCGCAACGATCGCAGCGCAGGAGCTTGCTCAGCAGGTACTCGTCTGAGGGCGGGCTAGGCTGATCCAAGTTCGTCTTGGCGGACACACCGACGTTAAGCTCTCCTCATCCTGGATCGAGGTGGTGAGACCTTGACGAGCCTGGCAAGGCTACTCTCTCTGGCAGCCGTCGCAGCCGTGCTTACAGGCGCTCTCGTACTGCCGGCACCGGGGGCTCTAGCCGCCGCCCCGGCCGGGCAGTTTTCTGTGGAAGCCTGCACCCCGGCGGTGGGGTACGAAAACCAGTCCTGGCAATTCACGACTAACAATCCGAGCTACATAGAAGCGCACTCCACCTGCGGCGAACCGCCCCTGTCGGGTGACCCACCCACCCTCGCGAACCTCGCACTCGGCGATACCCTCGGATCGTTCGGCGTGCCGGTCGGTGCGTCTGGCAACTGGACCTTCGAAGCGCCGGAAGGAACCAGCATCGCTGAAGTATCCGGCAGCGACACACTAATGAAGGTCGGCGGGAACCACGGTTGGAACGTCGATCTCCAGAGCGAAGGGTCCGAAGGCCATACCACGCTCGCACAAACCTGTGCGACGAGCCCAGCCGAAAACGAATGCGCTGTCGGAGGGCCATTCCAGATCACGGGACTCGACGCGCGGACCGTCACGATCGGGGCGGAATGCGACGCCGAAGAATACGCGCCCGGCAAAACCTACACCACCTGCGCCCGCGGAAACGAATTCGGGCACGCCGCACGCGCCGGCCTCAACTACGTCACCGTAACCCTCAACGACACAACCCCTCCCGCTGACGTAACGGGATCAAATATCCCAACTGAATCACAACACGGCAATGTCACCATCGACGGATCAGCAACAGACACAATCGCAGGGCTGCTCACGCTAACCGCGATCAACAGCGAAGGCCACCCAATCGGAGCATCCGTGAGCGTGGGAGAATGCAACTACGCCCTGCTCATACCATGCCCAACAGATGCGAGCAACCTCCCGTTACCGATAGACACCGAAAAGCTACCCGAAGGAAAAGACCAAATACGGGTGCTCGCGACGAACGCAGCCCACGACCAAGCAACATCACCCACATACAACCTGGCCGTCGCAAACACCCCCTACAGCGGACAACCCCCCGCACCAACAAACGGAAACGGCACCGGCAGCCAGACGACCACCAGCACCACGACCGTAACCACAAGCCAACATCTGGGCACCGCGACGACCCCCACCACTTCGCCAGATCACACATCCACGACAACGAGCAACGCGCCGTCGCGGCATCTTGAAATAAAGCTGGTCACTGCCCGCCTACGGCACGGACGCCTCATCCTCCAAGGAACCCTCGCCCCGGACATAAGCGGCCTCCTAAAAGTGACGATTAGCGGCGATCTCCGCAACGGCCGTGGATGGAGGGCGACGACCCAGACCCGTCTCACCAACGGACGGTTCAGCACAGCACTTCGGGTACCAACGCGCCCTCTTAAGCGGCACGTAGCGATTGAGGCCGTCTTCCTCGGATCTCCCGGCAACGTGTCTGCACGGCTGCGGGCGACCGTAGCTCTGGGACTGTCAGATTAACGGTGGAAACGCTTGGTGGGTTTGTGCCAGGCCGGTTTGGCGGTGGCTGGGATCTACCCCCGCCTCTGTCGAAGCCGGTCCGGCTCGCCCGGGCGGCGTGATCGCTGCCTGCGAGGGATCATGAAGCCTGTCGTCTAGGCTTTACGCGACATCGACGATTAGGACGGCATCCTGTGGTGAACGGGAGTGTTTTGTGTTTTGAGGGGGTGTGGAAGGGGTTTGAGCGTGGTGGTGGCCGGGTTTCGGTGTTGGAGGACGTGTCGTTGGAGGTGCGGGCGGGGGAGATAGCGGCGGTCGTTGGCGCGCGTGGTCAGGGCAAGTCGACGTTGATTCGTCTCGCGGCGGGGATGTTGCGTGTGGATAGGGGCAGCGTGTCGCTGAGCGGCCGTGAGCTTGGCGATCTTTCAGACGGCGATCTCGGGCATGTTCTCGCTACAGATCTCGGAGTCGCTATCCGGGCTGAAGAGGATCGCTTGAACGTTCACGATTACGTCGAGTTCTCGCTCGCTGCGACCTGTCGATACAGTGGTCGTGAGCGTGCTCGGCTGGTCAAGGGTATGTTGGCGGAGCTTGAGATATTGGAGTGCGCGGGCGCGATGTGGGCGGATCTCTCGGATTGGCAGCGGGTGCTGGTGGAGTTTGCGCAGGCGGTTGTGCGGCGACCTAGGCTGCTGCTCGTGGACGATCTTCTCGACGGTATGGGCCTCGATCAAAAGAGCGCGGCGATGGATCTCATGGAAGGTTTTGCGAAGGATCGTTCCTGTGCGGTGTTGATGGCCGTCTCTGATCATGCTGCTGCGCTGCGATCGGCGACTGTCTGGGAACTCAGTCACGGCAAGCTCGAACTGATGCACCAAGACCCCGACATCACCTACCTCCACCAACACCGGTCGGCGAGAGCTGGTGCCGAGCGTTGAGATGCTTTGTGTAGAGCGTCTCGTCAAGTGTTTCGAGGTTGGAGGTGAGACGGTTCGCGCTGTCGATGATGTGTCGTTGCAGATCACGGCAGGCGAGACGGTCGCGCTGTATGGGCCGAGTGGGTCGGGGAAGTCGACTCTGATTGACCTTATTGCGGGTTTTCAGATACCCGACGCGGGAACGATCCTCGTCAATGGCACAGATATTTCTTCGTTCTCAGAACGAGAGCATGCCGACTACCTAGGGTTGACGGTCGGCATCATCGGCCAAGCTGATGAACTCTGGCCCTCCGCGTCCGCACGGGACAACGCCTGTCTGAAGCTGCTGCGGGACCATCCAAAGGATGCGCGTCGGATGATCGAGCCGCTGCTGATCGACCTCGGGCTGGGTGATCGGATCAAGCAGCCGACGTACAAGCTCTCAAAGGGCGAGCGCCAGCGCGTCATGGTCGCACAGGCCCTCGCGACCGATCCAGGTCTCCTTCTCGCCGATGAGCCGACCGGCAACCTTGATACTCGCCGCAGCCGTGAAGTGCTCGGCCAGATACGGGACCTCTGCCACGATCGCGGCACAGCGGTGCTGCTCGTCACCCACGATCCCCAAGCCGTCTCGTTCGCCGATCGCGTGTACGAATTGCGTGACGGCCACCTCGTCGGCTACGAGCCAGACGAGCTATACCTGCGCTCGAGCCGCGTGGTGGAGAACCGATGAGCTCATCATTGGCGACGCAGGACCTGCCCAAGGACGATCGACCGCTGGGCAGCCTTCGCAAACGGGCCAGACAGTTGGTGCCGCTCGGCGAGATTCTGTTCGTGTTCCGCGCACGCTTGAAGGAGCGGGCGGTGCTCGGCCAAGAGGCCCTTGCTGTCATCGGTATCTCAATTGGTGTCGCGTTGCTTTTCGCCTCCCAAGTTGCCTCACAGAGTCTCGACGGCTCAATCCGCCAACTCAACCAGCAACTGGTCGGCCGCACGCAGTACCAGCTCGACGCACGAGGTCCCGAAGGGTTTCCTGAAAGTGTCATCCGCGAAGCCAGCGTGCTGCCGGGCGTGAGCGCAGCCCTGCCGCTGCTCGAGCAACAGGCGATCGTGCTAGGGCCTCATGGCCAGGCGTCGGTTGTCCTTATTGGTGCGGACCCACACTTCGCAAACTTCGGAGGGCCACTTCTACGCAAATTCAGTGCGCGCCAGCTCGCGCACGAGAGACTGATTGCGCTCCCAGCGCCGGTTGCTGCGTCGATCGGGGCGACCCCGTTCGAGGGGGTACACGTGCAAATCGGAGCCAGGACTGTCGCAACTCTCCTCGGGGCGACCCTCAGCAAAGCTGACATCGGCGGGCTCGTTGACAGCCAGGTCATGCTAGCGCCGCTGCTCTATGCGCAAAAGCTGGCTGGTGCCGCTGGCCGTATTACACGCCTCTACATCAGGGTCAAGCCGGGCGAGCAAGCCACGGCCGACATCGCGCTGCGAAAGCTCGCCGCGGCACGGCACCTGAACGCGGTGCCCGCAGACTTTGATGCGCAGCTATTTAGCGTCGCCTCCGCGCCCGCGCAACAAGGCGAGAACCTCTTTTCCCTCATCAGCGCCGTTGTCGGGTTTCTCTTTGCATTCAACGCGATGCTGCTGACGGTCCCAGAGCGCCGCCGCCTCATAAAACTGATGCGCCGCCGCGGGTTCACCCGGCCTATGATCGTGCAGGCGCTTACGTTCGATGCGCTCATGATAGGTACTGCCGCAACGCTGATCGGGCTTGCGCTCGGCGACCTGCTGTCGACGGTCCTGTTCCACTCCCAGCCGGGCTATCTCGCTTTCGCGTTCCCGGTCGGCGGCCCCCGCATCATCGACGCCTCCACGATCGCACTGTCAGTCACGGCAGCCTTCCTTGCCGCGCTCGTGGGTGTCCTTGCCCCAGTCAGACATATCCTTGCGCTGCCGCTTCGCTCGCGGGTCGAGGTCGAACGCCAGCCCACCGGCTGGACCGCGCTGCGAGTAAGCGCCGGCATGCTCGGTCTGATCATCACGACCCTGATCGTCCTATTCCGCCCCCAATCAGCAGTCGTCGGCGTGATCACACTCGTGATCGCCGGACTTGCGCTGCTCCCCTTTCTCTTCAAGGGCATCGTCCTTGGATTTGCCCGTGCGCAGCGCCCATTTCACAGCACCGCTACCCGTCTCGCCGTCGGCGAGCTGAAAGACAGCATGACGAGCGTTCGCTCCCTGGCCGTCGCGTCAACAGGTGCCCTCGCGGTGTTCGGAACGGTAGCCGTGGCGGGCGCTCAGCACAACCTCCAAAGCGGGCTGAACAGCGCCAGTCGTGAATGGAATCGAGCCGCCGACATCTGGGTATACCCCGCAGGGGATGACAACTCGCTGGCCACGACCCCGTTTCCCGCGTCTGTCGCGTCCAGGATTGAACACGTCGAAGATGTGCGCACGGTGAGTATCTACCGGGGGAGCTTCCTGAACATTGGCGACCGCCGGGTGTGGGTGATCGCACCCCCGGCCCAGCAATCAGCCGACCCGATGCCACCCGGACAAATCACCGAAGGCAACGTCGGCCAGGCAAACGGGAGACTACGAGGTCATGGCTGGGCGGTCCTCTCCGAAGCCGTAGCCCACGAACTGCATCTTCACGTCGGGGGGTCCTTCACGTTGCCGTCTCCGCAACCAACCACGTTCCGAGTTGCGGGTCTTTCCACGAACGGTGGATGGCCTCCTGGCGCAATCGTGATCAACGCCGAAGATTATGCTCGCGCGTGGGGGTCAAACGCGGCCAGCGCGATTAACGTCCAGGTTGCACCGGGCCGGGGGCTCGCTGACGCACACCTGCAGATCCTCCGGGCACTCGGACCACACTCGGGTCTCGCCGTTCAGACTGCCGCCGAACGCGAAGCGCAGTGGGAAAGGCTCAGCAGCCAGGGCCTTGGGCGACTCACAGAGATCAAGACGGTCGTGTTGATCGCGGCGATTCTCTCGATGGCGTTCGTGATGATCTCACTCCTTTGGCAGCGCCGCGAACGAATCGGCTTCCTCAAGCGAACCGGCTGCCGAAGGGGCCTAGTCTGGCGCTCTCTGCTGTTTGAGAGCGCTGTACTTCTCGGATCAGGCTGCCTGATCGGCGCGGCCGTCGGGCTATACGGACAGCTTGTAATCAGTCATGCACTGACCGTCGTCACGGGCTTTCCTATCACGATCAGTGTTGGGGTCCGCATCGCCATCTTCAGCTTCCTCATCGTCAGTGCCACTGCGTTCGCGATTGTGGCGATCCCAGGCTATATCGCGACGCGCGTCCGAGCGACGATGGTCAAACCCGCCTAGCAACGGAGAGCGGCCCGCGAGACTATCGCCACGGGCGGTTCTCGCTCTCCTTAGAGCGGCGTACCGCGAGCTCGCTTGGGGGTTGCGCGATGTGTCCCGCGAGGTCGAAGGCTGGCATGCGCGCGCAAGTGCCATCCCGTGTCCGGCACTTCGAGCTGACGCACTCGGAGCGCTCGCCTGCAAGCGGCCGATGATTGACGGCGCGGCCATGTTCTGGACGCTCCCTCGCGCGCGCTCTCGGGAACTTCTGCGACTGCTCGTGGCCTACCAGGTCCTCGCGGACTATCTCGATTGCACCAGCGAGCACGCCGCAAACGCTGGGGTCACAAACGGGCTGCAGCTTCATCGGGCGCTTGTCGAGGCAATTGACCCTTCGCTGCCGCTGTCTGACTACTACCAATTCCACCCCTGGCGCGATGATGGCGGCTACACCAGGGCGCTTGTCGAGCGCTGCAGGCAGATCGCCCCAGGTCTACCATCGTTTGAGCAGGCGCAACCATTTGCGGCCCGTGCGGCACGGCTCACCACCGTCCTTGCGCTCAACCACGAGCCCGACCCAAACCTGCGCGACGCCTGCCTCAAAGAATGGGCTGCGCAGCACTTCCCGAATGTGGGCGAGCTCCATTGGTTTGAGTGGGCTGCCAGCGCCAGCGCCTGGCTCACCGTCCTCGCCCTCCTTGCGCTCGCCGCCGACACCGGCTGGGACCGATCTGTTGCAGAGGCAACATATGCCGCCTACCTGCCGTGGGCTTCGCTCGCCGGCACGATGCTCGACAGCTACGCAGATCGTGCCGAAGACCAAGCAGCCAGCGCGCACAGCTACATCTCCCACTACGCCAATGCGAATCAGGCGGTCGACCGCGTCGGCGAGATCCTTAGCAAAGCCATCACGAACGTCGCGAAGCTGCCCAACGGAGAGCGACACCTGGTGCTCATCAGCTGCATGGTCGCCATGTACCTGTCCAAGGACAGCACCCGTACAGCCGAGAACCGCGCGATAACACGCCGGCTCGCACGAGCTGCAGGACCGCTACCCAGGGCGCTGATCCCGGCCCTTCGCGCATGGCGAGTCGTTCACGGCCTGCAGACGGACGGCAGCGGACAACAACAGGCTGTAAGCGCCGACCTGAACCAATCTGACACTGCGCGAGCCACTCGGTTGCCACCGAGCGCGCCGCTACCCGTAGCCGCCCAGACCCTCGCTGTGTGGCGGGATCCACATCGATACCTCACTTGGTGTCGCAACCGGTACGGTCCCCGGTTCACGGTCCGTACCATCGGACTGCCACCCCTCGTGTTCATGTCAGACGCCGACGACATCATGGCGATCGTCAGGGCGCCCGCCGACATCCTTCATCCGGGAGCTGGCGCCGCAGTCATTACCCCCCTAGTCGGGGAGCACTCCTTCATGCTCGCAGAGGAAAACAACCATCTAGAAGGCCGTCGCGCCATCCTGCCAGCCTTCCAGCACACGCGCGTCCAGGCCCACTCCGAAATGATTGAGAGCATTGTGGCGCAGGAGGTTTCGCTGTGGCCACGCGATCGACCCGTCGCAATTCACCCCTATCTGCGCGTACTAAGCCTCAAGGTCATCCTGCGAACGATCTTCGGCCAAGAGAACGCATGCCTAAACGAGCTTCACTCCCGACTACTACGCATGCTGACCATAACAGCAAGCCTCACACTGCAAGAGAGACAACTGAGACCAATCCCCCCGTGGCGGCGCCTATGGCGAGGATTCCTATCCGAACGCGCCGCCGTTCACAACCTAATCGACGAACTCATAAGCGAGGAAGCACACGCACCGGCCCGCGAAAGCGGCCTCCTAGGGATACTTCTCCAGGGCACAGCTTCATCTGAGGATTACGACGCTGACCAAATGCAGATACGCGACGACTTGATGTCGGTCATCCTCGCGGGGCACGAGACGACCGCCTCAGAGCTCGCGTGGGCGTTCCAGCTGCTCGCCCATCACCCAGCCACAACAGCGCGCCTCGTCGCCAGTCTCGAAAGCGGCGAGGACAGCTACCTCATCGCCACGGTACAGGAGGTGCTCCGCCACCGGCCTGTGTTCCTGTTCACCATCCCGCGGGTCGTGAATGCCCCGTTCGAGATAGCCGGCGGCACATTTAACCCACCCGTACACCTAATGGGCTGCATCTACCTCATGCAGCACGACCCCGCCGTGTACGAGGACCCAGACCGCTTCATGCCCGAGCGGTTTCTCGGGACCGAGCCGCCGCCAGAGCTCTGGATGCCGTGGGGAGGAGGCCGCAAGCGGTGTCCCGGACACCACCTCGCCGTGCTCGAGATGCAAATCGTCCTCAGAACCGTGCTCTCCGAGCTAGACGTGCTGCCCGCCGCTAACGAAATCGAGACGGCCCGATGGCGCAGCGTGATCGTTACACCCAGCCGTGGATCACGCATCGTCCTCAGGAGCCGCTCAGCCGCGAACTACCCAGCAAGCGACGCGTCGACGGTTCGTCCGTACCTTGATCTCTTATAACTAAATGTTTCTATTTAGACCTCAATGTTTCCGTTTATTTATCACGCGCTTTTCGACAGATTGAAGTGCCTGAGTGGTCATGATGGCGTCCGATGATGCATCGAAGCCGACCACGACTGCTCAACCAGGGAGCCAACGGACGACCCGCGGGCTGTGATGCTGACGGAACCGGTGGCGTGGGTACGGGCAGGCCGGAGAACGCGTCGGCTAGCTCCGGCGACTTGTCTGGGCCAGCAGCAGGAGTTGCTCACTTTCCCCCTGCTGCTGGCCCAAATGAGTCAGCCGGCGCCATTGACTTTCCCCAGCAAAGAGTGGGGCTATCGCGTTGAGCGCGGGAGATGAGCCGAGCACGGTCTCCGACGGCCAGGATCTGCAGGCGATGGCGAGTTACCTGCTCTCAGGTGACCGCGACCAACCTGCGATAGCGCTTACATCGGGGAGCACAGGACAGCTAGTGCTCGCGCCCGGGAAGGTGCGCGAGATCGTAGGCGGTGGCCGAATCTATCTGGTGAGAGGGGAAGATTTACTGCTTCATCTCGAAGGACTACTCGGGCCGAACCTTGCGCTACCGACTGGTGCTGCACGCATCTGGTGGCCAGAGCTAACCCTGGACGACGATCCGCTTGAGCATCCTGCCGTTCTCCAATTAGAGGACGAGCCGGAAGCAGACACGTTCACGGAGTTTGCGCGCTGCTTCGAACTGAGCCGTCCGGTTGTGCGGCGCGAGATCACGCAAATTGAAGACGCACGGCGGCTGCTCGAAATTGAGCTGGAGAGCGCCGTGAGAGAGCTTGAGGCGCTGAGAGGCGCGATAGGCGGCGCGCCCGCGGAAGGTACCGGGACTGCATGAGGATCGTGACTGACCGCAACGCAATCCTGGTTCTGGCGCGTAAGTACCGACTCCCACGAGCACGCGTGTGGCTGAGCGGCTAGTTGGCGTGACGCTCCCTTCCGTGGTGTTGGGTGTCAACGGGGAGGACTCGCTGAATTTGCGTCAGCTCGCGTGCGGGCACCCCCTCGTCATCTACCTGTATCCGGGGAACGAGGGAGCGCCAGTAGGTAGCGAGGATGCCGGGCTGATGGATGCTGTGCAGCACCGTGCGTTCCGTGACCACCAGCCGGATCTAGAAGCGCGGGGCTATCGCACGGTTGGGGTGAGCAGCGAGGGTACGAAGGCCCAAACACGCGCGATGCTCGAGGGGCGCCTTACCCATAGGCTGTTGAGTGATCCGCGGCTGCAGCTCGCAGAGCGACTGCAGCTACCGACGGTGACTGACGGTGAGGTGGGGCGCTATCGCCGACTCACCCTGGTCGTTCACAATGGATATATCGTCAAGGTGTTCTTCCCGGTGGGCAGCGCAGCTCGGAGCGCCGCTCAGGTCATAGCGTGGATGACGATCCAGGGGATCGGCTAGTGGCCGGTGGGGAGGAGGCGGCATCGAGAGTGCTGCAGGTAGCGCTCGGCCCGGACATACCGGAGCGAGATGAGATCCTGCGCCGCTTTGGGCAGAACTTGAAGGCCCGTCGTGCCGCGGCGAGGTTTACTCAGAAAACGTTGTCGGAGCGTTGCTTTCTGTCGTGTGAACAGGTCTCGCGTCTGGAGTGCGGGCAGGTAGCACCCGGCCTCCTCGTTCTGCTGATGCTACGCGACGTCCTTGGCGTGCCGCTCGATGAGCTAACGGACGGAGTGGGGGCTCCTACACGACAGCCAAGCTGCCTACTGGTGCGCCAGCTGATCGATAGCAACCCGGGCGTCAGCACCGAGGAGATCGCGGGTTCGCTCGATCTCCCGTCCTGGTATGTCTTTCGAGACGCCCGGCGGATGTGGTCGCTCGGTGAAATTCGTGGGCGAAGCAGCAGCTGGCAGCCGGTGCCCAGCCGGGGTCCCGGACCCGCGGAGCCCCGATGAGCGGCGCATGTCCACAACATCGCGGGCGAGCTCCTCGCCGACGGGATGCCGAAACTCAAACGGCACGCGCTTCTCGAGCGAAACACGCGAGTCATCCAGGCCGCGTGCCTCGACGGCGAAGGGCTTCTCAAGGAGCTGGCGGCGGCGATCGGCTTCTCGAAAGCCGCCGATCAGGATAGAAGGCAAGTCACGAGAATGAGGCTGTATGGCCACTGAGGAGGCTGGAGGAGGCGCGTGTCGTGGTCACGACTGCGCACGCCGTAGGAGCTACGGCGCCGCTCGGAAGGGAGTCCCTGCGCTGCGCGGGCCGTCAGACGACGCGATCGTCTGGATGCGACCAGAGGCAACCCCGTGACCGGTGCAGACGTATTAGAAAGCTCGCAGTGTCTGACTGTCGTGATGAGTGACCTTGATCCTCTCCGGACTGTTGGTCTGATGACAGTGCTGCGCGATAGCGGCGTGGCAAGCGCGCTCGCGACCAGCTTGGACGCCGCCGCGCCGCCCTGTCCGGCCACGCACGCGCGGCAGCTCGTAGCAATCATCGACGAAAAAGCCGATCCGCTGCGCTGTTCGCAGTCGCTCGATCCGTCGGCGGGAATCGTGGTGTTGGCACGCGACCCGACACGCCCTTACGGGCTGGTACTGAGCGCGGCCGGGATAAGCTGCGTTGACAGCGAGATGTCCGTGGAGGATATCCTCGCCGCTGTTCGCCTGGCGGCGAAAGGCGGATGTGTCTTCCTATCCGGGGCAGGCAGCTGCGATGTGCGGAGCGAGCGTAACACGGAGCGCATCCTCACCAGCCGCGAGATTCAAGTGCTTACGATGCTTAGTGTCGACATGTCCTACGCGGCAATCGCGCTCAAGCTGGGCATTAGCGCGGAAACTGCCAAGAAACACACACGGCATCTGTTGCAGAAGCTCAGCGCCTCTAGCAAGCGTGAGCTAAGCGGTCTACCCGTGCAGTGGCTGAACCGGCGGCGTGCTGTTGAACATGGGGACGACCTCACGCAACGAAAAAGCACGCTACCTATAGACAACTGTAGCTGGTGCCAAAGATAGTGTCACTGGCCCGAAGTGGGGAAATAGGCCATAGACAGCCCTGCGTGGCTCAAGTACGGTCATCGGACTTGTTCCGTTGATCCGTCAGGGCAGATGCCCCGGCGCATACCCACTGGGAGACGAATTTACTTATGGGGTTTATTAGGCCACGCACCGCGAAAAGGGAGATAGGCATGATGTGGCGGACGGCGAGAGTGGCCGACTATTGGCGGAAAGTCCTGGTTTTGCCGCTGAGCGCGACCAAGAGGTCCGCGCCACTAGACCAGCACAGAAATCATTCCGTCTCCAGATGTCTGCTTGTCGGCCTGATGTTGCTCGTCTCTGCGGCTTACACGGCGAGCACAGCGAGTGCCGATGTCGATATGACTGGTCGACTGGAAAAGGTGGTTTCCCTCCAGGCCTCGCCTGGCGAAGTCAAACCCCTGGCGACATCGGCAAACGGAGAGTACAGGTGTGTAGATCCGTACTCTCCCGTGGGCAATTGGTTCTACTACTTTGCGATCGGTAACTGTGCGTCTGGGTGGGACCTTGAAGTCGTATCGTACGCATCCGAAAACACCGTAACCCATGAACACTCGTATGGCGGGTACATCAACAATGCGTTCAGTGGGTGTGGATGGATCGACACCGCATATCCGATCGAAAAACTAAATAGCACCAAATATAGCGCGTGTGCAGGCAGTGGGTCTAGCCGTGAATTCAAAGTCGAAGAATCCAGCTTTATGGAAAAATACAACAGGGGTACTGTCGGGGATGGCAATTATGTAGTCAATAAAATTCCATGCCCGGAGTACGCGAATTACAGACCCTGGAGCTCGAGCAACGTAGAGAAAGAATTGATTCGCACGGCACCGGCGTATGCCGCTAAATCTCCCGGCTCAGAACTTCCGGCCCTAAAGTGGCGCTACGTAACCAAGTACGCAAGCACTGACGGCACTGGGAAGTACGCAATGGTGCGCGATGACCGGATAAACGGGGCGGAAGGGAACTGGGTGTTTGTTCCTCGCTCGTGCCTTCCAGCGACCTTGCCGGAAAACGGCGATGAAAGGCTGCCTCCGCCGCCGCCGACCCGCATCGGGATCATCAACAACGAAGGCGACTCGTATGTGAAGGAAGGTGCACTCAACGCGCCCTATGAATTCGAGGGCGCCGGTAAATCGATCGCGCTTTCCGGTAATCGCATCGGACTGATCAACCTCGAAGGCGACTCGTATGTGAAGGAAGGTGCACTCAACGCGCCCTATGAATTTGAGGCCGCCGGAACAGCGATAGCTCTCTCGGGTAACCGCATCGCGTTGATCAACAATGAAGGCGACGCGTATGTGAAGGAAGGTGCACTCAACGCGCCCTATGAATTCGAGGGCATCGCAAAATCGATCGCGCTTTCCGGTAATCGCATCGGGATCATCAACCTCGAAGGCGACTCCTATGTGAAGGAAGGTGCACTCAACGCGCCCTATGAATTCGAGGGCACCGCAAAATCGATCGCTCTCGCAGAATGAGACTAACCGAGCCAAGGTCTTGCGAGGGCGACCGGTCGCCCAACATCACGGACAAGCCCTCACGGAGCCGCGGATATACGTCGGGCGGGATCATCAACGTACTACTCATCGGGAAGCTAAAGCCTTGTCGGGGAGGCCGAGCGTGTTGCTGCGCTCGGCCCCCTCAGAACCGGACGTGCGGGGTTTTTCTCGCACCCGGCTCAAGCAAGCCGCGTGGGCTCGTGGCCGTGCAGAAGTTCCCTGGGGAGCGGGATCGGTGGTCCGCGGTGTTGCAGTCGCGGACTCGACGGCTGATACTCGTGGATGCCACGGGCGATATGTCGCGAGCGGTTCGTCGCGGCGGACAAAGTCGAATACGTGTCATCAGGCAATGATCTGATCTGGTCGTTTGACGTCTTTGTCCACGTCGCGCCAGTGGATGAAGCGGCATATCTGCCTGAGGTCGCGCGGGTGTTGACCCCAGAAGGCGTGGCGGTCACTCACCACGCCGACGAGCGTAACCTCGGCACCTCCGGCACTGCCACTCGCTCCCACCCCGGCAAGCAGATCACTGCACGAAGGCCACGAGCTCGAGATTCCGCTCAGCGCACCCATATCGAAGTCAAGGCACAGCAGAGGTGCGCCCCTTGCAAAGTGTCGTGTTGTAAGGTCGCAGCGGTGAAGCTCATGCTCGAACTGCAGGTCGCTGTGGTCACCGCGGTGTGCCGTATGTCTCTACATGGCTCCGGGCGTCTCGCTGGCACAACCAGACGTCGACATCTCGGGTTGTACTGTCCGTCGCGCTGCTTCCAGCCGCCGCGACTCCACCGGCGGGTATCGTGCGCGCTGGCAAAAGTGCGAGTCTTGCGGCTCGCCGCGTAGGATTACGGATAGAGTTCATGCCCGTGCTTGACGACAGGAAGACTTGGCCGATGCTCGGCGTGCCCGATTCTGAACTGCGCTCCCGCGTCGATGCCGTCACCTGGTGGCACTCGATCGACCTGGGTGGTGGCATCGTCACCCCCGGAGCCAAGACAGCAGAGGAGCTTGAGAAGGAGCTTGCGTGGCTAAAGCTGGGCGACCTGCGGGGCAAGAGCGTGCTCGACGTTGGTTCCTGGGATGGCTATTTTGCCTTCGCCGCCGAGAGGCTGGGTGCTGATCGCGTGGTAGCCCTGGACCATTACGCCTGGTCATTCGATCTGAGCGAGTACATGCAGGTTTGGGATAGTTGCATCGGACGGAAAGTGCCTGTCCCAGCGCCTCACTCGCTTCCTGACGTGTGGCGCCCGGCCGAGCTCCCGGGTCGGCGCGGGTTCGATGTTGCTCACGAGGCACTCGATAGTAATGTCGAGATGGTCGTCGGGGACCTGCTCGATTGTGACCTTAAGGCATTGGGAACCTTTGACGTCGTTCTCTACCTCGGTGTGCTTTACCACATGCGTCACCCTCTGCTCGCACTCGAACGCCTCCGGGAGGTGACGCGCGGGGTGGCGATCATCGAGACGCAGGCCGAGCATCTCCGCGCAGGGGAGCGGCTGCCCATGTGCCGGTTCCTCGAGGGAGGCGAGCTTAAATCAGACCCGACCAATTGGTGGACCTTCAATAAAGCCGCGTTGCTCTCACTGTGTCGCGCGGCAGGATTCGATCGGGCTGAACTGTCGCGTGCACCACCGCTCTGGCAACGTCGCGCCCTCGCAGCGCTGAAGGGGTCTGCGCCCTTCCGTGCGTATGTGCGGGCATTCCCGTAGAAACTCACGGGGCATTGACGACCACGGACGGGGCGCGTGCGGCATGCGGCACATCCGTATACAAACTCCCTATGCGTAGAACGATGCGTCACCCGTGCTCAAGACCCGCCAGAGGCGGTGTCAGGACATGGAGCAACCCCCCGTCGCGCCCGCGAGCCCACTGCCTCAGAGCGGCCAGGCAGGGCGATCATCCGGCTCGTTCGCTATTCGCTCGTGGTTGCTCGTCGTGCTCGTTCGGCGAATTGGTGTAGTAGGTGTAGCTCGTCGGTGCGGTTGGGTCGGGTTGTGTCGTTGGGGTCGAGGCCGTCGAGCGATGCTGTGAGTAGTGGGATCATCGTCTCGATGGCGGCGTGTACTGCGACGCCGTGTTCGGTGATGTTTAGCTCGATTGCCGCTCCGGTGTCCGTGCTGGCCGTCCAGTCGAGTCTCGCGAGTAGTGTCCACGCGCGTTCCAGCTCGGGGCGGCTCGTTGGGTCGGGCTTTGTGTGTGCGTGCGCGGAGCGGACGAGTGCTTGTGCGGCGACTGCGAGTAGCCGTAGGCACCTTCGCGTACACGTGCGATAAGTGCGGGCGGGATCGCGAACGCATCGGTCGGGACTGTGCGCTCGATCCGCTCGACTGCGCGGCGGGCTGTGTCTGCGAACTGTTGTACGGCGTGAAGCTCATCGGTGCGGCCGGGCTTGCGCTTGTCCTCGTCGGGCATTTCAGCGAGCCATTCCAGGAGATTCGGTTCGATCTCGCCAATGGCGACGAGGAGTGCCAGCGAGTGTGTGGCCAGGTCCAGCTCGACCGGGCCTGGTACGGCGCCGGCCCAGCCAATTGCGTCCAGCAGTGTCCACAGCTGCTCCATCTTGTAGTGTTCCTCGTGTGGTGCGGCGTCCTTGTGCCACGCGGTCGCTGATGATGCGATCTCGTAGGCTGCGTTTGCGAGCTGTAGGTGTGCGCCCTCCCGCAGACGCGATATGACCTGCGGCGGGACGATCAGTGTTCTAGCCATGTCGGTTCCTCCAACCATTTCGCGTTTGGAGGCCCCAGGAGAACGGGCTTCTGGCAAAGAGACACCCGGCTCGTGTCAGTAGGGTGCCTGTGTGCCGGGAGTTCGCGCTTCCGGTGCCAGGCCCCCGGCCGTCGTTAGCGGCGCGGGGGCACTATGTCCTCGCCGAGGATACCTGATCCAGCACGCTGTTTCTAGCACGCTGGATAGCGCGTAGACTTTCTGGCGTGCCGTATGCGACGCTCCAGCTATGGCACGCTCAACGAGCCTCGCGCTAGGCGCGACTGTGCGAGAGCTGCGCGAAGCTCGTGGCGTCTCGCGCGAAGTCCTCGCTGTCAACGCGGGCCTCGGCCTCGGCACGCTCGGACGCCTAGAGCTTGGGAAGTCCGACCCGCCCTGGAGTACGCTCCGCGCCGTCGCCGCAGCCCTCGAACTGACTATGAGCGACCTTGCCTCAGCCGTAGAAGCTCGCGAGCCGACCGACCCGTAGAGGCGTCAGGCCAGCGAAGAACAGTGTAAAATGCCTGCTAAGTACGGCATTCGACGTGTGGTGTCAGGACAGGGTTCGACCCCCGTCGCTCCCGCTCAGAGAAAGCCCTGGAAAGGAGACTGTCGCGCATAGTGCGTGATGGTTTTTCGGGTGGGGGCTCTGCTATTGATCGCTGGCCGGGTGTGCTCGTGGGTGCGTTGGCTGAGCGGTGTGGCGTCAGTCGTTTGGTCTGTGGTGGCGCCAGAGCTTGAGGGGGTTGTGGGTGGTGGCGATGAGCTGCCATTCGGCTTGGCATACCGATAGGCCGCGGCGCATGAAGCGGTCTGCCCGTCTGATCGTCTTGGTGTTCGCGAATACGGGGCTCGACGAGCTGCTTTCGCCGTCGGTGCTGTGTCGGTCAGCTAGCCTGCTACCGAGGCGAAGCTGTGTCGGAGGTCATACGGGCGCGGGATCGTCTCGAGCCCTGCATGCCGGCAGGCTGGCGCCCATTGGCGGTTGCACCAGTTCTCCCAGTCGGTTTTCGTTTAGGGGTCGCCCTTGGTGTTGGGGATGATCAGCGCGTCCTCACCGGGTCACCCGTAGGCGAACCGCCACTCGCGCGGATCCTGCGTGAGCTGGCGCAAGAGCCGCACGGGCCTGCGGCGCCGACTCTTGGTTGCCTGTTCCGTCAGGTGCAGCTGCGCGCTCGACAAGCTCGCGCGCTGTCGGTCCTGTCGTAGCCCAGAACCAAGCATTGCCTGCCTGCGTCCGCGGACGCGCTCGTCATCGAACCGGCACCGCCTCGCGATCCAGCTCATCCAGATACGGCGCGAGGTACTTCGCGGCGATCTTGCTCGGCGGCGACCATGTGGGGGCGTCGGTGATCTCCGAGCTAAACCCGTGGCCGCCGGTGATCCTCGCCGTCAGATAAAGCGGCTCATCGTCGGTCAAAAGCATCCCGTGGATCACCGGGTTAAACGGCTCGGGCGTCACCTCAGCACCGGCGAGCGACGCGATCGACAGCGCCGCCGCGTCTGCCTGCTGCGCGCCGAGCCCGCCTTGCTTGATCGGGAAGTCGATCGCGTCGCCGGCCGCGTAGACAGCCTCGACCCCGCGCACCCGACCGAACTGGTCGACGGGGACGAAGCCGTGGCCGCCGAGGGGTATGCCTCGGACAGCCGGGCCGTAGAGCTCGGGTAGCGCGATCACTCGCTTGACGTGCAGATGCCGGTCGCCGGGGTTGACCACGACCTCGCCCGCGCTCGGCACCTCGACGTAGGCCGAGTTGATCGTCTTGATGTGCGCTCGCTGCAGCCGCTGGGCGAGGGCGCCACTAGCGACCTGGCCGAAGATCGCCAGCGGGCTGTCCTCCGGGGTGATGATCGTCGTAGCGAGATCGATGTTCATGTCATATGCACGTCCAGCGGTCATCAGCGCCAGCTCGTACAGCGGCAACTGCCACGCCATACGTCCCGGCGCGACGAACGCGAGGCTGTCTACGTAGCCACCCTCGATGTCCTGAATCAGGCCGTGCAGCGTCTCATCCATGCACCGGTCATCGATCGTGATCGCGTGCTCATAGCGCGGGACGGCGCGGGCACCGAGTGCCAACACGAGCGCGTCGTACTCGATCGCCCTACCAGTCTTGGTGTGAACCGTGCGCTTGTCGGGCTCGACGTAGTCGAGCTCGTCGGCGAGCAGCACCGCACCTGCATCACGAACGATCCGCGCGAGCGGGTAACGGCTGGCGCTGGGGTACGCGAACGGCTCACGGACCGTCATCGGCCGATATACGAAGTCCTCGTTCGGCGCTATCACCGTTGTGGCAGTCCGCTCCGGCTCGAGCTGACGCAGTGCCAGTGCTGTCTCCAGGGAGGCCACGCCGCCGCCTGCTATCACGACGCGAAGTTTGGGGTGAAAGCCTTGTGTTGTCATGCCCCAAAACTAGCTGCCAGCGTCAGGGGCGCCAGCCGCAGAAAACCGCCGGCCTGGACGGAAAACTACGGACGCCGCAGTTCGCTGCATTGCTGCGCGAAACGCCGTGCCGCTGCACGTGTAGCTGTAGGCCGGAGCAGTACCGCCCTCCGTCCACGCCACCGAGCACTTTTCGATCACCATCTGCAGGCCGCTGGTCGCTTCGGTGTCGAGCAGCGAGCTGGGGGAAGCGGTCGCGGTCAGCACGATCGATGAGAGGTTGTCCGCGCTCGCGCCACCGTTGTTGATGAGATCGACCGTACGCTGGATCGTGTCACCAGGCACCACGTTGGATGCACCGACCGTGAGACGGTTGGTGGACGCTCCAGTCGCTCCGAGCGTGATCGAGACCGTGCCCGAGGAGATCGTGTGGCTGGCAGAGGTCGAACTCGTGAACGTCGCAAACGTGCCCAGCCCCGCCATCGCTGCGGCAACGCCAAGCACGGTGAACGAGCCGAGCAGCCGCTTCAATGCCTTACGTTCCATTTTCTTTCATCCTTTGTTCGGAGTTATCTGTCCGTCAGAAAATGGCCGCGCGAGGTCGAGAGCCGGGATGCGATCGGTATGAGCCTGGTATGAAACGCCGCCGCCGCGGCTCTCGTCACAGCTCCAAGACCGTCGAGCGGAAGTCCGCATCGGAAGGGGTCGCAGGCGCTGGGTGCTGATTGCCTGTGCAATCCTCGTGGTCGGCCTCGGACTATCGTTGAGCGGAGCGCTGCTGTGGCGCTCGCACGAGAGTCAGTAAGCCTACCTAGTTCGACGATCTAGGATTTGTCAGTTACTAGAGGCGGCACTTGGGCCTCTCACGACAGCTAACCTCTGCAGTGATGGACTCGTCATCTGAAGGGGATTGGATTCGCCGTCTGCTCGATGTGGGGCGCGCGTTGATGACTGAGCTCGACCTGGAGGCGGTGTTGGAGCGGGTGCTGCTCACGGCGCGTGATCTCACCGGTGCGCGTTACGCAGCGCTGGGCATCCTGGGCGACCAGCGCTCCGAGCTCGAGCGCTTCCTGACCTCGGGCATCGACAGCGAGCAAGCGCGCCGTACGATCGGCGATTTGCCACGCGGCCGTGGCGTTCTGGGCGTGCTGATCGAGCAGCCACGTCCACTACGGCTGTCAGATGTCGGGCAGCACCCGAGCAGTTACGGCTTCCCTGCCGGGCACCCGGTGATGCGCAGCTTCCTCGGTGTGCCGATCGTGATTCGTGAACAGGTGTGGGGCAACTTGTACCTGACAGAGAAGCAGGGAGGCGAGTTCTCAGAGCGCGACGAGGAGGCCGTGACGATCCTCGCGGATTGGGCGGCGATCGCGATCGACAATGCAAGGGTCTATGAGACTAGCGAGCGTCGTCGCGAGGAGCTCGAGAAGGCGTTCCGCGGTCTCGAGGCGACGCGCGACGTGGCTGTCGCGATCGGTGGTGAGATCGCGCTCGAGCATGTGCTTGAGTTGATCGTCAAGCGCGGGCGCGCGCTAGTGGGAGCCCGGAGCCTCGTGATCATGCTGCGCGAGGGCGATGAGCTCGTCGTGCAGGCGAGCGCCGGGCATGTCACGGACATGCGCGGCGTGCGCCTGCCGATCGCCGGCTCCACCTCCGGGCAGGTACTCGAGCACCGGCGGGCAGAGCGGATCACCGACGTCGCCGCGAGGCTGCGGATTGCTCCCAGCGAGTTCGGGGTGGCCGACGCCCAGACCGCCCTGCTGGTGCCGATGGTTTACCGCGGAAGCGCGCTTGGTGTCTTGGCTGCGTTCGATCGCGGGCAGGATGGGAGCGTGTTCGCCGAGGACGACGAGCAGCTGATGCGTACGTTTGCCGCGAGCGCCGCCACCGCGGTTGCGCTGGCGCAGAGTGTGCAGTCCGATCGGCTGCGTACCTCGCTGGCCGCCGCTGATGCCGAGCGACGGCGCTGGGCACGCGAGCTGCACGACGAGACGCTGCAAAGTCTCGGCGGACTGCGCGTGCTCCTGTCAGCGGCACTGCGAGGCGAAGACCTCAAGCGCGCGCAGGCAGCGATGCGCCAAGCGGTCGAGCAAATCGAGCACGAGATCGCGAACCTGCGGGCGATCATCACCGAGCTTCGCCCGGCGGCCTTGGATGAGCTGGGGTTGCGGACCGCCATCGAGGCGCTACTCGACCGTCACCGCGAAGATAGCAACCTATGGATCGACGACGAGCTGGCGCTGCCCGGACCCTCAGCGGGCGCAGAACGTCTCGATCGCGACTTGGAGACAGCGGTCTATCGCATGGTTCAGGAGGCACTCACGAACGTCGCCAAGCACGCACGCGCGCGGCATGTGCGCGTCGCGATCAGCGAATCCGACGGTGAGCTGCTGCTGGAAATACAGGACGACGGCGTCGGCTTCGACTCCCAGGTGAGCAGCGATGGCTTCGGGCTGGCGGGCATGCAGGAGCGGGCGGGTTTGGCCGGTGGGACGATCAGCGTCGACTCTGGCGAGCAGGGGACGCTCGTCAGGGCGTGCCTGCCAGTGCGCCGCGGCGGTGCCGGTGAGGTCAGCTCAGATTCTCAGCAGGCCGTGTCCTAGCGCGTAGCGAACCATTTCGGCTCGGGTGGTGAGCTCCAGCCTGCGGTGAATCCGCGCGCGGTGAGTCTCTACCGTGCGTGAAGAGAGATGCAGCTGACGAGCTATCTCGATGCTTGTGTGCCCGATCGCTATCAACCTGAGCACTTCGACCTCACGCGCCGAGAGCTTGTCCTCCACAAGCGCACGATCCAAGGCTCCCAATCGCGCCGCGATCTTCGGGCTGACGCACTGCTTGCCCTGTGCGGCATGTCGGATTGCCTTGGGCAGCTCCGTGTCGGCGAGATCCTTCACGACGAACCCAAGGGCACCAGCGGCGAGTGCGCGCTGCGCTAGGACGGGGTTCTCGTCCATCGTCAGCACCACTATCTGGGCTCCAGACGCGGGCGCGCGCAACTGTCCGATCGCCTCACCCACGGACCCGCCGGCGATGCCGAGACCGAGGACGACCACAGGTGCCCGGTATCTTCGCAGGTGGCGAATGACCGAGATCAGATCGTCGGCTTCAGCAACTACATCGAGGTCTTCCTCGCCATCCAGCAGCATCCGTAGGCTGTGGCGCATCTGTGTGTGTTCCTCGGCAAGGATCACGCCGACCGGCCCCTTTCGAGGCGTCCGGCTATATGAATCCGTCGCATCTGCAGTCAAGCGGAGGTGGGGCGCATCCATACTCCCAAGCTAAGGCCTAGCGAGTGCTTGTCGGTCCGGGGGAACACGCCGACCTGCTGCGGTAAAGCACGCATGACCAGGCCCTTCGTGGATGCCGGTGCGAACACGGTGAACACGACGGTCAACTACGGACTTGCCGCCCACCGCGGTTGTCGTTGATGCAGCGAGATGTCGCCAACACACGCTACGAGAAGGGACTCACAGACTGATGCTGGCAACTGCTGCGCCTAACAAATTGAACGATCACAACATGCTCCCTCGCGCCACTGGGGAGGGGAGGGTTGGAGCCTCTTCCGCCACGATGGGAGAGCGCCATCTAAGCCAGGGTGCGGGTACGCGGGTCAGTGACGCGTTCCCCGCCTCGGTCGAGTCACGCAACCGTCTCCTGTCAGCGACCGCCGATGGCAATATCGTCACTGCCAACGTCATCTCCGCTATCGAGTCTGACATTGCTCTCTGCATCGCGGTACTGCGTATCGCCAATACTCGCGAGTACGGCTGCAGTCATGTCGAGACGGCTGTCAATGCAGTCGGACTGCTGCGGCCAAGGACGATCCAGGCGTTCGCTAGCCGCGTTCATACCTTCGATTTCTTCGAGCGCGTCGGCGTGTGGGACACCGCGCCGGAACGCTTCCGCTTGCACGCGCTGGCGACCCAGCGCGCCGCCGACAGAATCGCCAGCGAGCGAAGGGCCGGGCGTCAGGGGCACGGTGGGGGCGGGTGCGGTGATGGCGATCGCGGTGCTGGTCGGAGACATCAGGTGTGGCTGATCCTGGTCGGGTGGTGTCTACGATGTAGCAGTT
>DATHLT010000171.1:0-18160 GCA_035487855.1 Solirubrobacteraceae bacterium
CTCAACGATAAGTTTAGGATGCCGCACACGCTTGTGCGGGCCTGTGAGCGTGAACGCGACTTGGGGTGCCGCGCTTTGGACAAAGAAGGCCGCAATCGTCTTGTGAGAACGGGCGCTGTGTTCTGTGATGTGCATGACCCGAATGCGATTGGTGCGGGGTCCGGTCGAGAATGACCAAGTTATCGAGAGTGACTTCCCGGCGCCGTTCGGAACGAAGGTTGCGCTCGCCGTATAGTCCGTGTAGGCCGTCAGTGGTGATCGGGGAATCAGGACGCCGCCGTCCGCCAAATACTCTCCTACGCTTCCGAGCGGACCACTCGTGTCGTCGTCAACGGTCGAGATGGGGATTGGTCCCTGTGGCCCAGTAAGAGAGGCTGACTCTATACTTCCTGGCCCTGTACCCCACCCCAGGACGAAAAGATACGGTCCAGTCGGCTTGGGCTGGGGGATTCCAACGAATTGACCTGGCGTAAACGGAATCTCGAATGCTTCCTCTACGGGATAAATAAAAGTGGTGCCTGCGCCTGGGTAGGTCAGTAGCTCAGGTGTCGAAGGAGCCGGTCGCGGTTCGCCGCCGTCAGCGACCATGCAGCCTGGGTAAAAGCCGGTGACGGCAAGCGAGGGAGTTAGGAGGTCCATCAGGTGCATCGGAGCCCACTCCCACGTATTGACGGCTCCCCACGGATAGTCGCTGTTCTGATTCTGTTCGTCAGCGGCTATTGAGCCTGCTTCTAGCAAACTTGCATCGAGCACGCTATGCAGTCCCGCCCATTCGCCATCAACGGTGTATCCCGGCGTTCCCGGCACCTCTTGGTGCTGTTCTTCTGCGCTTGCTCGTGAAGTGTTGTCTTTCAGCCAAATTACGTGATGTTCACAGGCTACGTTCCATTCGGGATCGTCGGTGATCCCGCCCGGTATGCCGTTAGCTTCGCGTTGGGCATTGAGCCATGCGACTGCTTGGGCGGGAGTAGTGAAGTTTGCGCGTGCCGGCGCACAGACGATCAGCGAGGCCACAGCGAGCAGTAGCGCAACGGGTGCGAGTGTCGTCCTCATCCTGTCACTACCCGCTGTTGAAGGAGACTTGCGGGCTGTTGATGATGTAGTGGCCGGTGTTGGTGTCCACTGTCACGCTGTACGTGTTTTGCCCAGAGCCAAGATTGCTCGTGAAGTGCCCGAGACAAGTCATCTGGCTATCTGAGGACGCCACACAACTGACACTGGTTACGGTGACGCCGCCGTTGGCCGCTTTTGCTTCGATCGCGCTCGCTACTTCGCTCTGTATCGTCGGGTTATGGGCGTTGTAATTCTGTGCTGCCGGACCACTTCCGCTCTGGCCGAGCACAAGAACCGTACCTGCCCCCCAAAGAGCTACGGCGGTGAAGATGATAGCGAGGCCAGGCCCTACACGTTCCCGGGTCAGGAGTCGGATGCCGAAGAAGATGCCAACCGGAGCGAAGATGACAGCGCCGATGAACCCCCAAGCGATGAACGAGCGCTCCTCCTTCTCGCCCTTGGTTTCCAGTCGGCGAACCTTAAGGCTACTCTCAGCTGTCAGGCCGGCTTTGGTTAGCAGCGGCTCCTCTCGGAGCCCGGCATCTCGGAGAGCTTCCCAAACGTCGTCTACAGCCTCGCTCGTGACCGTCTCGTGACCGAACTGCGCTAGCAGCTTGCCGACCGTTGTGTTCGCCTGTCCGTACTCATCAATGATCGAGGCGAGATTGTCTGTCGCCAGCTTGTTGAGGTCGCTTTGGTTGCCCGTGTCGGCTGTCATTCCAATGCCCGGCGCTTGTCCGCTCCGCTGAGGCCGCGCGAGACTACCAAACGGCGCGCCGACGCAGACAACGGGCGCCATCCGAGCCCGCGATACCTACGTCTGCCCGGCCGACGTTGAGATACGCGAGACTCACCGCGTCCACGCGCAGGCAGCCTCGGAGATCATCCGCGCACACAAGCCTTTGTAGAAGGTCGGTAGCGTGCCAGCATGAGTTCGCACGTCCCCCCTGCCCGTTATCCAGGCCGGCGGCGGGACTCGGCCGTCGCTTGATTCGCCAAGGCTGACCGGGGTTCACCCCGGCGAAGTCTCGGGCAGCCCGATCGCCTGGTCGGGGCGCGAGCGCGCGACGGCGACCGACAGCGCGCGCACGTAGGCCCGCGCGGCGGCGTCGATGATGTCCGTGGAGACGCCCTGCCCGGCCCCGGTAAACCCTTCGATCTCAAGCACGACGGAGACCTCGCCGAGCGCGTCCTGCCCCTCGGTGACGGCGCCGATCGTGAACTCGCTGAGCTTGGCGGCGACGCCGGTGGCCGCGTTGATGGCCTGGAACACGGCGTCGATCGGGCCGTCCCCGATAAACGAGCCTGTGCCGACACCGCCCTCGGGCAGCGTGACCGAGACCTTGGCGTGCGCTGGGCGCAGCGACGAAGCCTCGACCTCGAACGAGTCCAGCAAGTAGCCGGCGATGTCCTCTCGCAGCTCGTCGGTGACAAGCGCCTCCAGGTCCATCGCTGTTACGTGCTTCTTTCGGTCGGCGATCTCCTTGAAGCGCTTGAACGCCGTGTTCAGCGCCTGCCCGTCGATCTCAAAGCCCATCTCCTTCAACGCCTCGCTCAGCGCGTGCCGCCCGGAGTGCTTGCCAAGCACGATCGAGTTGCTGGTCAGCCCGACGGTCCTCGCGTCCATGATCTCGTAGGTGGTGCGCTCCTTGAGCACGCCGTCCTGGTGGATGCCGGCCTCGTGCGCGAAGGCGTTGCGCCCCACGATCGCCTTGTTCGGCTGCACGGGGTAGCCCGTCAGCCGCGACACGAGCCGGCTCGTGCGCGCGATCTCTGTCGTCTCGATGCCCGTCCACAGGCCGAGGGTGGGCTCGCGCGTGTGCAGCAGCATCGCGATCTCCTCAAGCGAAGCGTTGCCGGCGCGCTCGCCGATGCCGTTGATCGCACACTCGACCTGTTTGCAGCCCGCTTCTACCCCGGCCAGCGAGTTAGCGACGGCCATGCCCAGGTCGTCATGGCAATGCACCGAGAGGACGACATCGCGCAGACCGGGAACCAGCCGGAACAGCTCCTCGAACATCGCGGCGAACTCGCGCGGCATCATGTAGCCCACGGTGTCAGCCACGTTGATCGTCGTAGCACCCTCGTCGAGCGCTATCTGGATGACCTCGGCCAGGAACTGCACGTCCGAGCGCGACCCATCCTCAGTTGAGAACTCAACGTCCTCGGTGTATTCGCGCGCCTGTGCCACAGCCGCGCGCACCTGCCCCTTGACATCCTCGCGCGTGGTTTGCAGCTTGTGCGCGATGTGGATGTCGCTGGTGGCGATAACCATGTGAATACGCGGGCGCTGAGCGTCACGCACGGCGTTCCACACGGCCTCGATGTCCTGACTGACGGTGCGCGCCAGCCCGCAGATCACCGGCCCTTCGACCTCCCGCGCGATCGCCTGAACCGACTCGAAATCGCCGGGCGAGGTAATCGGAAAGCCAGCCTCGATCACGTCAACGCCGAGGCGCGCGAGCTGGTGGGCGATCTCCAGCTTCTCGGTCTTGTTGAGGGAGATGCCCGGCGACTGCTCGCCGTCTCGCAGCGTAGTGTCGAAGATCAGTATGCGGTCGGACTCGCTGCGCCCGCGTGAAGTGCTGCCCGCCGAAGCGTCCATCATGTCGTGCTCCTTCTCTCGCTTTTGCCGTTTCCTCTCTGCTGGGTATGCGGCTACGCGGCCGCCACGCGCTATTCCCCCCGAGAGGGGAGCAGGAGAAGCGAGAGAAGCAAGTTCTGCAACGACATCTGCGACGGAGGGTAGCAACCGCCACGCGACGATGCTAGGTCTGGCCGAGTAGCTGCCGATAAATCACCCGGGTCTCGCGGGCGGGCTCAAGGCCAAGCTGTTCATCGAGGGAGCGGGTCAGTTCGTCGTAGCGGCGGGTGATGGACTCGCGCAGTCCGAGAGCGTGTTCGGCTTGGAGCGCCAGGCGCCAGCTTGACTCGTGCAGCCCGTCGAGTGCGATGGCTTGGTCAGCCATTTGGAGCGCGCCACGCGCGTCGTCGTGTGCGAGCCGTGATCGTCCGACCCGCCCAAGCAGATCGACAAGTGTTGCGTGGAGCACTCGAACCTCTCCCTCGGCCCACAGATAGTCGCTGCCCTCAAGCGGTTCTCCGCGCCACAGCGCCAGTGCGCTTTCAAGGGCGGCCGGATCGTGGCCCGTGTCATCGCTGTTCGCAGCGAGCAGGCGGTCGAGGTCATCGAGGTCGACGCGGACCTTTGCGCGGTCAAGCTCGTAGCGCTCGCCGTGATGAACCCACGCATCCCCGAGCGCCTTTCGGGCCTCGGTGACGGATTGCCAGAAGCGGGGTCGTGTGCGCTCGGGGTCCTGCGCCGGCCAGATAGCCTCGATCAGCTCGTCTCGACTGGCGCCTTTGGGGTGAAACGCCAAGTAAGCCAACAGCTCGTGCGTTGCCGCGCGCTTGATTCGCCCGAGCAGCCCGTCCATTGCGAGCGGACCAAGGACGGCAATCGAGATGGTGCGCGGGTCGTCCTCGAGCGACGAGGCCTCTGCCTCCGCTGGCGGACTCGATGCTGGCAATGGGGATCCCGTGGTTCGGTCCTCGACCAGCGGCGCCGAGACGGTTAGGACGTAGCGGCCGGGACGAGCGCGCCCACCCGCGAGGCGCTGTGCGGTCGGCGCTCCTCGTCTTGGCAGGACGCCGGGCACTTGCCTCGCCGTTGGCATGAAGCTCCGTATCGCGCGACTGAGGAGGACCGCTACAAGGCACGCGACGAGCACCCACGCAACGCAGGCCACTATCTGTTCGACCTCGCTTGTCGTGATCGGGCTCGTGAGCGAGCCGGATAGGCGCGGCAGCACGGGACGAATGAGGCCAAGCCCAACGATGCCTGCGAGGGCGATCACGCCTTGCGCCGTCGCCCATGCCCGCCGTGCTGCATGGCTGCTCATATCAGGAGCGCCAGCAGAGAGCCGGCGGCCATGAAGGGAGCAAGCGGCAGGGCGAGGCGTAGTGCCTCGCGTCCGCGTCGGATAGCGAAAAGCAGGGCGACTACGACGGCAAGCTCGACGGCGAGCATGACCGCTAGGAGTGTTGCGCCGTGCAGGCCAAAGAGGATGAGAAGCGCGAGCTTCACATCGCCCATGCCGAGCCACGCGGGACGCAGGAGGCTCGCGGCGAACAGTAGGACTATGAGGATGCCCCCACCGACAAGGCTGCTTAGGCGCACCCCGTCGATTAGTGAAAGTGCCGCGCACGCGACGGTGGCGGGGAGCACGATGCGGTTGGGTATCCGGCGCTCTCGTAGGTCGTAGCCGACGATTTGGCCGAGTGCGCCGCCGAGGATGACGAGGCGCGCGAGCACGATTAGGTCGAACCCAAGCTCGGCACCCACCACGAGGAACGCAAGAGCGCCTGCGGTGGCGGATATTGCGGGTGACGGTTTCATGGTTGGCGGGGCGCTGCGGTCGCGTGGGCCGAGATGGTCAGGGAGTGCAGGCCGACGACGCCGAGCAGGATCGTTGGCACCGTGCGGGTCACGGTGACGGTCACTTGCCCGGTGGTCGCGGTCGCTTGGCCGGTGGTCGAGGGGTTGGCGGTGATCGTTCGCAGCGCCTATCCCGACTGCTTCTGGCGGCCGGTACAAACCGGCGACGCTGCGCGGCTATCGTGTCGGCCTCGACAAACGCGTGCTGCCGGCGCTCGGCCATAAGCGGCTCTCCGATGTGCGGCGCGCGGACGTGCAGGAACTGGCCGACCGGCTGACCGCAGAAGGACTCGGCGCGAGCACAGTGCAGAACACGCTCGACCCGCTACGGGCGATCTACAGGCGCGCAATCCGCCGCGACGAAGGCGTTACGATCAATCCAACGAAGGGACTAGAGCTACGCCGCCCGGACGGCAAGCGTGACCGCATCGCAAGCCCGGCCGAGGCCGCAGCGCTCATCGCCTCCGTGGCTGAGGATGAGCGAGCGCTGTGGGCGACCGCGTTCTACGCAGGCCTGCGGCGTGGCGAACTTCGCGCGTTGCGCTGGAGCCGCGTAGACCTTGACGCACGCGTAATCCACGTCTCGCGCGGCTGGGATGCAATCGAGGGTGAGCAGGACACCAAGAGCGCCGCAGGCAAACGCAGGGTGCCGATCCTCGACCCGCTCGCCGCAGAGCTGGCCGCCCACAAGGCGCGCACGGGCCGCACTGACAACGCGCTCGTATTCGGCCGGACGGCGACAGCCCCATTCAACCCGGAAACGATGCGCCGGAACGCGCTGGCAGCATGGGGATGGCGCGAAGTGCCGAACCCCGATTACCCGGATGTGGGGCCGAAGATGCTCCACGTCAAGGCGCGCGAGAGCGCGCTAGCGCCGATCACGCTGCACGAGGCGAGGCACACCTGCGCTTCGCTGCTGATCGCCGCTGGCGTGAACCCCAAGGCGCTGAGCCTCATCATGGGACACAGCACCATCGCCATGACCTTCGATACCTACGGCCACCTGATGCCCGGCGGGTTGGACGAGGCGCGCGCAGCCACGGACGCCTACCTCGCGCAGCTCACAGACTCCCCGCCACTGCGGCTCGCGGCGTGAACCTTGAAATCACTTTTGCCACGAGCGACGGACTTTGCCGCCGTAGTTGGCTTGTCCAAGCCGTTTCTTGTTACTCCGGGACAGGGACTCGAACCCCAATCTCCCGGACCAGAACCGGGCGTCACTGCCAATTGGACTATCCCGGACAGTGTCTGGCGTAGAGAATAGCCAACTCGCCAGCGAACCCAGCTAGAAGGCAGCCGGCGTCCCGTTGGGCGCAAAATATGCGGTGATGGCCTCCTCCAGCCCGGGGTCGAGCACGAGCAGCACCTCGTCGCCGGCTTCGATCACGGTGTCCGGCTTCGGTACGAAGCCGGAGCGCCCGCGCAGCACGGAGATGATCAGGCTGCCTTCGGGCAGTGCGATGTCGGAGATCCGCTCGCCGACTGTGGGGGCGTCGGGGCTGACCTCGAGCTCGATGATCTCCAGACGCTCCTCTTCCAGGGCGAGCAGGTGCACGAGGCCGTAGCGCGGCACCTCGTGCTCGATCAGGCGCAGGATCAGGTCGGTGGCGGAGACAGCTGGCTGGATCCCTAGCAGTCGGAAGTGATCGTGGTTGCGAGGGTTGTTGACGCGTGCGATGACCCGATCGCACAGGTACTTCTCCTTGGCGACCTGGCAGGTGAGGATGTTGTCCTCGTCATCGCCGGTGACCGCGATCACTAGATCGGCGCGTTGGATGCCGGCGCGCTCGAGCACCCATAGCTCGGTCGCGTCGCCGTACTGCACGGCGTGCTCGAACTCATCCTCGTTGGCCAGGTAGCACTGGCGGGAGGACTCGATCAGGGTGACTTCGTGATCCTTGGAGATCAGCTCCCGCGCGAGGTTGCGTCCGACCTTGCCGGCGCCGGCGATGATCGCGTACATGGCTAGCTCACCGGCTCAGGCTCGAGCGCGCTCTGGAACATCTCGATGGCGTGCTTGGTTGGCGAGATCGTCTGCAGGCCTTGCTCGCGGTACCAGTCCGCGCGCGCTGGGTCCATTACCCGTACGACCGCCTTCTCCACCCCAAAGCGCTTCTGGGCGATCTGGGCGATCACTAGGTTGGTGTTATCGCCGGCGGTGGAGGCGATGAACACGTCCGCGCGCTCGATGCCTGCCTGGATCAGGGCGTCGGTCTCGAGCGCGGTGCCGACGGTGAACTGGCCGCCGGAGTCCTCCCAGCTGCGGCTCTGTCCGGCGTCGAGGCGCTCGTGCGAGAGCGGGTCCTCGTCGAGCACAGAAACTTCGTGCCCATCGGCGAGCGCCGACTTGGCGACGGCCGAGCCGACCCGGCCGGCGCCGACGATCAATACGAACATGAAGCGGAGGTCATACACATGGACATAGCCGGCAGGTTAGACGATGGGGGCACCGGCCTGGGTTGCGTTGGGGTCGGTGTCGCTGTCTGCGCCCCGTGCAGCCGGGGCGGTAACGATCACGCGGCACTCCGCCTTGCGCACCACATACTTTGTGACGTCTCCTACATACGCGTCGAGCGGACCGCCGCGACCGCCCAATCGTCCGCCGCCGCGGATCAGCGATGGTTCCTCGGCACCGAGCACAATCGCCTCGACGCCACGCCTGCGGGCCTCGTCGACGATGGCAAAGCCCGCTCGCCGGGTGCGCACGGTCGCGGTTGCCACCTGCACGCCGGTGTACTCCTCCCCCACGGCCTTGGCGCGCGCGAGCACCTGGCGGGCATGTTTGATCTGCGCGTCGGGCAGGCTCGCGTCGAGCGGTAGCGACATCGGGATCACGAACATCCACACGGCCTCGATCGTGGCAGCGTCGATCGCCGCCTCGTCGGTCTGCTCGCCGGCGACAAGCAGAGCTGCGGTTTGCACGATGTCATCGTCCAGGTCGGTTCCGAACAGCGGCACGAGGATCGAGCCATAGTCACGCTCCACGTGAGCCTCGGCGCGCAGCACGCTGGGCGAGACGGTCACGCGTTTCAGTAGCGAGGTCTCATCGGCGCGGCGGTAGATCACGTACATGGCGATCCCAGCGGCCATCCAGGCAATGCCGACATATCGCGCGGTGGGGTGCACGACCAGCACCGCCACGAGCCCCCCGGCTGACACAACGGCCCCGAATGCTGCCGGCAGCGGTAGCTGCCCGCCCCGTATCCGCACGGAGACCGGCACCCTGTAGGGACGGTCGCGGTCGGGCTCTGAGTAGCGCAAGCGGCAAATCGACAGGTGCGCGATCGTGAACGCGAGCGTCGCCCCGAGCGCGTAGATGCCGACGAGGAAGTCGAGGTTCTCGCTCGCCGCGAGCCCAGCGGCGATCACGCCCGCGAGGATGATCAGCACGTATGGCGTTGAGCGTTCCGGGTGCAGCCGCCCAAGGCCACTAGGGATCTGGCGGTTGGTGGACAACGAGTAAGCCAGGCGCGAAAGCCCGAGCATGGCGGAGTTGGCGGCTGCCACAAGCGTGACGGCTGCCATCGCCGCAACCAGATACATCAGCGTCTTACCAAGCCAATGTGGGTGCACATGGCTGACCACGCCGATCACCGGCGCGTTCAAGTAGCGCCCGGAAAGCGCCGTCTGGCCGTCGTGTACGGGCAGCGCGGTGACGGCCACGAGCGCGATTCCCACATACAGGAAGGCAACCGTGGCGGTGGTGCTTCCCACCAGGCGCTTGAGGCCCGCGCGGCTGATCCTCACCTCTCCCGCGAGACCCGAGGCGGACTCGAGGCTGGTGAAGGAAATCACCGCGACCGTCATCGCAAATACAAGGTGCGACCACGTGGGCGTGCTGCCGAGGTGGATCGGGTTCACCAGCGTGTGCGGGTTGAAGAACAGCACGAGGCCCAGCACCACGATGAAGCCCTGCAGCGCGAGATCTCCCGCCAACAGAATGCCCACCCGCCGCGCCCGAGAACCGCCAAAGCCGCGAATGTTGCTGAGCACGACCAGCGCGATGAACGCCAGGGACAGGCCGAGCGCCTCGCCGCTGTTGCCCAGCGGATGCCAGAACACCTTCAGATACTGAGTGGCCGAGTACGCCGTGACGGCGATCAGGATCACGTAGTCGAGCAGGATCGCCCAGCCGGCGATGAAGCTGACGAGCTCGTTGAACGCGTAGCGCGCGAACACGGTCGAGCCGCCGCGATCCTGGTGAAGCGAGGCGCCCTCGACATAGGTCATGGCGGTCACCGTGTAGAGCAGCGCGGCGATCAGGAACACCACCGGCGTGAGCCCCAGCGCATGCCCGGCGATCACCCCGAGCGAGAAATAAATGGCGCTCGCCAGCGACGAGTACACGATCGTGAACAGGATCGGCGAGCCGATGCTGCGACGCACGATCACTCGCGAGCGCGCGGCAAGCTCCGAGCTCGAGCCCTCCAGCGTGCTCATCTGCCCCGCGCCCGTCGCACTTCGACATACCAACGCCCCGCGCCGGCAGCGACGAACAGCAAGCCCAACAGCAGCCGCGGTGAGATCCAACTCGCGTGCCCGCCAACGGTCTCCACAATCAGGGCCAGTCCAATCGCCACCATCAGCAACGAAAGCACGAGCGTGCTCATACGGTGCGCCTGTCTGCCGTTCATCTCAGCCTGAGCTTATTCCTGTGCCGGTCGCTCGCCACATGCGCGCGACCGGCATGGCAATTCTCAGGTGATCAACGGGATGATCAGGATGGCGACGATGTTGGCGACCTTGATCATTGGGTTGATCGCGGGACCGGCGGTGTCCTTGAAGGGGTCGCCGACCGTGTCTCCGGTAACCGACGCGGCGTGCGCGTCAGAGCCCTTGCCGCCGAAGGAGCCATCCTCGATGAGCTTCTTCGCGTTGTCCCATGCGCCACCGCCAGCGGTCATCATCACCGCGAAGAAGAAGCCCACCACGATGACCCCGATCAGCAGGCCACCGAGCGCCTGCTGATCGATCAGCCCGACGATCAATGTCAAGCCGATCGGTAGCAGTGACGGCAGGATCATCTCGCGCTGGGCGGTCTTCGTGACGATGTCAACGCACCGCGCGTAGTCGGGCTCTTCGGTGTAGTCCATGATCCCGGGGTGCTCGCGGAACTGGCGGCGCACCTCCTCCACGACCGCGCCACCGGCGCGCCCGACGGCCTCGATCGACAGCGACGCGAACAGGCACACCATCAGCCCGCCGAGCAACAGGCCGATCAGCACGGGCGGTTCGTTGATGCCGAAGGAGATCATGTGCCCGAGCTTGTTTTCGAGTTCTTTCTGGAAGCCAGCGAACAGGCCGACGGCAGCCAGCACGGCCGAGCCGATCGCGTAGCCCTTGGTGACGGCCTTGGTGGTGTTGCCGACAGCGTCCAAGCGGTCGGTGACTTGGCGCACCTCCTCGGGCAGATCCGCCATCTCGGCAATGCCGCCGGCATTGTCGGTGATCGGCCCGAAGGCGTCGAGCGCGACGATCAGACCTGTCAGTGACAAGAGGCCCATGGCCGCAATCAGGATCCCGTAGATGCCGGTGACGCCCCCGCCGGCGAGCTTCCACGAGCCGAGGATGCCGAGCACGATCACAAGCGCCGGCAGCGCCGTTGCCTGGAGCCCGGATGAGAAGCCCTGGATGATGTTCGTGGCGTGGCCGGTGATCGACGCTTTAGCGGTCTTCTTCACCGGCGAGAACCGGGTCGAAGTGTAGTATTCGGTTAGTCCGAACAGTAGCCCGGTGACGACGATCCCGATCAGCGAGCAGAGGTACAGGTGGCTCCATCTGGGGGTGTTGACGGTGCTGCCGACGACCTTGAACGTGAGGTTGCGCATCAGCCAGTAGGTGATCGGGGCAAATGCGGCCGCGGCGATCACACCGGAGACGACCAGCCCCTGCAGCAGCGCGCGCTCGACATTGCCCGTGTTGGTGCGTACCGCGAAGGTGCCGATGATCGAGGCGATGATCGCCACGCCACCGATCACGAGCGGATAAAGAGCCACCCGCGCGGACTCATGGAAGGTGAGCACCCCGAGCAGGATCACCGCGATCGCGGTCACCGCGTAGGTCTCGAACAGATCCGCGGCCATGCCGGCGCAGTCGCCGACGTTGTCGCCGACGTTGTCGGCGATCGTGGCCGGGTTGCGCGGGTCGTCCTCGGGGATCCCCGCCTCGACCTTGCCCACGAGATCCGCACCGACGTCAGCCGCCTTGGTGAAGATGCCGCCGCCAAGCCTCGCGAACACTGAGATCAGTGAGCCGCCGAAGCCTAGCCCGACGAGCGCGTCCACCGCCGTCTTGGGGCTGTCGCCGAAGAACGACGTCAGCGCGCCGTAGTAGCCGGAGACGCCGATTAGCGCCAGGCCGACCACCAGCAGGCCGGTGATCGCCCCACCGCGGAACGCGACCTTCAGCGCCGGCGAAACGCCACCCTTGGCGGCCTCAGCGACGCGTGCGTTGGAGCGCACAGACACGTTCATGCCGATATAGCCGGTCGAGCCCGAAAGGATCGCTCCGATCAAGAAGCCGCCCGCTACAGCGATGTTCTGGATGAATATCAGCGCCACGAACACGACCACCCCGACACCGGCGATCGTCTGGTACTGGCGGTTCAGGTAGGCGCGAGCCCCCTGCTGGACTGCAAGGGAGATGCTCTGCATCTTCTCGTTGCCCGGCGAAAGCGCGAGCAAGGATTTCGTGGTCACGAGGCCGTACACCACCGCACAGGCGGCGCAAACGAGGGCGACGACGACCCCATGGTTCGTCAGAAAGCTGCTCAACAGAAATCCTCCGCGGTCTGATTTGCGTGCCGCGCGAGGACTGTCGCGCGCACATTTGTCCGCCGGGTTCGCTCGGCGCGAGCGTCTACCCGGTGCAAACGCGGGCGCAGTGTATCGTGCCGGCCGGCACTATGCCTGCTCAGCGCCTTTCGCCGCGTGATTTTTCATCGCCCTGGCACCCACAGCCGGCCACTCGACTCGGCCGGCCCGGGCCCCGGCTGGTCCGATCCCGGCTGCGCCGGTTGCGAGGGCTGCGTCGGCGATTGCGGCTGGGAGGCCGGCTGAGCGGGTGACGGCGGCTGACCTGCGCCAGCTGCCGGCGCCGGCGCCCCGCCGGCGGACTGCAGCTCGCGCGCATAGGCCATCTGCAGCCGTGACAGGGCGTCGCGCAGCGGGCCGAGCTCTTGCGGGATGCGTCGTTCGAGGATCTCCAGCAGGGCTTTGACGCCGTCGATCGCGTCGCGTGCCTGCTCGAGGTCACGCTGCGGATGGTTGGGATCCTGCCCATCACCCGCCGGCGCCAGCCGCGTGGCGCCGATGTTCAGCAGCGACACCGCAGACTGGGCCATCATGTCGGTCGTGGTGATGCGGCTCAGTTCCGCTTCATAGGCAGCCCGCAGCTCATCCTCGCTGGGCTCGCCTGCACGTTGACCTGGCCGTATCGCCTCGCCTGCTTGCTCGTGTGCGCTCAAACCGTTACCTCCTCGGGGTAGCTCTCCATCGTCTCGCCTACGCTGGCGGCGAAGACCTCCACGGGCGTAGCGCCCGCCTCAATTAGCTGGCGCTGGCGCTGGGCGCCGTTGCGCTCGGGGAAGCTCGGGTCGATCGCCAGTTCCGCGCGCACCGGCGCCGTCCATGCGAGCAGCCGCTCGATCGCCTCACGCGCAGGGTACTCCTGCGCCTGCTCGAGCTCGATCAGCTCCCCATCCAGACCGAAACGGATCGCACGCCACATGTTCTCCTCGATCAGCCGCGCCGGCGGGTCCGTGAAGGGCACACCTTCATCGACGTCCCTCACCGCTTGGGCGATGCACGCGACCATTAGGCCGGCAAGGGCCTCGGACTCGCGGGCACTGGCCTGCGCGTCACAGATCCGTACCTCGACGGTGCCGAAGCTGAAATGCGGCCTGACCGACCACCAAACCTGCGTGAACTCGACGATCGAGTTGGTGTTCAGCAGGAACTCGATGTACTGGCGGTAGACCGCCCAGCTACCGAAGGCGTCCGGCACGCCGCAGCGGGGAAAGCTCTTGGTGAAGCTCTGAGTGCGCGCAGAGTGCAGGCCGCTGTCGCGGCCGTCCAGATATGGCGAGTTGGCGGAGATCGCCAAGAGCAGCGGCAACACCGGGCGCAGACGGTCGACGGCACGGATGGCGCGATCGATGTCGCGGACGCCTACATGCACGTGCAGGCTGAAGGTGTTGTTGCGCCAGGCGACGTATTTGAGGCCGTCGGCGACGCGCCGGTAGTGCTCGGTGTCGATGATCGGCTGCTCGCGGTAGTCCGCCCACGGATGCGTTCCCGTGGCTCCCAGCGCGACACCCTCGCCGGCGGCTAGCGCAAACATGCGCCGGCGGCGCTCACGCTGGCGTGCCAGCGCATCGTGTAGATCTGAGCCCGGCCCGGAGATGACCTCGATCTCTGATGAGATCAGCTCGCCGGCGATCGCCTCGCGCAGCAGTGGGTCGCCTTGCGCGGCGTCGCGGAGATGCTCGAAGCGGGGCGTGAGTTCGAGCGTGCGCGGGTCGAGGATCGAGAACTCCTCCTCGACTCCGACCGTGAGGTCGGTGGCGAGGGCGAACGTCTCGACGGCTCGATCTAGATCAAGGCTGTTCATCGCTTGGGCGTCTGCGTGGGGTCTGCGCGGAGCGCTCGAGCGTCCAGTGTGACGCACAATCGCCGGTGTCTGGAGGCTGGGCGCTCGATCAGGTCAGATAGAAGTACAGCGCGTAGAGCAGATCGACTGCTGGGCTGGAGGTGTGAACGGTCACCTCTGGTGGCACGTCGAGTAGCGACTCTGAGTAGTTGAAGATGATCTTCACGCCCGCATCGACGAGCTGATCGGCGAGTCCCTGCGCGGCAGCAGTGGGCACCGCGAGCACGCCGACGACGATGTCCTCGTCCTCCACGACCTGGCGCAGATCGCGGATGTGGCGCACCTGCTGGCTGCCGATGAGCGTGCCCACCTTCTCATCGTCGGCGTCGAAGATCGCCACCACGCGAAAGCCGTGGTCGGCGAAGATATCCGATGAGGCGATCGCTTTGCCCAGGTGCCCGGCGCCGATCAGCCCGATGTTGTGCTGTCCGGCGGTGCGCAGGATCTTTCGGATCTGCGAGACGAGCGCCTCGACGTTGTATCCCACCCCGCGCTTGCCGAACTTGCCGAAGCCTGAGAGGTCGCGGCGGATCTGGGTGGAGTTGACGTGGGTGTAGTCGGAGAGCTCCTGTGAGGAGATCGTCTCCTTGCCCATCTTCTTGGCCTGCGTGAGGACCTGTAGGTAGCGCGACAGGCGTGCCGCCACGCCCAGCGAAAGCCGCTCCGCGACTGCACCCGTGCCATCACGAGCCCCCGCCAGCGCGCTCGTGGATTCTCCGTAGCTCATGTTCGTGACTCTAGACGCTCGCGCACCAGCGCCTCATCGACGAAGTACTCGCACAGCTCCTCGCCCTCCAGCGCGATCACCGGGATCCGCTCGAAATACGCGCGGTGAAGCGCCTCCTCGGCGGTGATATCCAGCTCCTGGAGCGAGAAGCCGAGATCCGCCTGCAGTCGGCGCAGGGTGGACATCGCGTCGGCGCACAGGTGGCAGTCGGGCTTGGAGTAGACGGTGATCGTGGCGGTTCGGGGGCGTGTAGTCATGCGCCGCCAGGCTAGCGAGCAAGCCGCCCGCCGGCGATCAGCGCGCCCGCTCACCGGTCGCGTAGGCATCCAACGCGAGGTAGTGCGGATAAGTGAGCCGCTCCCCAAACCGCGCGGCGCTGGCGATCATGGCGGCGTTGTCGGTGCACAGCGAGCGCGGCGGCACGTGCACGCTGACGGGCAGCTCGGAGAGGCGGCGGCGAAGCTCGCTGTTGGCTGCCACACCCCCACCGACGGCCAGCCGATCGCTGCCGGTGCGCTCGAGCGCGCGGCGGCTGCGGGCTACGAGGGTCTCGACGATGGCCGCCTGATAGGAGGCGGCCAGATCGGCGGCGCGAGCGTGCGTGTGGGTCTCCCCCAGCTCACGGATCGTGTAGAGCAGCGCTGTCTTGACGCCGGCGAACGAGAAGTTGAGGCTGTCGGCAAAGCCCTTGCGCTGCGAGGGCCGCGACTTGCCGCGGGTGCGCTCGCCGGGCGATCCGGGGAACGCGAACGCCTCGGGATCGCCATCGGCGGCCAGGCGCTCGAGCGCTGCACCGCCGGGATAGCCGAGGCCGAGCATGCGTGCGCCCTTGTCGAACGCCTCCCCGGCGGCGTCGTCGAGCGTGCGACCGAGCACCTCGAAGCCGTCGTGCTCGCTGACGCGGGCGAGCAGCGTGTGCCCGCCGCTGGCCAGCAGGCAGACGAACGGCGGCTCGAACGGCGCCTCGCCGATGTCAGCGCCGGTGAGGAAGTTGGCAGCGACGTGCCCCTGGAGATGATCGACGGGGGCGAACGGCAGCTCGCGGGCCGCGGCTAGCGCCTTGGCGGTGGACAGGCCCACGAGCAATGCACCCACGAGCCCTGGGCCCTGCGTGGCAGCGACGAGCTCCACGTCCTGCAACCCGGCATCGGCACGCTCGAGCGCCTGCTGGACGACCACGTTGACGAGTTCGAGGTGGTGGCGAGAGGCGATCTCGGGTACGACGCCGCCGAAGCGCCCATGCGCCTCCTGTGAGGAGATGACGTTCGAGCGCATGTGCCCGTAGGCGTCGATGACGGCAGCGCAGGTATCGTCGCAGCTGGTCTCCAGGGCGAGGATCATCGCTCAGAACCCAGCTCGCGGATCGGGGTTGGGCACGTCCCCGAACGAGCCTTGCAGCGTCGCGGGGGTGCGCCACATGACGAGCGCGTCCTCGCCGTTGTCCTGGTAGTAGCGGCGGCGCATCCCCGCCGCGCGGAAGCCCTCCCGCTCGTACAGGTGGATGGCGACGACATTGGAGCGGCGCACCTCGAGCGTGAAGCGGGCCTGGCTGTCGCCGGCGCGCTCGTACAACTCCGCCAGCAGGGCTGAGGCGATCCCCTGGCGCTGGCTGTCGCGGTCGATGGCGATGTTCATGATGTGCCAGACGGTGTCGTAGCGCGAGCAGATCAGGTACCCCAGCAGGCGCTGCTCGCCACCTGCGTTGCGGCTGGTGGCGGCGAGGCAGATCCCGGACTTCTTGGAGAGCTCGAGCACGAACATGGCAAGCGACCACGGCGTCGGGAACACGCGCCGCTCGATCGCCACCACCTGCGGCAAGTCGGGATAGCTCAAGCGGCGGATCTCCACCGCGGGAGCCTGCTCGGCTGGATGCGAAGCAGCCCGTTCGCTCATGTCAACACGCGCTTTGCCGTCCCAACGCCCTCCAAGGCTAGCTCCGCATCGGGGCGGCGCCGGTAGTCAGGCACGAGCTGCTGCAGGCTCATAACCGGTCCGCGCACGCCCAGCTGGCAGATGCAGGCGGCGCTCACCCGATGAAGCACAGAGTCGACGGGCGCTGTGACGATTCCCGCGTCTTGAAGCTCGCTGTGAAAGCGCACGGCACCGTCGCCGAGCGCAAGCCACCGCGGCTGGTCGGAGCCGCTCACCCGCCGAGCCTCGGCGAGCACGCTGGCGAGCTCTTGTGGCGGCACCGCGCGCGGGGGCGCCAGCTCGCGCACAGACCCGTGATCGCCACGCTCGTAGGCGGCGGCAAAGGCCTCGCCGCGGCGCGCATCGATGACGGCTAGCACGGCCGTCTCGGCTTTGGCGCTTAGCGCAGCGGCGGCGAGCGCTTGCAGGCTGGAAACCCCGACCAGCTCGATGTCGAGCGATTGGGCGAGCCCGCGGGCGGTGGCCACGCCGACGCGCAAGCCGGTGAACGTGCCGGGGCCAAGACCAACGGCGATGCGATCGAGCTGATTCCAGGCGACAGCGGCGCTTGAGAGCAGCTGGCTGGCCATGTCGAGCAGGCGCGTGGCGTGCCCGGGATGGGCGCCCGCGGGCGGATCGTCGCGCGCCTGGGTGACGGTGCCATCGCTGAGACGCACGGCAACGGCGGTGGCGGACGTGGAGGTGTCGAAGCCGAGCACGATCATGGCCGCTGGTCACCTGGGACGGGTGCGATCTCGTCCAGCTCGATCAGGCGGCGATCGCCGCCTGCGTGGCTGAGGGTCACGCGTACGCGCGCGCCGGCGAGATCGACGTGGGCGTCCTGCGGCCACTCGACAAACGCGATGCGACCGGGCCCGAGATAATCGGCGAGCAACTCGGGCTCCTCGTGTTGGAGCCCGGCCAGCCGGTACAGGTCGAGGTGCGAGACGGTCAGGCCGGCGGCGCCGTAGCGATGGCCGATGCTGAAAGTGGGACTGGTGACGGGGTCCTCGACGCCGAGAGCCCGGGCGGCTCCGCGCACGAGCGTGGTCTTGCCCGCACCGAGATCCCCGCGCACGAGCACCACATCGCCGTCGACAAGGGAGCGGGCGAGCTCGGCGCCCAACTCCTCGGTCTCTGCGGGACCGCTGGTTTCGACGGTGCGGGGGGCCACTGACGAGACTCTAGAGACGCTCGGCGTAGAAGCGGGCGAGCCTGGTTGCGGGCAAAAAAATGACCGACCCGCGGGAGAATGGATCGCGGGCCGGTCGTTACTCCTGGAGGGATGGAGACATGATCTTCATCGGCTGCCGTGCCATCTGACTTTAGGACCTCGCACAAATTCTTCGACAGCTGCCCCGAGAACCCCTCTTTTGCAGGGA
>DATHLT010000172.1:0-22729 GCA_035487855.1 Solirubrobacteraceae bacterium
CGCCTGCACAGGGGCGCTTACCGGGTGAAGCCGTCTCGCAGGGTGTTTATACCGAAGGCCGACGGGCGCCAGCGTGCGCTCGGTGTCGCCGCGCTGGAGGACAAGATCGTCCAGCGGGCGCTGGTCGAGGTGCTGAACGCCGTCTACGAGTGCGACTTCCTCGGCTTCTCCTACGGATTCCGGCCCGGTCGCAGCCAGCATGATGCGCTGGACGCGCTCGCGGTCGGGGTCACTCGCAGGAGGGTGAACTGGGTGCTCGACGTGGACATCCGCGACTACTTCTCCAGCCTCGATCACTCTTGGCTGGTGAAGTTCATCGAGCACAGGATCGCGGATGAACGGGTTCTTCGCCTGATCCAGAAAGGGTTGAAGGCGGGGGTCATCGAGGACGGGGTTTGGTCGCAGACGCTGGAGGGAACGCCGCAAGGGGCTTCGGTTTCGACGCTCCTTGCAAATGTTTACCTGCACTACGTCTTCGACCTGTGGGCTCACCAATGGAGACGTCAGCACGCGCATGGTGATGTGGTCATCACGCGGTTTGCGGACGATCTCGTGGTGGGCTTTGAGTACCGGGATGACGCTGAGCGGTTCCTTGCTGATCTTCGCGGCAGGATCGCGGAGTTCGGCCTGGAACTAAATGCCGAGAAGACACGGCGCTGAACGCCTTCCGCTACCAGGTCATCCAGTACTGGCACATGGCGCTTCGGCGTCGCAGTCAGCGCACAACGATTACCTGGGCACGGATGACGCGCCTCGCTGACCGATGGCTACCGAAAATACGCGTAGTGCATCCCTGGCCCCACGCTCGCTTCGACGCCAGAATCCAAGGCAAGAGCCCAGTGCGGTAGTCCCGCACGCTGGGATCTGCGCGGGGGGCCGCCAGCAATGGCGGCCCCTACCGCGACCGACACGAGCCGTAAAGGGCACGCTTAGCCTGCGAAAATCGCGCCACCCACCAAGCCAAGAACGTACATCAGTGTCGGCGGGGCGCTTCCTAGGAAATCCCCAAACGTCAGGTAGTTTTTCCCAAAGAAGTCGTGGCACTGCAGAGCGCGAAGGGCTGGACTCTGTGGGTAGCACGAGCGTGTCGGAAGGCTCGCCCAAACAACGAGGACAATGATGCTGGCAAAGAACAGGCCGAGGATACCCCCAACGACTTGTTTGGCGACTTTCGGAAGATCGCTCCAGCCCATGTGATGAGGGTACTACCTGGACCCGGTTGACGCAGGATGCGCATAGCCGCGACGCGACCTCGCACAATGCTTGTACAGCTCGTTCATGCAGTCTCTTGTCACTTATTCCGCGCTGCCCACAGAGCCTCGCGTAGTGCCTCACGAGCCTCCTTGCGTGCGACAGCTTCGCGGCTGCGCGCTTCATATTTGAGCCACTGGTCCTGCCGCGCGGCTTTTAGTTTGGCGTGATGGTCGAACCAGTGCGTGACATAGCGCGCGAAGACGACGCCCCCGATCACGATGGCGAGCACTTTGGCGGGCTGCGCGTGCGCTATTGCAAGGATGCCCCACAGCAAAAGCGTTCCAAAAATCCAGTAGGCAACCAGCCCCGTAAGCCAGTAGTAATCCACATCGACCGGCTGGCCACTTGGTCGTCCAGGCTCAGCTATGACAGGGAGCTGAGCGTCAACCTTCGCCGAGATGACGACTTGGTCGTGAGTGAGTTGCTCTTTCTCATCAAGGTCACGGTAGTCCACCGCGTAGGTCGTCGCACATGGTGTCCAGCCGGTACTCTCTGGGTGATAAATGACGCCTGGGCCTGCAAGCGGATTCGTGAGACCGGGACCGCCACTCCATCCAGCGGGAATAGGAAAGCTGGAGCCTCCGGAACAGCGCCAGCGACCGGGCTCCACATAGGTGCGTTCTCTGCATCCGCACTTCGGGCAGGGCATGTCCAGCAGCTTACCGGCGTTGATCCACTCGGCGCAACGGTTCCGATGACTTGGGCCAGATCGCTGATTGTGCGGCTTGGGCGCGTGAAGCTCTAAAAATACTGGCCGACAGTGCAATGAAGCATCTGGAGCGTGCGCCTTCCGCTATCGGTGTCAAGTAGGCTGAGGCGCGTATAAACCCGAAGGCCTCGACACATGCCAATGTCGAACGCGCGAAGCGCGAGGTGGTACGTCTTATAGTGGCCTGTCACCCCTTCGCTCCCTCGACCTCTCGCGGATGCTGTAGCGCCTCCCCACGAACTCCAGCGGAGCGAATAGAGAGAGTTGGAGGCGCCCTCTGAGATCACGGTTGGCCTGATCTCAAACTGCGTGAAGTTCACGATCGTGGGGACGGCCGGAGCGCGCTCAAGTGTGACGATCGCGCGCCCTTGAGTACAGCGAGCGACGGGTCTGACTTGCGCATAGCTCCGCCTGACGCAAGCAAAGCCCTCTACAGTCGCGTGAAGGGGAGCGCCGCCGTCAATGTTGGTGACCTTGCCCCAGGCGCGCGCAACCGCACGCGCCTGCGAACAGCTTGTGCGACTCGCGTACACGCGATAGCTGTATTGAGTAAAGGGATCGATCGCAGTGCCACTTGCAAACGTGCCTCCCGTGACCCGACCGCAGCTGTCCAGGGTTGCGCGTGCAGCGGAGGCTGGCATCGGAATCGTGGCATGGCTCTCCACTGGAGATCCCATTGCCACGCCCACACCAAGAACCAGAACACCCAGGCGTGCTCCACGACCAGTTCGAAAACAAGGCTTCCTAATAACGGAACCATATCGGATCGAGGTCCAGCGAAGTGACCACGAGGCTTTCCAGCGAAGTGACCACGAGGCTTCGGTGCGACATGGATGGCCCCATTGCCCACTTGGGCGACGTCTATCGTAATACCGTCGGTATCACTAGATTCTAGTAGACGGCTGGACAAGCGAAGCAGACTCAGCCGCGACCGACAAAAAGTAGTCAAGACCATCTTGAGTCGACTTTCGGCGTTCTTCTGCCTCTTCCTCAAGATCAGAGGGGATTGGCCCCGTTGACGGAGCGCTCCACTTCCGCTCGGCCTTTGCGAATTCAGCGGCCTCGGCGAGATACCAAGAGCGGCCTTGCCATGCAAGCGTAACGGGATGCTCCGCGCCAAAGAGAAGCGACAGCTCGGTGTCGTGCGTGCGACACGCCACCTTATGCTCAGGAGTCCACGACCACATTGGGTCTACCCCAAACCGAGGCGGCTTTCTCAACACAAGCTGAATCGCGGCGGCAGTCTGCTCTCGATAGAGGAGCGCTGTTCCAGTCGCATTTATGAGGGCGGTCAACCGCGCGTCAGAGGCGTGCAGCAGTCGCGCTTGATCCAACTCCTGGCGCCGTCGCCGATCCGAGATCAATGCGTTGATGATCGTGCCCGACAGCCCGAGCACCCCAGCAAAGATCGCAAGTACTGCTGTTAGCCACGCGGGAGTGCTACTGGCGAGCATCTGGGCACCTTTAGCGGTCCCAGTTGCAGCGATGGCTCACATCTTGACAACACACGCGACCACAGCAGATAGTGGGTACATGACTACAGATCGCCTCCCCGACAACCAAGAGGACCGCGAGGTCTACCTGCACGATCACCGCGCCGGAGAGTTCATCAAGACCGTTACCGACGCTCGCCGCGATTCGCTCGATACGGTCATCATGACCGTCAAGGCTTTCGCCGGTGAGCCAGACGTGCTCTACGTTGCGCTCGACTACGCCCACCACAGCGGCATGACGGTCACGATGGCTCCAGACCCTGGGCAGAACGAGCCGAGTTCGTGACCGTGCTCGCCGCCAACATCTGGCGGGAGCCAGCCGACTCGAGATCAGCGGCTAGCTGCCAACGCCTGACGCAAAGCCTCCACCCTGGCTCGACGGCTCCGTCTTAGCCGGGCAGGGTCCATGTAACCGCAGTCAATGCGAACCGCTGGCACGCGGAAGGTCGGCTCGATGTTATCGCGTGCGTGGACGCGGATTCCGTCGATCATGGCGTGGAGCGTGGTCCGGCGCGGGCGGGGGTGCTGTCGTTGAGTGCGGCGCGTAGCTTGCTGAGCAGGGTGTCGAGTTCGGCGGGTGTGGTCCGCTCGGGCTGCTCGTCGTCGTTTGAGGGTGGCGAGTTCGCTGGCGCGTGTTTCGAGCGCGTTGGTCTGCTCGCTGAGACTGGCTATGCGGGGGCACAGGTGTCCTCTGGTCCGATGGAACACTGGTATCGGCGGAACTAGAACGTCGAGGGCGGCGCCTCGCTTATTGCTGTGAGGGGCGCGTCCTTGGGGCAGCCAAACGGCACTTATTCGGTCGGTCGCGGCCTTATGGCAGACCGATTGGTGGGGCAGCGGCCGGGTCCCCCACCGCTCGGGGCACTCCTCGGCGTTCAGGGCTCTGCTAGATCGGTGTGGCGACGGATTCGCGCGCAAGTGCCACCAACGTGGCGAGTTCCGCAGCGATGTTATCGCCGATCGAGCCGATATCCGGGAGTGCGTCGAAGTCGCCGAGCAGGCCGAAGTTCATCTGCCCGTTGTAGGACATTATGGCGATCGCCAGCCCATGGTTCTCCGGCAGGAACGCAACGGGGATTGCGTGCAGCATCTCGCGCCCAAGTACATACAGCGGGAACTGCGGTCCCGGAACGTTGGTAACGATCAGGTTGAACAGCCGTGTGGAGAAGTTCAGTCGCGAAGCCTGCGCAAGGATCGTCGGCGGGGCGAAGTTCTGGGCACCGGCAATCACCTCTGCACCGAGCGCCTGCTTGGACTCCTTCAGGCCGTCCATCGCGTTCGACACGAACCGCAGGCGGTTGAGCGGGTCGCTGATGTAGATCGGCAACGGTCCGCGCATCACCACGATGCGGTTGCCGCCCTCATTGTGCTCGCCCTCGGTGCGTACCGACACAGGTACCAACGCGCGCATCTCCACGCCAGCGGTATGCCTACCTCGGGAGATCAAAAACGAGCGCAGCGCACCGGCGACCACCGCGAGCACGACGTCGTTGACCGTTGCACCAAAGGCTTTCTTCACGGTCTTGAAATCATCGAGCTGGCTGGTCACCCCGACGAAGCGGCGGTGTGGGCCGATCGGCACATTCAGCGGCGTCTCCGGGGCGGGGTTCAAGCCCGCCCACACGATCTCGCCAACCCCCTCGGCTGCCTCGCGAGCGTGAGACAGAGCCCGCTCGGGATGTGTGATCGCGTCGATCGCGCCCTCCGCCAACGCCACGCCCGCGCGCAGTGCTCCCACCAGCCCAGCGGCGAGCAGGTGAGCGGTGCCCGGTTCCGGGTGCGGCTGCCACGGGCGGCCTGTGTACTGCGTCGGCGGCGGGTCTGGTGAGAGGTCGAACAGCACGGTGGCCAGATCCACGCCCGCGATACCGTCGATCAGCGAGTGATGGGTCTTGGTGATCAGCGCAAAACGATCGTCCTCTAGGCCCTCGATCAGCCACATCTCCCACAGCGGCTTCGAGCGGTCGAGCTGCTGGGAGAAGATCCGCGCGGTCAGATCCTGAAGCTGCTCCCAGGTGCCAGGGGCCGGCAGGGCTGTGTGGCGGACGTGGTAGTCGAGGTTGAAGCTCGGGTCATCGATCCAAACCGGTCGCCCGCTGTCGATTGCCGTGTGCGCAAGCTTGTGGCGATAGCGGGGAACCAGATGCAGGCGCCGACGGATCTGTTCGAGAAACTCCTCCATCTCCGGCGGAGGTCCTTCGACGATCGTGAGCCCACCGATGTGCATATGGGAGACGTTGCTCTCCTGATGCAGAAATGAGGCGTCTACCGGGGTCAGCCTATCGAGATGGCGTTGGCTCATGTGAAGGGCTTAGCGTAGCGGGGGAGCCCCCTACAATGACATGCGTGCCCAACACTGTCGAGAAGTTGCTGCTCGCCGCCCCGCGCGGCTATTGCGCAGGGGTCGATCGTGCCGTGCAGACGGTCGAGCGTGCGCTCGCGATACACGGCGCCCCGGTGTACGTGCGCAAGGAGATCGTGCACAACAAGCACGTTGTCGAGCAGCTGCGTGCGCGTGGCGCCGTGTTCGTAGACGAGCAGACCGAAGTGCCTGAGGGCGCGGTGTGCGTGTTCTCTGCCCATGGTGTTGCGCCTAGCGTTCGCGTCGGCGCCGAGCAGCGCAGCCTGCGAACGATCGACGCGACGTGCCCGCTGGTGACCAAGGTTCACCGTGAGGCCGCGCGCTTCGCTGAGGATGGCTACACGATTGTGCTCGTAGGCCACGATGGTCACGAGGAGGTAGAAGGGACGATGGGCGAGGCCCCCGACCGGATCCTGCTCGTGCAGAACGAGCAGGATGTCGACGATTTGCAGATCGCCGACCCAGAGCGGATTGCCTACGTCACCCAAACTACGCTCGCGGTCGATGAAACGAGCTCGATACTTGCGCGCCTGCGCGAGCGTTTCCCAAACATCGTCGGTCCCCGCACGGATGACATCTGCTACGCGACAACCAACCGCCAAGCGGCCGTCAAGCAGATGGCCGGCCGCTGCGACCTGATGCTCGTGATTGGCTCGCGCAACTCGTCGAACTCGGTACGCCTGGTCGAGGTGGCACATGATTGCGGTACCGAGGCGTATCTGATCGATGCCGCGCGGGAAGTCCAGGAGGACTGGCTTACTGACAGGCGCGTGGTTGGCATCTCATCCGGGGCGAGCGCACCCGAGGAGTTGGTGAGCGAGCTCATCGAGTTCTTCCGCGCGCGTGGGGTCACGGACATTTCGGAGTTCGATGTGGTCCGCGAGGATGTGCGCTTCATGCTGCCTAAGCAGATCCGCGAAGCGGTTACGGCAGTCGAGGCCAGCTGATCTCCCTGAGGGAGCGGGGCCGCCGGTGCTCGATCTTGCGAGCAACGTGAGCGCAGGCGTCCAGTGATGCGAACGCTGATCGTCTCCGACCTGCACCTGGGCAGCGTCTCCGGCACGGACCTGCTGCGCCGCGTGGAGCTACGTGCGGCACTGCTCGACGCGATGGCGGACGTCGATCGAGTGGTGCTGCTGGGCGATGCGCTCGAGCTGCGCCATGGGCCGATGCGCGCCGTGATGCTGGCCTCGCGTCCGTTCTTTGAGGATCTCGGGCGTGCGCTCGCCGGGCGCGAGCTGGTGATGGTCGCGGGCAACCACGACCATGCGCTTGTGGAACCGTGGCTTTCGCGTCGCGGCTCCGAGCACGAGCCGCCGGCGCTCGGGGTCGAGCAGCTGCTCGAGCCCGCGGAGGTTTCGCCTGCGCTCGAGCGGATCGCAGGCTGGGCTGCGCCGGCGCGCGTGAGCGTTGCCTACCCGGGCATATGGCTACGTCCCGACGTGTATGCAACCCACGGCCACTACCTGGACTGCCATCTCACCGTCCCCACGCTCGAGCGCCTGAGCTTGGGCGCGATGACGCGACTGCTGGGTCGGCCGGCCAGCGCGTTCGACTGTGTGGGCGACTACGAGGCGACAGTTGCGCCGGTGTTCGCGTGGCGGGATGCAGTGGCACGGGACGCCCATACGGGGCCAGCGCTGAACGGCGCGGCCACCGTGAGCGCATGGCAGGCGCTCAGAGGTGAAAGCGGGCGCCCCATCCGCGGTTACACAAAGGCCCTGCAGCGACTGCGCGGCGCGGCGATCGCAGCGGCCTTCCCGGTCGCGATCTCCGCTCTCAACCGTGCCGGCGTGGGTCCGCTGCGCGCTGACATCTCCATGACCGAGCTACGCCGCGCGGGGTTGAGCGCAATGGGAGAGGTTGCCGCGCGCCTTCAGCTGGGCGACGCCTACGTCGTCTTCGGCCACACGCACCGCGCCGGCCCGCTTCCAGATGACGCGCAGCACGAGTGGCGCGGGCGTGACGGTGCGCGCCTGGTCAACACCGGCAGCTGGACCTATTCGTCGATCTTCCTCACCGCAAAGCCCGGTGAGAGCCCATACTGGCCCGGGGTGTGCGTGCTCGTAGACGGGGACGGGCCGCCGACGGTCAAGCGGCTGCTGCAGGATCGCACGTATGTACAGATTGCCTCATCGACGTTGCCGTGAAAGGTCAGACGCTGACCTTCACCGCTCCAACGCACCACTAGCGCCGCTCAGGGTGCCGGCGGCGCGGCCGCGACAGCCTTGCCCGTGAGGCCGGGCGTAAAGCACGTAGCGAGGCAGCGCACGCCTGTGCCGATCGCGAGCGCAAGATCTCCGGCTGTGTGCTGCTTGTGCTCGAGCAGGGGGTAGGCGCCAGGATGATCCACGGTCAGCTCTCGGCCGCCACTCGACGCGCCGCCGTTGACGGTCACCGTCCCAACCCCGTCGAGCACCGCCCACACGCCGCCCGCCTCATAAGGCCCCGAGTAGGCGCCCTCTTGGTCGGCGGTCTGGGCCGCGAGCGTCGCGTCGGGGGCATCCTCGGCGCGTACTGGCGCGAGTGGCTCGCACTCCATCTCCAGCAGCTCTTGGATCGCCAGCTCCGTTTCCACATACGCGCCCTCGCCGTAGTGGTAGTCGAACAGGCGGGCGCGACCGTCGAACAGGTAGCGAGCCGGCCAGCCCATGTTCTCGTACTCCCGCCAAACCTCCAGCCCGCTGTCGATCAGCACCGGGTAGGCGATCTGCAGCCGTGCCACCGCGTCCCTGACCGCCTCCTCCTCGCAAGAGGCATCAAAGCCGGGGGAGTGCACGCCGACCACTCGCAGTCCATCGGCGCTGTAGCGCTCATGCCACGCCTTCACATAGGGCAGCGTGCGCATCGAGTTCGGCCGGCAGAAGTCCCAGAACTCCACCAGCATCGGCTTGCCCCGCTGAAGCGTGCTCACGCCTGCCGACGAAGCATTGACCCACGGCAGCCCCGTGGGGAACAGCGGTGCGGCAATAGTGTCTACCGGGACGCGCATTGCTGCTCTCGTTGGGCAGTAGGATCTGGGGGGTCGAAGCGCCAAGGCTGGCAAGGACGCACCGAGTGTGGCGTGCGCTAGCACGCGAACGAAGGAGGACGCCCGCCAGCCGCCGGCGATCGGCGTCCAGATCAGCCGATACTGCCTACCATCTCTAGCTGGATGAGCCTGTTTAGCTCCACCGCGTACTCCATCGGCAGCTCCTTCGTCACCGGCTCGATGAAGCCGTTGACGATCATTGCTGCTGCCTCATCCTCGGTGAAGCCGCGTGAGCCCATGTAGAAGAGCTGGTCGTCTGAGATTCGCCCGACGGTCGCCTCGTGTGCGACGGTCACGTGCGGGTTCTGGATCTGGATGTCCGGCCATGTGTCCGATTTCGATTCGCCGTCCATCATCAGCCCGTCGCATTGCACGCGCGCTTTCGAGCCCGCCGAGTTGTGGCCCATCTTGACCAGGCCGCGGTAGCCCATGATCCCGCCGTCCTTGGAGATCGACTTGGCGAGGATATTCGAGGTGGTGTTGGGAGCCAGGTGCACGACCTTCGCGCCCGTGTCCTTGTGCACGCCTTTGCCGGCCACGCCCACGTTCAGGTGGTCCGCCCTCGCGCCCTCACCCATCAGGTAGGAACCGGGGTACAGCATCACGTACTTGGCGCCCATCGAGCCGCCGACCCACTCGACCGTGCCTTCAGCATCGACGATCGCGCGCTTGGTGTTGAGGTTGTACACGTCCTTCGACCAGTTCTGCACGGTCGTGTAGCGCGCCTTGGCTCCCTCGTGCACGAAGATCTCAACGACTGCCGAGTGCATCGAGTTGACGCTGTAGGTCTGCGCCGTGCAGCCCTCGATGTAGTTCACCTCCGAGCCCTCGTCCGCGATGATCAGCGTGTGCTCAAAGGTGCCCTCGCCCGCGCCCTCCATACGGAAGTAGGACTGCAGCGGCAGGTCGCACTTGACGCCCTTGGGGATGTAACAGAAGGCTCCGCCCGACCACACCGCGCCGTGAAGTGCCGAGAACTTGTTGTCCTGCGCCGGCACGCACTTGGTCATGAAGTATTTCTGCACGAGCTCTGGGTACTCGGTGATCGCCGTGTCCATCGAGCAGAACAGGATCCCCTGCTTGGCGTACTCCTCCTTCAGGCCCTCGTACACGGGCTCCTGGCGCCATACGCCGACGACGCCTGCGAGGTGCTCGCGCTCGGCCTGCGGGATCCCGAGGTCCTCGTAGGTCTGCTTCATCTCCGCCGGCACTTCGTCCCAGCTGTTGAAGCGCCCCGCCGTGGGAGGGGAGTAGAGGACGAGGTCGTCGAGGTTCAGGCCACCCAGGTCTGGTCCCCACGTCGGGACCGGCTTGCGTTCGAAGATCTCCAGCGATTTGAGCCGTTTCTCAGCCATCCAGTCGGGCTCGCCCTTGATCTTCGACAGCTCCGTCACGACCTCACGCGAGATTCCCTGGCGGGCACGCAACTGACCCTGCTCGTCCTCAACTATCGGGCTGGGCTTGTCGATCTTCGTGCGGTCAATCGTGGCCATGAGGCTCCTCGCTGGCTGTGGCTTGGCAATCCTGTGCGCTGCAGTAGGAATTGTATCGAGCCGGGCGCGCGGACCCGCGGGATGGGGGCGGTGGCATACGCTGGCAGGCCATGCGCCGCGGTTCGCGCCAGCCAGCCCCCGATCGCTCGCCTTCGTTCCTGGCGCGACTGGCCATCTCCTGGCTCAGCAACGCCCTCGTGCTGGCCATCGTCGCCGGCTTGCTCGATGGGGTGCGTGTCCACGACGTCGGTGACCTGCTCGAGGCGGCAGCTGTGTTTGGCGTCCTCAACACCATGCTCAAGCCGCTGCTACGGCTCGTCACACTGCCGCTCGCCGTCATCTCCTTCGGCATCGCCTGGTTCTTCGTCTCCCTGCTGATGCTGCTGCTGACCAAGGCGATCGTCAGCGGCTTCTATATCAGCGGCTTCTCTGCGCTGGTGCTCGCCACCTTGATTGTGTGGCTCGTCAGCGTCCTGCTCGACCTCATGCCTGGGCCCTGGCAGCTAACAGGCAAGCGGCGCCGGCGCTGGCGACGCGAAGGGGAGTAGTCCGCGCTGCCTGCGTTGCTACATTGCCGTCGTGTTCGACTTGGACGCGTATGTCGAGCGAGTCCACCTCAGCGGACGTTCCGGTTTGACCGAGGTACACCGTGCCCAAGTCACGTCGATCCCCTTCGAGAACCTCGACCCACACTGTGGCCTGCAGGTGTCGCTCGAGCTGGAGGATCTGCAGCGCAAGCTCGTCGGTCAGCCTCGCGGTGGCTACTGCTTCGAGCAGAACCTGCTCCTGAAGGCTGCGCTCGAGGCACTTGGCGCGCACGTCGAGCCGATGCTCGCACGCGTCAAATTCGGAGCTCCGCCCGGTGTCGTGCGGCCGCGCACCCACCTCGTGCTGCGCGTTGAAGTGGATGGCCAGTCGTGGCTCGCCGACGCAGGATTTGGGCTCGGCACGCTGCCTGAGCCGCTGCCGTTCGGTCCGGGTGTCGCTCACGAGCTGTCCGGGTGGCGGTTTCGCATCGTCGAGGATCGCTTCGAGCATGTCTTACAGGCCGAAAGCGGGTCGGAGTGGGTGGATCTCTACGGCTTTATGCCGCAACCTGTGCCGATGAGCGACATCGAGGTGGCCAACTGGTACACCTCCGCCCATCCCAGCTCGCCATTCGTCACCGGTCTGATCGTCAGCACGCAGCGCCCAGACGGCACGCGTATCGCGCTCAGCGACCGAGGTCAGCTTGCGCTCACCGAGCAAACGCCCGCCGGTGCTCACGTCACACCGATCTCGCGGGATGAGATCCCGCAACTGCTCGACACGCGCTTCGGTCTGCCTGGCTTCACGCTCGACCGCGATGGTCGCCTGACTCAGGCCGGCCAATCGTGATCGCCCGTCACCGCGCCGCGCACCACCTTCAGGTTCAGTAGCGCGCACTTGCGCCGCGTCGCCGACACGGGGATGCCCAGCAGTTCGATCATCCAGTCCGCGTCCAGCTTGCCCACCTCATCCAGCGTCATTCCCTTCAGCTCTTCAGAGGCGATCGACGCTGACGCCTGCGAGATCGCGCAGCCGTGGCCGTGAAAGCGGATGTCCTCGATGCGGTCATTGACCACGCGGATGTGCACGCCCAGCTCGTCGCCACACAGGGGGTTGTGCTCCAACGCCTCCAGGTCGTGCGGCTCCAGCTCGCCGAAGTTCCGTGGCCGCTTGTAGTGCTCGAGGATGTAGTCGCGATACAGGTCGTCCATGCTCAGCAGCTCGTGGGGGAGTGGATAGTGGCGGCTGCCAGCGTCATAGACCGAATACCTCACGGCCTGCCTGCAATGCACTAACGAGAGCGTCGATGTCCGACTGGTCGTTGTAGACGCCCACGCTCGCCCGCGCCGTCGCACCGACACCCAGACAACGCATCAGCGGCTGTGCGCAGTGGTGGCCCGCGCGGATGCACACGCCCGCACGATCCACCAGCTCAGCCACGTCGTGGGGGTGGATGCCCTCCACCGTGAACGACGCAAGGCCCCCACGACGCTCGGCCGTGGGGGGGCCCACCACACGCAGCCCCGGCACCTCCGCCAGGCGCTCCAGCATGTACGCCGTCAGCCCCTGCTCGTGCGCGCGCACGCGTTCCATCCCCAGCCCCTCCAAGTACTGCACCGCCGCACCCAGGCCCACGGCCTCCGCAATCGGCGGTGTGCCCGCCTCGAACTTGTAAGGCAGCTCGTTCCACGTCGCCTGCTGGAAGTCCACCGACGCGATCATGTCCCCGCCCGTCAGGAACGGCTCCATCGCCTCCAACAGCTCCCGGCGGCCGTGCAGCACGCCAACCCCCGTCGGCCCCACAGCCTTGTGGCCCGTCCACGCATAGAAGTCAACGCCCATCGCCGCCAAGTCAACCGGCATCTGCGGCACCGCCTGCGCGCCGTCCACCAGCGTCACCGCGCCCGCCGCACGCGCCCGCGCGGCCATCTCTGCCACTGGGTTGATCGTGCCCAGCACGTTCGACACGTGCGCAAACGCCAGCAGCTTCACATCGCCACGGGCCAACTCTGCGTCGAGCTGATCCAGCGACAGCTCCCCGTGCTCGTCCACCTCCAGGTAGCGCAGCTGCGCGCCGCGCTCGCGGCACAGCACCTGCCACGGCACGATATTCGCGTGGTGCTCCATCTGCGTGATCAGCACCGCGTCGCCCGCGCTCACGTTCGCGCGTCCCCACGCGTACGCCACCAGGTTGATCGACTCCGTCGCGTTCTTCGTGAAGATCGTCGTCCGCGGCTCACCGCCAACGAACGCCGCCACCAGCTCGCGCGCCCTGTCGTACGCCGCGTCCGCCTCCTGCGCCAGCGCGTACACGCCACGATGCACGTTCGCGTTGTGCCTGCGCAGGTGCTCTGCCATCGCCTCGATCACAACTTCCGGCTTTTGTGAGCTCGCTGCCGAGTCCAAGTAGACGAGCGCCCGCGGTGGTTGGGCATCGGATCCGCCAGAGCTCCGGGAGAAGATCGGGAAATCAGCGCGCACGGCGGGCGGGCATCCGGTCCCGGAGGGAGTCTCCATAAAAACGTCGTTCTCAGCGACTGGCGGCATATGCCTCGATGTCATCGCGTGCCGCCGCGAGCTTCTTCTCGACCCTCCCACGCACGAGCTCTTCCAGTGCCTCGTCTCCCAGCTCTGCCACCAACGGCTCGAAGAAGCCCTCCACGATCACCTTCACAGCCGCCGCCCGATCGAGGCCGCGCGTCTGCATGTAGAAGATCACCGTCTCGTCCAGCTCGCCCACCGTGCCGCCGTGCGAAGCGGACACGTCATCCGCCGACACCAGCACCGACGGGATCGCGTCCACGCGGGCTTTCGGCGAGAGCATCATCGTGTGGATCTGTAGGTAGGTGTGCGTTTGCTGCGCGCCCGGGTCGATCTGAATCAAACCCTCGAAGCTCGCTCGGCTCTCGCCCGTCGCCGTCCCCCGCCAGTGCACGTCTCCGCCCGAGGGACCCGTTTCGTGCAGATCCACCGCGAACACGTCTAGGTGCTCGTCCGCCTCCGCGAAGAACAGCCCTCGAAAGGCCATGTCGCCACCCTTGCCCATGACCGCAAGCTCCAGATGCTGGCGCACCAAATGGCCGCCCAACAGCGCCGGCAGCCAGTGGCAGTAGGCGTCTCGGCCCACGCCCACGAAGCGCGTCGAGACGTCGAACACCTCGCCCGAACCCCAATCCTGCAGCTGTGCCACGCGGCAACGCGCGCCGTCCTGCAGGTACAGCTCAAAGGCACTCGCGTGCAGCGCTTGGCCCTCGAAATCCTCCGCCAAATCGTACTCCTGAACGCGGAAGTCGCTCATCGGGGCGCCGACCACAAGCGTGCGCCCATACTGCGCCACGCCCGCTCGGTCGATCGCATACACGATCTCAAACGGCTCCTCCACCACAACACCCTCGGGCACATACAGGAACGCGCCTCCCGTCCAGAACGCCGCATTCGCGGCCTCCAGCTTGTGACGGTCGATCGGCATGCGCTTGCAGTACCACTCCGACGCCAGCTCGCGATGCTGCTCAAACGCCTGCTCAAGCGAGCACAGGATCACACCCTTCTCGGCCAGTGCCTCGTCCAGCTCCACCTGCACAACCGCACCCGCGCTCTGCAAGATCCGCCCCGCCCGCGGACGGTCCGGCAGCGTCCGGCTCACCACGTCCGGCACACCGCTCTCCGTCACGCTCGTCGCCAACGCGTCGAGGGCGAGGCTCTGCAAGCTAGTCGTCCAAAAGCCCGACCGGCGCCAGACCGGCAACTCCGCTGCCTCGTACGCTTTCAGCGCCGCCTCGCGCAACTGCTCGAGCGTGCGTCCGTCGCCCGCGCCCGCGCCGTGCAGCGCGTGGTAGAGCGTCGCCTCGCGGTGGCGGCCCGCCTTCATCTGCACCGGCGTCGCGCCGTTCGTCACCGCGGCATTGCCCGTGTTGGCTGTCGTGCTGTCGCCCGCGCCATCGCCTGTCGCGCCGTTTGACTCAGACACTGCTGTCACCGGCCGCAACCGCGCCGGCCCCAACCTCTTGGCGAATCTGGTCATAGCCCTCGCGCTCCAGGCGTTCCACTAGCTCCACGCCACCCTCCAGCACGATCTTCCCGTCCATCAGGATGTGCACGAACTCGGGCTTCACATAGTGCAGGATGCGCTGGTAGTGGGTGATGATCAACGCGCCCAGACCCTGCTCGTCGTGCAGCTTCTGCACGCCCTCCGCCACCGTGCGCAGCGCGTCGATGTCAAGGCCCGAGTCCGTCTCGTCCAGGATCGCTACGTCCGGCGCCAGCATCGCCATCTGTAGGATCTCCGCCCGCTTCTTCTCGCCGCCGGAGAAGCCGTCGTTGAGGTGGCGTGAGGTGAACGCGCGATCCACGTCCAGCAGCTCGATCGCGTGCTGCAGCTGCGTACGGAACTCCTTTACCTGGATCGGCTCGTCGCGCTTGGCGTTGATCGCCATGCGCAGGAAGTTCGCCACCGACACGCCCGGGATCGACACCGGGTACTGGAACGCCAGGAACAGGCCCGCCTTCGCGCGATCGTGCGGCTCGGCCTCAGTCAGGTCCTCGCCCTTGAAAACGATCGAGCCTTGGGTGACCTCGTATGACGGGTGGCCCAGTAGCGTGTTCGCCAGCGTCGACTTGCCCGAGCCGTTCGGCCCCATCAGCGCGTGTATCTCCCCCCGGTTGATCTCCAGGTCCACGCCTCGGAGGATCTCGCGCTCCTCAATGCGTACGTGCAGGTCTTTGATCTCTAGGTCCGCCATGGTCTGTCGTCAGGCTCCCGTCGTCAGGGTTGGTGATTGTTGTGCTGGAGTGAGCGACTCCATGCCCACCGTGGGCAGGGTCGGCCCTGCCGGCGTCGATTCCTCCGCCGGCAGCGTCGGGCTCGAAAGCAAGTCTGACAATGTCGTTTCGCGCAGCGTGCTCACAATCGAGAAGCGCACTCGCGTCCACAATCGCTTCGTCGGGCACACGTGGTCTGGACCGGACTCCCGCGAGCACACGATCGAGCCGTCCGGGGCCTGGGAGATGCACTCAATCGGCGCGATCGAGCCCTCCAGCGCCTCCACCACCTCTGCCATCGTGATCTCGCTCGCGGGTCTCGCCAGCAGGTAGCCGCCCCGCGAGCCCCGTCGTGACTCCACCAGGCCAGCCTTGCGCAGACGCGCAACCAGATGCTCTAGATAGGCAAGCGGCAAGCCGTCGTGCGCGGCGATCTCCGCCAGTGGTATCGGCTCACCGCCGGCGCGTCGCGCCAGCTCCACCATCACGCGTACGCCGTACTCGGCCTTTGTCGAGAACATCATCTTGATTTCCTACCTCGCAGCTAGGGTATCAGGGGGTCGCTGGGATCCAGGGCAGGGGATCCAGGGTGGGCTGGGATCTAATGGCCGGTGGCGCCGCCGGCCAACCTCCCCACGTCGTGGCTGATGCCTTCCGGCGTCAGCTCTTCAGACTCGAACAGCTCTCGCTTGTGTCCAGCCGGATCGATCAGCAGCACCGGCGCGTACTCGTCAAACACCGCCCGTCCGGCGCTCGCCGGCTTGACCGCATACTCGTGCCACACCGCGCGCAGCTGTGCCGGGGTGCCCGTCAGATACTGGACGCGCCCCGTCAACGACACTTCCGCCAAGAACCGCCGCACGTTGGCTGGCGTGTCCGCCTTTGGATCGGCGCTCACGATCAGTACCGCCGGCAGACGCACGTGTTCCTCCTGCAGTTCGTTCAACGCGCCGCGAATCTGTTGGCCGATCACCGTGCACGTATCCCCACACGTCGAATACAGGAAGCTCAGCAGCACCACCCGGCCGCGGTAATCGTCCAGCGAGACGCGATCGCCGTACTGATCGGTGAGGGTGAACGACGGTGCGGCGATCTTGCCTGGGAACGGCGCACCGCCGAGCTGCAGTTCGACGCTCGTCGCCGATTGCGAGGACCCGCCGCCGTGCGAGCTAGACGCCCCTGACAGCAGCAGCACGACAATCGCTGCCAGCAGCGCTAACACCACCGCGACCAGTGCTAACACGGGTAGGAATGAGGCCGTCCGGCGTCGCATCGGCATGCCGGTGAGAGTACGCCAGCATCGCCCAGCGCGGGCAACAACACAAGGTCGACCGGTCGCTCACGTACATTTTGCCGATGCTCAGCCAGCGTCATCATTCGACCCCGTTGATTCGCATCGCTGGGGTCATTCTCGCGCTCGTGCTCGCCGCCTTGATCGTGCCCGCCGCGAGTGGTGCAACTGAAGCAACCGTTCCACCGCCGCCAGCCAACGACACGCTCGCCGGTGCCCAGGGCATCTCCGTGCACAACCTCCCCGCCACGATCAACGGCACTGTCCTCGGCGCAACCACCGAAGCGAGTGAACGCCAGTCTGCCTGCAGCGGGTCTACCAGCAACTCCGTCTGGTACAGCCTGCGCGTCACCAACCCTCAGCGGGTAGGTATCGACCTCGATGCCGGCGGTAAGCTCGACGCCACCGTCGATGTCTTCCACGCCGTGCGCTCGCAGCTGAGCTCCGTCACATGCCAGGAAACCGAAGGCGAAGGCAAGACATCACTCTCCTTCCAGGCGTCTAAGAACGGTCTCTACGACATCAGGGTCGCCGCCTTGCAGAACTCTCAACTCGCTGGCTTCACGCTCGAAGTCTTCACGCCCACGCCCGCCATCCGCCCGCCCGGAACGCCATTGCCCGCCGCTGGCATCAGCGGCCATGTCGATCGCGTGCAGAACATCAACGCTGCGTATGCGATCACCATGCACGCCGGCGAGAGCTACCTAATCGATCTCGCCAACGAAACCAAAGGCGCGTGCGTCAACGGTGCCCTATTCGCCCCCAGCACGAGCTCCTTCGGTGTCGAAGAAGGCGAAGGATCAAGTGGTGGGCTGCTCCACATCGAATGTGGCGGCTACCGCCTGTTTACGCCCGGTCCCGGCCAGGGAGGGGTCTATAGCTTCGACATAACGCCCCGCCAATCACGCAGCGGCGTGCAGCGCTTCCACCTACAGGTCGCACCCGCTGGCTCCGCCGAAACCGCGCCGGGACTGCCTTTGGGCAACTACGCCCATGCCCACGGCTACCTCAACGGGCGCAGTGTGCACGTATTGCGCTTGTATCGCATGGAAATCACAAGCCACTCCAACCTCACCCTCAAGCTGACCGCTCGCGAATCGGCCGACTTCAAGCTGCAGTTGCGCAACTCCAGTGGTGACGTGATCGAATGCGAGTGCGAAGGGGGCGGCGGCTCACAGCGGCTCGAGCACCAGCTGCATCCCGGCACCTATTACGCGGTCGTGTCCGTCAGCGATAAGACCTCCGGTAGCTTCACGCTCGAGCGAGAGTCGCGCACGATCACCGCCACCACCGTCTCCTTTGGTGCGGCCAAGGCTTCGCCAGGGCACGGGCTTGGCATCCAAGTCAAGATCTCACCCGCTGAATCTGGGCCCGTCACCGTCGACATCGAGCGCTTCGATCCAGTCTTCGGCTGGCAGTTCTATCGCCAGGAAAAGGCCTTCGCCAGCGGTGGGCTGGCCACCGTCCCCTTCGTCGCGCCAAGTGTTGGGCAGTGGCGTGCCAACGCCACCTATGAAGGCTCCCGTACCGCCAGCCCCAGTGCTGTCGGCTACACGTATCTGCTCGTCTCCTAGTCGGGCAGGCAACGGTGTTCGCGGGTGGTGCCATCAGCCACCGGCAACTGCGTCAAGTGTCGCTACACTTTGTGAAGTCCCTGAATCCCGACCCTGGTTTAGGAGTTTTCAAAATGAGCCCGTCTGGTGTGGAGCTTCTCCGCCAAGTCAAGAGCCAAATCCAAGAGGTTGACCCCGCCGAGGTCAACGAGCTGATCAGCGAGGGCGTTGCGGTTATCGACGTGCGCGAGACCGAGGAGTTCGCGGCGGGACATCTTCCGGGTGCCAAGCACGTATCGCGTAGCTACTTGGAGACACGCATCGAGGGTGTTGTCCCCGACCGCTCGACGCAGGTGATCCTCTACTGCCAGTCGGGCAACCGCTCTGCCTATGCTGCGCGCACCCTCACCGAGGACCTCGGTTACGCGCATGTGCGCTCGATGACGGGCGGGATCACGCTGTGGAAGGACCGTGGCTACGAGGTCGAGGTGCCCCGTTCGCTCAGCGCTGAACAGCGCGAGCGCTACTCCCGTCATCTGCTCATCCCCGAGATCGGCATCGAGGGCCAGCAGAAGCTGCTCGACGCCAAGGTGCTGCTGCTCGGTGCCGGCGGGCTTGGCTCGCCCACCGCGTTGTATCTGGCCGCTGCCGGCGTGGGCACGCTGGGGATCGTCGACGACGACGTCGTCGACCTGTCCAACCTGCAACGCCAGGTGATCCACGACACCGACGGCGTTGGCACCCCCAAGGTCGAGTCCGCCGAGCGGGCGATTCACGCGCTCAACCCCGATGTGAATGTCGTCAAGTACCAGACCCGTATCGACGCCTCCAACATCATGGAGATCATCGAGGGCTACGACGTGATCGTCGATGGGGTCGACAACTTCCCCACCCGCTACCTGCTCAACGACGCCACCGTGCGCCTGCAGATTCCGGTCGTATCCGCATCCATCCTCGGCTTCGACGGGCAGTTGTCCGTGTTCAAGCCCTACGACGGTCCGTGCTATCGCTGCCTGTTCCGCGAGCCGCCGCCGGCTGAGCTTGCGCCCTCGTGCGGTGCCAACGGCGTGCTCGGCGTGCTCCCCGGCACCATGGGTCTGTTGCAGGCCACCGAGGTCGTCAAGCTGATCCTCGAGATCGGCGAGCCTGCGATCGGACGGTTGCTGCTCTACGACGCACTCGGTGCCACGCTCACCGAGGTCAAAGTCCATCGCGACCCTGACTGCCCGATTTGCTCTCGTGACCCAGATGAGATCTCCCACGAGGAGATGGGCGTTTTTCCGGATTACGAGGCATTCTGCGCCGCGGCAGGGTAGGCTGCGCCCCGACATGGCAACGATCAAGATCCCACCCGTGCTACGCAACTCCGTCGGCGGCGAGAAGCTCATCGATGCCTCCGGCGAGAACGTCGGTGACGTGCTGCGCGACCTCGCCGCCAACCACCCTGCCACCCAGGATCAGCTGTTCTCCGCTGAGGGTGAGCTCAACCGCTACGTCAACGTGTACCTCAACGACGAGGATGTGCGCGTGCTCGACGGGCTGGACACCGCCGTCGGCGACGCCGACACGCTTGTGATCTTGCCGGCCATGGCTGGCGGGCGCTGCTAGACAACCAGCTCGGCACAACTGGCCTTTGTGTTGGGATTCGGCTCCCAAAACTAAGCACGCGCCCAACGCCGCACGATGGGGCCGTGTCATGAGAACCGACAGTGTCTTCGTGCGCGCTCCCGCAGCGATCAGGCGAGCCAGCTTGGCTATGTGCATGACAGCGCTCGCGGCCTGCGCTCTCGCAGCGCCCGCGTGGGCCAAACCGTCGCCTCCCCGCTACTCGCTGTCGATCGTCGAGGGTGAGACCACGCAGCCGGAAGACAGCGTCGTCTCAACCAGCGGCCACGTCGAACACACCAACGCCCCCGTTCGCATATCGATCGTCCGCGGCGGCCTCACCATGTTCCAAAGCTCCGGCAACAACGGCGCCTGGATGTCGCAGGTGCCGCAGGTCGGAGATGTCGTCACGCTCGAATCGCCGGTCGGCACGACGGTGGGCTCGGTCGTCTATGACGGGCTGCCGTCAGCCGAAGCGACCGTGTGCGCCGGCTCGGCAAACTTCTCAGGCCAGCGCTCCTCAGGGGACACGGTCGAAGGCGGCTACTTCACAGAGGTGGCCCACGGCACGCCATACGGGACAGAATTCGAACGCGTCGGCGGCGGCCAGGCTCAGATCACGCTTCTCTCCGGCTCGAGCTTCGGCGGCAGCTTCCTTTCGCCGCTTGCGCTTGGCGAGACGGTGTATGCGAACGAGTCGCTCGAAACGCCGTTGGCGGGTGGTGCCGTGTTCACCTACTCGAGCGAAATCATTCGCCCCGTCGGCGCGTGCCCGCTGCCGCCTCCGCCGCCACCGCCCCCTCCGCCGCCGCCAGCGCTACAGGGTTCGGTGTTCAAGCTGCTGAAGGCGTCGATCAAGTCCCTCTTGAAGTCAGGCATGCGTGACGAGGTCACGATCAACCTGCCGGGCACCGTCGTTCAGGACCTCTACCTCGAGGCTGGCAAAGTGCCGGCACATGCAGCCAGCGCAAAGGGGCATCACAAGAAGAAGACCCCTCCCGCGTTGCTGCTCGCACGGGGCGCCGCCACGACCACTAGCGCCGGTACGGTGACAGTCCTACTGAAGCTCACCGCCAAGGGGCGTCATGAGCTGAAGGCGGCGAAGAACTTGAAGGTGGTGCTGGTCACCACACTGCACAGCAACTCCGGCGCCACGCTGAATCTGGAACGTCGTACGGTCTCGCTCCACCGCTAGGGGCGTTGCGCCGGTGCTCAGGCACGCGCTCGGGGTTGCGCTGAGCGCGCTCGTGTGGCTGCAGCCGCCAGCACTGCTGCCGCTCCCATCGCGTACCGGACCCGAAGGGTCGCCGCGCCCATACGGCTTCGAGCCGCCGCCCGGTCCGCAGGCGCCGCGCACCAACGCCGCTCTGGCACGAGCCCAAACCAACGCAATGCTGTACGGGCCATTCCCTGCGGCTGGGCTCACTCGCGGCGTCTCCGAAGGCACGCTGCTAGACAGCGAAGCAGCCGCCGTTCGCAGCCTGGCAGTGACGCGAATTCGCGAAGCCGGAGCGAGCGTTGTGCGCATCCCCGTCGACTGGCGCTCGACAGTCGCTGAAGACCCGCCCGCGAGCTTCAATGCGTCCGATCCCGGCAGCGTCGACTACCGCTTCGCGCCAATCGACGCAGCCGTCATTAGCGCCGTGTCCGCTGGCTTGACGCCACTGCTCGTCGTCTCCCACGCTCCCGGATTCGCCGAAGCATCCCCGCGTTGGCCGTACGCCTACCCCGGCAGCTGGGCGCCTAGCCCGGCCGCGCTTGGGGAGTTCGCGACCGCGCTTGCGCGACGCTACGACGGGTCGTTCCCCGATCCCCAGGCTCCCGGCGGTGTGCTACCGCGCGTGATGCTCTTCCAAGCGTGGAACGAGCCGAACCTCACCCGCTACCTGGAGCCCCAATGGGTAGTAGAGGAAGGACGCTGGGTTGCGTTCTCGCCGCTGCTCTACCGAGAAATGCTCAACGGCTTCTACAGCGGTGTCAAGTCCGTGCAGCCCAGCGACGTGGTGGTCTCCGCCGGCGTCGCGCCCAACGGCGACCCCGAAGGCGTCGGGCGCATGCAGCCGGTGCGCTTCCTGAGAGCACTGCTTTGCCTGAGCCCGAGTCCGAGCCGCCGGGACGGCGTCCGGCGGACTCGCGCAACTTGCCTCGACCCGCCGCATTTCGACGCGCTCGCCTTCCATCCGCTGTCGGTCGGAGACCCCAACCAGCCGGCGAGCTCCTCGTTCGACGTGTCGCTCTCGGATGCTGTGAAGATCACAGGCCTGCTCGGGCAGGCCGAGCGCCTGGGCACGGCGCTACCAGGCGGGGTCAAGCCCGTCTGGGTCACAGAGCTCAACTGGGAAAGCGCGCCGCAGTCGTCGCAAGGGGTGCCGGCCGCCTTGCAGGCGCAGTGGATCTCGCGCGCTCTGCACCGGCTGTGGGTCGCCGGCGTCAGTCTCGTCTCGTGGCAGTTCCTGGTTGATCCCTATCCAGGCGTACGCGCGGCCAAGCCGACGGGCGGTGCCATTGAGTACCCACGACCCGCCGGCCTCTACAGCGCGGGCGTCGGTGGCAACCCCGAAAGCGCGCAGCCCAAGCCCTTCCTGCGCGGCTTCACGTTCCCGTTCGATCCGCTGCGCGTCAACTCGCGGCGTGTGCGCGTGTGGGCGCTGC
>DATHLT010000173.1:0-12182 GCA_035487855.1 Solirubrobacteraceae bacterium
CCCGTCCCAGCTCCTCACTCAGGATCGAAAGCTCGATCGTGCCCAGGCCCTGGCCGCCGTACTGCTCGGAGATCGCAATCCCCGGCCAGCCCAACTGGCACAGCTCCTGCCACAGGGCCGTGTCGGTCGTCCCCGCGGGCGGGTGGGATTCGATCATTTCGCGCACCCGCGCGAACGTCGCGCGCTCGGCGAGCAGGTCGCGCGCCGTGCGCTGGATGTCGCGCTGGTCGTCGGTGAGGCCAAAATCCATCTACGCGGCCACCTTCAGACGGGGAAGACCGAGCACCCGCTCGGCGACGATGTTCTTGAGCACCTCGGTGGTGCCTCCCTCGATCGTGTTGCCGCGCGCGCGCAGAAGCTCATAGCTCCAGCCCGTGCCTGTGATCAGCGCCTCCGGGCCGATCACGTCCGCGGCGAGCTGCGTCAATCGCTGGTTGGTGTCTGACCACAGCCACTTCACCAGCGAGCCCTCCGGGCCGGGTTGGCCGTAGCGCTCGGCGTCGGTCAGCCCCTTCCAGGCGAGCAGGCGAATCGACTCGCAGCGCACATGAAGCTCAGCGATTGCGTCGGCATACAGCGGGTTCTCGAGCATCCCGTTGGCCGCAGCCGCCGCGATAACGTCGTCGAGTAGCTGGCGTAGACGGATCTGCAGCGCGAACCCAAGGCCCGCGCGCTCGTTCATCAGTGTCGTCAGTGCCACCTTCCAACCATTGCCCACGCCGCCGACCACGTTCGCGTCTGCAATCCGCGCCTCCTCGATGAACAGCTCGTTGAACTCGGCCTCGCCCGTGATCTGGCGCAGCGGGCGGATCTGCACCGCGTCCTGCTCCATGTCCATCAAGAAGTACGTCAGGCCCTTGTGCTTGGCTGCATCGGAATCGGTCCGCGCGACCAGCATGCACCACTTCGAGTACTGCGCACCGCTGGTCCATACCTTCTGGCCAGTTATCACCCACTCACCGCCGTCCTTCACCGCACGGGTTTTCAGCGACGCGAGATCGGAGCCCGCATCGGGCTCAGAAAAACCCTGGCACCAGATCTCCTCCGCCGAGAGGATCGGCGGTAGGTAGCGCTCCTTCTGCTCCGGCGTGCCCCACACCATCAGCGTCGGGCCGCCCAGCAGCAGGCCGAGCGTGTTCGCGGCAAACGGCATCCGCGCGCGGCCGAGCTCTTCGAAGTAAATCGCCGACTCGCTCTGCGAGGCGCCACGCCCGCCGTACTCCGTCGGCCATGCCGGCGCCGCCCAGCCCGCGTCATACAGGTGGCGCTGCCAGTCGCGGCGGTAGGCGAAGTGTGCGTCCTCGCCGGCATCGGCCGGCGGTTTCTCGCCTGGCTGATTGTCCGCCAGCCACGCGCGCAGTTCGTCGCGAAACGCCGTCTCTTTGTCGCTGAACGTCAGGTCCATGTCCCTCGTCGCTGAGACTACTGCAACACGGTTTGACATGTGTCGCATACGGCGTGTCGTGTAATCCACCGCGGCGATCAGTCTTCGGAGCGGGCCGGGTCAGGTGATCTCGATCGGTGTTCCCACCGAGATCGACGACCACAGCCGTTTGATGTCGGCGTTGCGCATGCGGATGCAGCCGTGCGAGGGGCGCCCGGGGATCAGCTGGGGTTCGTCGGTACCATGGATGCCGACGATGCCGCCGCCGGGCCATTCGCTCAGCGTCGGCGCATACGCGCTGGTACCCAGTGCGAGCGGCCCGTAGGCGGGGTCGTTCAAGGTCACGAGCTTCTCCATCACATAGAAGTTGCCCGGTGGCGTGATCGTGCTCGCCTTGCCCACACCGATCGGCGCGCTGAAGATCGAGCGGCCGTCGCGAAACAGCGTCGCGTGCAACCTCGCGCGGTCGACCAGCAGGTAGCCGTCGACTGTGTGCAGCGACTCGAGCGCGCTCCTCGGCACCCAGCCTGTTTGCCCGTTGGGTCGTGCGGGCAGCTCGATCTTGATCCACGTCTGTCCCGAGGACATACGCGCGGAATCGAGCGCCAGGTACAACTCCGCTTGATCGTCATCCGTCAAGAAGCGCAAGTGTCCGATCACGCGCGATTCAGTCGAAGAGTATGCGTGAACTGGAGCTTCAGAGCTGGGGTAGGCCCAGCGCGAGACCGTGCGCAGGTTCGACAGGCGCGCGAGCACCGCAACCGTGGCCGGCGGGCTGGCGCGGCCGGGTGCGGGCACAGCCGCCAGCGTCAGCGCGGTAAGCGAGAACAGCAGTGCCCCGCGTCGCCGCGCACCGCCCGCCGGCTGCATGCCCATCGCTAGCCGGTGAACTTGGGTGTGAGCGCTGCGGAGCTGCAGCGCAGGATCCGTACCGTGCGCGTGCCCTGCTTGGCTTTTGTGGATCCCGTGTGCTTCATCGTGATCTTCGCCGTCAACTTATGCGTCCCGACCTTCAGCTTGTCGGGGTCGATCAGCAGCGTCAGCAGACCCTTGTGCGCGTTTTTCGAGGTGATCGTCCGCAGGTTGTGGCCATCGAGGTAGAACGTCACGCTCGCGACGCCCGCCGCCTTCAGGTTCACCCGGAAGTCGTGGCGCACACAACCCTCAGGGCCGTTCAACTTCGGCAGCATCTCCGAGCTGAACGCGAGCACGCCGGTTTTCGACGGCGCCTGCGTGCTGGTCGAGGACAGCACGCCCGTGGCGCCCGCAGAGCTCGTCGACGACAGGGTGTTGCCGTTCGCCGTGGGGGAGACCGCCACGACGACAGTGTTTGAGGAGTTCGTGATCGGCGAGCCCTCGCCGCCCGGGGGCTCGCCCGTGAGCGTCACCGTGTTCGTGTAGGAGCCGGCTGAGCCATCTGCCGCGCTCAGCAGATGCGTGCACGTGTATGTCGTGGAGGCGCCCACCGGCAGCGCAGCGCCGCCTTCCGGGCCGCCTGCGATCGTGCCGGGATCGCATTGCGGGTCGCTGAAACTCGAGAGCGTCAGCGGCACGTTGCCGTCGTTGCTGACGATGATTTCGTACGCGACCGTCTGACCCACCGCACCGCTCAGCTGTGCGCCCGTGTAGGAGCCGCCCGCGCCTGAGATCTGCTGCAGCTTTTCCAGCGTGAACGCCGGTGCCGGCAGCGCCGGTGGCAGCGGCACTTCCACGACGACGGTATTGGAAGTGTGGCTGATTGGCGGACCGTCGCCCGTCGGCGGGATTCCCGAGAGTTCTGCCTTGTTCGTGTAGGAGCCGACTTCTTCGAGCACGTGCGTGCACGTGTACGTCGCCTGGGCACCGACTTCCAGCGTCCTCGAGGCGGGCCCGCCGGAAATGACACCGCAGTTCTTGTCGACGACGTCTTCGCTACCGAAACTCAGCGGAACGTTGCCGGTGTTCTTGACCACGATCTCGTAATCGACCGTGTCGCCCACCTCGCCGGTAATCGGTGCGGCCGTGAAGGAGCCCGCTGAACCCGAGATCTTCTGCAGCTTTTCAACCGAGAATTCCGGGTTGGCAGAGCAGACCAGTCGGCCGAGGATGTCGAAGGACCCTTTCATCCCGTTGCCGTTCCATTTCGCCCACGCGTCGATCTTGTATTCCCCGGGAGGGGCCTGTAGCGGTACCGTCGTTTCGTAGCTCGAGCCGTTGAACGTGAAGCTCTGCGGGATCGAGATCGGCTGCGTGCCGTTGCCTTCCGGGTAAAGCCTGATCAGTGTCTGGACGGTGTTAGTGCCTTCGTGGAACTGCGTGAACTGCCACTTCACGCCCGTACACGAGAAGATCACATCGCCATTGGTGCGCGGACGCGAGCCGTTCTGCACAAACGGCGTGCTGCTGCGCGTCGCTCGCGCCGCCCACTTTGCTTCCTGGCGTTCGCGCTTGGCCTGTCGCCGAGCTTCGCGTGCTGCCTGCCGGGCCGCAGTGCGCTGCCCGCGAGGGGTCTGCTGGGCTTCGAGCGCTGCCGCGGGAGTCGCTTCTTCGGGAGAGGCTTCGCTTGCAGACTGTGCCTGCACCGCAGGCGCCACCACCGCCACCACCACGAGCGTCATCAGCACGACGAGCAGCGACCGACGAATCCATGCACGTCGGGTTTCTGGCCGGCCCGTTCGCGCGGTTGAGCCGCGCGGTACAGGCATCAGCATCTGCGGCTCTCGATTGTGGCGAATCAACATTTCTCTCCCGTTCCCTGGGATCGATGTTCGGCCCTTTTGCAGGGAGTTGCGTGACTTATCTCGTTGGCCTCCAACCTCCGGAGATTTGTCTCTCACACACAGTTACAGACATACTCGCGTGCATGGCTCAGCAAGAGATCACCCGAGGGGGTGATCTTCGGGTTGGACATAGGGGTAGTAACGGGTGAGGTCCAGATCACCCATCTAGGTGATTTATCGGTAGCATTCCCCCCATGCAAGCGGGAGAGAGCATCCTTACGACGGTGGCCGTAGGGCGTTTCGATGACCTCCTTGCCCGGGGCTTGCGGGGCGTCATCGAAGACGATCCCAACCTCGATCTGGTGGCTGACGACGTCGGCCCAGCACAGCTAAAAGCGATGCTGCGAGCACATCGCCCGCTCGTGGCGATCCTCGACACCAGCTCCTTGGACGCTCCTGCGCAGATGCGAGAGCTCAGCGCATCGCAGCCGGCCACGCATTTCGTGCTGCTGGCCGAGAGTCCCTCGAGCGTCGAGTGCGCGCAGCTACTCAGTTTCGGCGCCGCGGCATGTCTGGCGAAGGCCACGCAGCTGCGCGACGTGCGCAACGCAATCCACCTCGCCTCCCGCGGTTTGCAGCTACGCCCGCGCGACGCATACGCCAGTCCCGGCTCAGGTCTTTTGACATCGCGCGAGCTCGAGGTGCTGGCGCGACTTCAGCAGCGTCGCTCCAACGCTCAGATCGCAGCCGATCTACACGTCAGCATCGAGACCGTTCGGACCCACGCGCGCCACATCTATCGCAAGCTCGGCGTTGGCTCTCGCCGTGAGCTGCTCGCACCAGCCCCGCCCTTCAGCTAACGCTCGACCTCAACGTTAGATTCGGTCGACTGGCTCCCGACGGGAGCCTTGTATAGGCGCCCGCCGCAGCCGGCGCTAGATTCGACCGATCGTGTCCGAGCAGCCTCACCTCAGCGTCGCGCACCTCGACGCCGACGCCTTCTATGTATCGATCGAGTTGCGCCGTCATCCCGAGTTGCGCGGCAAGCCGGTGGTGGTTGCCGGTAGTAGCCCCCGCGCCGTCGTCACAACCGCCAGCTACGAGGCCCGCCGTTATGGCGTCGGCTCAGCTATGCCTGCTTCCAGGGCGCGGCGGCTATGCCCCGACGCGATCGTGCTGCCGCCGGACTTTGCCACCTACCGCAAAGCCTCAAAGCAGGTGATGGACATCGTGCGCGCGCACGTCGAGCGCGTCGAGATCGTGGGACTCGACGAGGCGTACCTGGACGTCGCCGGCCTGTTCTCGCCACGCACGGCGATGCGTAGGCTGATCGCCGAGGTCAAGGCCGCAACGCAGCTGACCTGCTCGGTTGGCCTCGGGCCGAACAAGCTCGTCGCCAAGGTCGCATCTGACGCGGAGAAGCCAGCGGGCTTCGTCGTGCTCAGCCGCGAGCAGGCGTGCGCCCGCTTTGCCGGCTCATCGCCCGGCCTCCTACCGGGCATCGGCCCGAAGACGGCCGCGCGCCTGGCAGAGATTGGGCTGAACACGCTGGCGGCACTGGGAGCCGCTCCCGAGCAGCTGCTCGTCGAGCGCTTCGGCCCCAACCTCGGCCGCGAACTCGGCCGACGCGGACGCTTCGAACACGACGGCGAGATCGGAGCCGCACGCAAGGTCGTATCGGAGTCGCGCGAGCGTACCTTCGACACCGACGTAAGCGACCCCACGCAGATGCGCGAGCAGCTCGCGCTGATGGCCGAGGAGCTCTGCGCCGGGCTGAGCGCAAACCGACGGCGCGGACGCACGATCGCGATCAAGGTCCGCCTCGACGACTGGACTACCGTCACCCGAGCACGGACCGTCGCGCAACCGACATGCGACGCCCAATTGGTGAGTGAGGTCGCACTCGCACTGTTGCGCGAGTACTCGCCACCGCGACCGGTCAGGCTGCTCGGCGTGCGCGTTGCCGGTCTCAGTGCAACAGACGCCACAACGCGTGACGCTCAGGAGCCCAACGTCGAGGGAGCGCACCCCGTACGACAGGCGAGCGGCGACGGAGAGCCCGCCGCCCAGTTGGCGTTCCCCGTGTAGATCAGGCCAGTCGAGATCCCTTCATCACGCCAGGCCCTTTCGCCGTATAGCGACGGCGACGCTCGCCGCGCCGCGCCGCGAATCCTCTTCGCCACCACGTGCCTCTTATCTACGTCGGTCCCAGGGCGCGCGGCGCCCGCCGACGTTCGAGCGGAGTAGTCCGAGACGAGGAGCCGATCCATGCGCAGAGCACTTACCCACCTGACGGTCTGGATCGCGGCCATTGGTCTCGCCGGCTTCGCGCTGGTGTCCCCGGCGCCGGCGACACCAACCGTGCGGCTGAAAGCCCGACCTGTGCCGATTCCAGGCTTTCCCGGTACCGGCGACATCCTCGGCGCAGGCACCGCCGCGCAGGCCGAATACACGATCGAAGGCAACGAATACTTCGGCTCGCCGCCGCCGTTGATCGGCGTCAACTTCTACCTACCCAGTGGCGCCAAGGTCCACCCACAGGGCTTTCCCACCTGTGCCGTGCCTGCGCTGGAACAGTTCGGCCCAATTCGCTGCCCGCACGGATCGGCCGCAGGGCCAGTGGGCCAAGTGATCGGCTTCGTCACATTCGGCGGCGAACGGGTGGAAGAGCAGGCCGAACTGTCCTCGTTCTACGCTCCTGGCGGCGGCATGGAGTTCCTTACCGACGGCCACTCACCGGTATCGCTGGAAATCCTCTCAAGCGGCCACTACGTCAATCTCGACAGCGCCGGCGGCAGCAGCGGCCCTGAGCTGATCGCTCAGGTGCCACTCGTTGAAAGCGTGCCGGGGGCGCCCTATGCATCGGTGCGCTCGATCGACCTCAAGGTCGGCTCGGCCTATCGCAGGCACGGCCACACGATTTACTACGGCCGGGTGCCGAGCAAATGCCCCAAGGGGGGCCTGCTGATGAAGACCGAAGTGATCTTTGCCCAAGACGGCGAACCGTCTCGACCAGAAACGGTAGATGCCAGCTACACCGCGCCTTGCCCCAGGCACTGACGGCCACCCCGCGTTCACCCGCTCGCCCGTTAGGATCAGCACATGACCCTGGTCCGCGCGGGCGAGATAGAGCTCGACTACGAACGCACCGGCTCCGGCCCACCGCTGCTGGCGATCATGGGCATGAGCGGCACCGCACTGCACTGGGGCGAGCCGTTCCTCGGCCCCCTGCGCGAGCACTTCGACGTGATCGCCTATGACCACCGCGGTGTGGGTGCCAGTAGTCGGCTCGAGGGAGAGCTGACGACCGCGCAGATGGCCGAGGATGCCGCCGCGCTCTTGCGCGCACTCGAGCTCGACTCAGCGCACGTACTCGGCATCTCGATGGGCGGCATGATCGCTCAGGAGCTCGCGCTCGCCCATCCCGATCGCATTCGTACGCTCACGCTGGGCTGCACCTACTGTGGCGGTGAGGGCAGTGCGCTGGCCGCACCAGAGGCGCTACAGCGACTCACCGAAGCGATGATGTCCGGCGACCGCACCCGCGCGCTGCGTGCTGGGTGGGAGATCAACGTCTCGCCCGCGATGGCAGCCGACGATGAAGCATATGCTCGCTTCGAGGCGATCGCCCACCGCCGTGCTGTGTCGATGCCGGTGATCATGGCCCAGATGCAGGCCTGCGCCGCGCACAACACCAACGCGCGGCTGGCAGAGCTCGAGCTGCCCGCGCTCGTGATCCACGGCACCGTCGATGAACTACTGCCCGTGCAGAACGGGCGTCTGATCGCCGCGCGCATTCCCGGCTCGCAGCTGGAGATCCTCGAGGACGTCGGACATTTGTTCTTCTGGGAGCGCCCCGAGCTCTCCGCCGAGCTGATTCGCACCCACGCAGCGTGTCTGACGACACCGGCGCCCTGAACCTCGCCACGGGCGGCGTCACGCTGTCGGGTGAGCGTCATGGCGAAGGCGCCACGATCGTGCTGCTGCACGGGCTCACCGCCACGCGCCGCTACGTCGTCATGGGTTCACGCGCGCTCGAGCGCTCGGGACATACGGTGATCTCCTACGACGCACGCGGACACGGGCGCTCGAGCCCCGCGCCCGATCGTGCCTACGGCTATGAGTATCTCGCTGCCGACCTGCTGGCCGTACTGAATCAGGCGGGCGTCGAGCGCGCGGTTCTGGCCGGCGCATCGATGGGCGCCCACACAGCCGTGCGCTTCACCCTCGAGCACCCCGAGCGCGTCGCCGCGCTCGCACTCATCACCCCTGCCTATGAGCCCTCCTCGCACGGCGCAGGGCAGTTCGTGCGTTGGGATGCGCTCGCGCATGGGCTACGCGATGGCGGCGTAGATGGATTCATACGCGCGTATGACCTCGATGCAGTGCCCACCGCCTGGCGTGAGACCGTGCAGACGGTGCTGCGCCAGCGGCTGTCCGCGCACGAGCACCCGCAGTCCGTGGCCGACGCGCTCGAAGTAGTGCCGCGCTCTCGACTGTTCGAGGCGATGGCAGAGCTGGGGGCTATTGCCGTGCCAACACTTGTGGTTGCAAGTCGCGATGAGGCCGACCCCGAGCACCCGCTGGCGGTGGCTGAACGCTACGCGGCGACGATCCCAGGCGCACGGCTCGCGGTCGAGGACCCGGGGGTCGACGGGCAGCCAGCCCGCTCGCCGATCGCATGGCAGGGCGGCCAGCTTTCCAAGCTGCTGATCGATCTAATCGACGCGAGAGCGGGGTGATCTGCCGCCGCCGCTAGTTGGTCGCCTGGGGATCGGGTCACACTGGCGTAACCAGATTAATGCGAATATCTGGGAGTTCGCCAGCTGGCACCGGTCGCGTATCCAACATGAACCCAAGCAAAGGGGTCGAACGATGACATCCTCACCACCCGCTCGGCTACTCGCGGCTGACTCACACGCATTCACGCCGAAACTCCAGCACCTGCCTGGGCTGGCCCCGATCGACTGGCAGGGAGCAGGCTTCACACCGCCCCGGCCGCTCGAGACACCAACGAAACTCCCGGAAGCCGATGTCGTACTCATCATGTGGGCCGACGCCGAGTGGGCAGCCACCCATCACGTCTTCTGTGCCAGCGGGGAAGTCATGTCCCATGGCACAGCCGATCACGGTGAGTTCCCCGGCTGGCAGAAAGACTCCGCCGGCCTGATCGCCGGGCCGACGGACTGGACCTACTGGGGTGACTTCCGTCTCGTGCAGGTGGGAGACACGCGCGTGCTGCTGTACAAGTCAAACACCCATCTCGACCACCCCGGGGCGCCGGCACTGACAGCGCTCACGCAGCGCCTCGCCTCGACCGTCAAACCGACGCTGATCCTCTCGACCGGCACCGCCGGGGGCGCCAACGCGATAGACCACCTCGGCACGATCGCGATCGTCAACTCCGCAACCCACTACCAGCATGGGGTAGCGCCAGCCGATTGGACAACATACAAAAGCACCTGGCAGCCGCCCGCCGCGCCACTCAACCATGCGAGCTTCGCCGAGCTGCTGATGGCAATCCCAGTCACCGCTGCGGACCTGAGTGAGCTCGCCAGCCGGTTTGACGAGCATGGGGACACGAACTACACGCTCGAGCAGCTCGACCCCCTCGGTCTCAACGTTCCCACCCAGGTGCCAGTGATCCGCGATCTCACCGGTGGGAGCAGCTCCCTGCTGACGGCCTCGACTTTCCTCGTCGGGACCACCGACGACGCGTTCTCCGCGTACGCCTGCATCGAGATGGATGACGCGGTGATCGCCGCCGAGTGTCAGAAATCCGGGGTGCACTATGGCTCTGTGCGCAACCTCTCAGACCCTGCGCAAAATCCGGCGCTGCCCGCACGGGCCGACGGCGATTGGGGCAGCACGATCTACCGGGCGTACGGTTTTTACACGAGCTTCAACGGCGCACTGGCTGCCTGGGCGGCCATCGGCACATAGCCCCTTGGGTATGTGATAACGTACGCTCGTATGCCAGTACGTGAATGGGACGGCAAGAGCTACGACCGCGTCTCCGGGACGATGGAGGCACTTGGGCTTGCGGTGCTCGAGCGCCTCGAGCTGAACGGCGACGAGCTCGTCCTTGACGCCGGCTGCGGTTCCGGGCGGATCACTGAAGCGCTCTTGGAACGTCTGCCGCAGGGACGCGTGATCGCGGTGGATGAGTCGCCGTCGATGGTCGAGGCAGCGCGCACGCGGCTCGGACCCGACGCAGACGTGCGCGTCATGGACCTGCTCCAGCTCGAGCTCGAACAGCCGCTGGACGCGATCCTCTCCACTGCGACGTTCCACTGGATATCCGACCACCAGCGGCTGTTCAGGAGTCTGCACGGAGCGCTGAAGCCGGGGGGCCGGCTCGTAGCGCAGTGCGGGGGAGAGGGCAACATCACCGTGCTGCGCTCGAGCGCCAGCAAAGTGCTCGCACGCGAGCCCTATGCCCAACACTTCCTCAACTGGCAGCCGCCGTGGAACTATGCCGGTGCTGAGTCCACTCACGAGCGACTGCTCGCCGCGGGCTTCAGCACGGCGGAGTGCTGGCTTGCCCCCGCGCCCCGTGAACCGGAGCATCCGCGCGAGTTCCTCTCAACGATCGTGCTCGGCCCACACGTGCAGCAGTTGCCGCCGGAACTACGCGAGCCATTCATGGATGACGTGCTCGCAGAGCTAGGCGAGCCAGTCGTGGTCGACTACGTGCGCTTGAACATCGACGCCGTCGCCGGCTCCTCGCCGCCGGCTAGCAGCGCCGCGTAGCGACCGCCACGCTCGATCAGTTCCTCGTGGGTGCCGCGCTCGACGATGCGACCGGAGTCGAGCACCAGGATCTGATCGGCGTCTCTGATCGTCGACAGCCGGTGGGCGATCGCGATCGTGGTGCGCCCGCGCGAGAGCTCATCGAGCGCCTGCTGAACAGCACGCTCGGTCTCGGTGTCGAGCGCGGAGGTCGCCTCGTCGAGCACCAACACGGGCGGGTTGCGAAGAACTGTGCGCGCGATCGCGATCCGCTGCTTCTCACCGCCGGAGAATCGATATCCGCGCTCGCCAACAGGCGTGTCATAGCCCTCAGGCAGTGACGCGATCAGCTCGTGGATCTGCGCCGCGCGCGCCGCATCTTCGATCTCCTCATCGCTTGCCTGCGGACAAGCGAAGCGCAGGTTCTCGCGAATCGAGGCGTGAAACAGATAAGTCTCCTGCGAGACGAGGCCCACGGTTGCGGCGAGCGAGTCCAGCGTCAGGTCGCGGATATCTACTCCGTCGATGCTCACGCAGCCCTGCTGCGCCTCGTAAAGGCGTGCCACCAGATACGCAAGCGTGGTCTTGCCCGAGCCCGTCTCACCCACCAGCGCCGTGCGCGTTCCCGCCGGGATCTCCGCGCTGATCCCCTCGAGCGTCCACGGCGCATCGGGCTCGTAGCGAAACGAGACGTCGCGCAGTTCCACATCGCCGTGCGCGTCGCTCAGCGTGCGCGCATCGGGACGTTCGACGATGTCCACAGGCAGGTCCAGGTACTCGAAGATGCGCCCGAACAGCGCCAGCGATGTCTGCACTTCCAGACCGACCGACAGCAGCTGCTGCATCGGAAACAACAGCCGCGTCTGCAGCGTCGTGAACGCGACCACCGTGCCGATCGAGATCACATCGTTGCCGTGGGCGATGTTGTAGCCCGCGAACCAGTAAACCGCCGCGGGCATGATTGCGAACGCCAGCTGTACTGAGGACATCCGCCAGCGTCCTGCCATGCGCGAGCGCACCTCGAGGTCGGCGAGCTCGCTGGACTCAGATGAGAAGCGCTCGACCAGCTCGTGCGAGCGGCCCATCGTCTTACCCAGCAGGATCCCCGACACCGACAACGACTCCTCCACGAGCGTCGACATGTCCGCCAGACGGCTCTGGCGTACCGACTGGATGCGCCGGCGCTCGTTACCCACACGGCGCGTCAGCCACACGAAGAACGGCAGCAGGCACAGCGAGAACAGCGTCAAGCGCCATTCCAGCGCGAACATCGCAACGACTGTCGCCAGCACCGTAGCCACCGTCGAGACAGTCGAGGTGGCAGTGCTCGTGACCACATCGTCAATCCCGCCGATGTCATACGCGAT
>DATHLT010000174.1:0-2867 GCA_035487855.1 Solirubrobacteraceae bacterium
CCTTCAGTGAACCAATTGTAGATCGGCGCCAGCAGATCGCTGGCCGCACCGCGTTTGCCCTGGTCGCGCCAGAGGCGCGCAAGGCTCGTCGCTGCACGCAGCTCGAATATTCTCGCGCTCTGGCGTTTCGCGACGGCGAGCGCCTTTTCATAGCTTTGCTCCGCGGCCGCTTGATCGCCTGTTGCAGCGAGCAACTCGCCACGGACACGATGCAACTCGGCCTCGCTGAACCGCTCGTCGGTTTTCTCCATGATCTGCGCGGCGTCCGCGGCGTACCCCAGCCCCTTGACCGGATTCCCGAGCCTGGCCTGGGCCTCGGCGAGCAATGTGAGCGCCCATGGGGTGTGCACGACGCCACCGGTATCACGCGCCAGCGAAAGCCCGCGCGTGAGCAGGGGGAGGCCTTCGTCTCCCTGGCCGAGCGCACTCAACGACCACCCGCGGCATACCAGCGCCCAGCCGAGCCAAAACGGAAAACCGTGTTCGTTCGACAGAGTTATGGCCTCTTCCGCGTGCCGTTGCAGCGCATGAACCGAACCGCTGACCCACTCGGTCCAAGACGCCCAGAACAACACGTCGACGCGTGTGAGCGCGTGCCCCAGCCGGCGGGACTCCGACACCGCCTCCTCCACCCGCGACCGTGCCTGGTCGATGTACCCCAGGATCGCCAATGTCGCTGCGAGGTGGACGAGGGTCCCGGCGTATTGCCCCGCCACATTGAGCGCGCGATGTGCCGGGTCGCTCAAGCCAAGAGACTGTTCGAAACGGGCGTGGGCGGCCGTGATCTCCCCGAGAAAGAAGCAACTGAGCCCGTCGGAGAAAATCCCCAGCAGCCGCGCGGTCTCATCGCCTCGGGCCTTGCCGAATTCCTCCATCTCCTTGGCCAGCGACCGCGCCAGCTTGTGCTCGGCGCGGGCCAGGTGGAAATTCCATTGTGAACCGAGCAGTGGAAGGACATAGTCGGATCGATCAAGCTGCTTGGCGAGCGCTCGTGCCCGCACGATGGTCTCGGCCACGGCCGGGGCCGAATACCCGCTCGTCGCGATCAGAGCCTGGCTCAGCGCAATCTGCAGGTCGAGTTCCTGCTGGGTGCGGCAGGGGTCCTCAGGCAGGGTCGACAGCAGGTCCAGTCCCTTCCGCAACTGCGACACCGCTTCCGTCGTCGCCGAGCGCGCCGTGGACTGCCGGCCAGCCTTCAGCCAGTAGCCTACGGCCTTCTCGTCGAGCCCCGCTCGGGTGCAATGCTGCGCCAGGATGGCCGGCTCAGCCGCCACGCTCTCGGAGAACCGGCTCTCGAGCGTCGCGGCAATGCGGGCATGCAACTGCTGCCGCCGCCGCCGCAGCAACGTGCTGTAGGCGGCGTCCTGCACCAGCGCGTGTTTGAACGTGTACTCGGCGTCGGGCGGGGTCCCCTCCCTGAAGATCAGCTCGGCCTGCACCAGCTGCTCCAGCGTGTCGTCGAGTTGACGCTGTGGCACCTGGGCCACGGCGCTGATCAGCTCGTGTGAGAACGACCGGCCGAGCGCCGCTCCGATCTGCGCGATCTCGCGGCTCGTGGCCAGCCGATCGAGCCGGGCGAGCAACGAGGCCTGGAGCGATGTGGGGATCGCCAGCGGCGCCACCGGGCCCGTCGCCGCATAATGGCCATCCGCTTCCTCGACCAGACCACTCTCGACAACCGATTTCGTCAGCTCCTCTATGAACAGCGGCACGCCATCGGTGCGATCGACAATATGGTCCGCGATTTCCTGGGGCAGCGCCTTGCCGCCGGTGAGATGGACGATCATCTCGGCGCGCTGTCGTGGCGGCAGGCGGTCGAGATTGAGCATGGTAACGTGAGATCGCCCGAGCCAAGGCGGCGTGAACTCCGGGCGGAAGGTAAGGATCATCATCACCCGCAGCGTGGAGACCCGGTCGATGAAGAGGTCCAGGGACTCGCGTGTCGTGGGATCGCTCCAGTGCAGGTCCTCCCACACCATCAGCACCGGTTGACGCGCCGCCAGTCCCTCGAGCTGCGCCAATTGCGCGCGAAGCGTTTTCTCCTTCCGCTTCTGCGGCGTCAGGTTCACGGGCGGATAGCGGTCGCCCATCGGGATCGACAGCAGGCCCGCCAGCAGCGGCACGACCTCACTGACGTCGTTGGCCCCTTGGGCCAGGACGGCCCCCAGCTTGGCGAGCCGTTGCTCGGCTGTATCCTCACGCCGGAAGCCGGCCGCCCGCTCGAGCTGGGTGATGCTTGGATAAAGCGCACTGTCCTGATGATGCGGCGAGCAGAAATAGCGTAGCCGCGTGTAAGGCCCGCTGCCGAGCCGTTCCACGATCGTCTCGGCTATGCGCGACTTGCCGATACCGGGCTCGCCCGCGATCAGCACCGCACAGCCGTCACCACTCTTCGCCTGTTCCCAGCGCCGCATCAGCAGCTCGATTTCCGCATCGCGGCCGACGAGCGGCGTGCTCGCCGTGCGCAGCGCCTTGAACCGGCTCTCGACCATGCTCCGGCGCACCACCTCGTAGGCTTGCACCCGGTTGGCGAAGCCCTTCGCTTCGATGCCGCCGAGGTCGCGGTACTCAAACAGACCGCCGAGCAAACGGTGGGTCGTTTGATCGACGGCGACGGTACCCGCCGTCGCCTCGGCCTGCAGACGCGCCGCGAGGTTCGGCGTCTCGCCGACGACCGTCTGCTCCTGGGCGGCACCCGATCCGATCAGGTCACCGACGACAACGAGCCCCGTGGCGATGCCGACGCGGCTTTGCAGGGGCGCGCTGGTCGTGAGCCCGGCGACGCGGGCGATGAGCTCCAGCGCCGCCCGTACCGCCCGCTCCGCGTCATCCTCGTGGGCCTGCGGATAACCGAAGAAGACGAGCAC
>DATHLT010000175.1:0-8625 GCA_035487855.1 Solirubrobacteraceae bacterium
GCCGGGGTGCCCGGGTCGCGGGCGCACGACGAGATCTTCTACTCCGAGGCGCGTGGCTACTACCGCGAAACCAACCACGCGGGAGGCCTGGAGGGCGGGATGACCAACGGGCTGCCGCTGATCGTGCGCGGTGCAATGAAGCCGCTGCCCACACTCACCAAGCCGCTGCGCTCGATCGACACCGCGACCCATGAGCCCGCTCAGGCGCTGCGCGAGCGCACCGACTCCTGCACCGTACCCGCGGCCGGCGTGGTCGGGGAGGCGATGGTGGCACTGGTGCTCGCTGACGCCTACCGAAGCAAGTTCGGCGGCGACCACATCGACGACGTTCGCCAAGCGGTGGACGCCTACACAGACCGGATCGGATGGCATTCGTCCTAATCGGCTTCATGGGCGCCGGCAAGTCGACCGCTGCCGCTGAGCTTGCCGAGGCGCTTGGCAGCACCGCGCGCGACAGCGACCAACTGCTGGCCGAGCGCTTTGGGCATCCTGTCGCACGTGAGTTCGAGCTGAGCGGTGAGGCAGCTTTCCGCGCTGCCGAGGAGGACCTCGTGTGTGGCCTGCTGGATGACGCCGCCGACGATGAGGTAATCGCGCTGGGCGGTGGCAGCATTCTCTCCGAGCGCACACGCGAGGCGTTGGCCGACCACGTGACCGTGCTGTTGGACGTCGAGCCTGAGATCGCATGGGAGCGTGTACACACGCAGGCAGATGGCGCTGAGCGGCCACTCGCGCAAAGCTACGAAGACTTCTACGTTCTATACACCAGCCGCAGCGCGCTTTACGAGCGGCTGGCCGATGCGATCTTCATCGATCTGCCTCTCGGTGGCACGGCACGCACGCTGGCTGGGCTGCGTGCGCTGGCGGGCGCACCGAAGGGCGTCCGTCTGCTGTGGGCGCACTCCGCCTCCGGCGAGTATCCGGTGCTGGTCGGCCGCGGCCTGCTGGAGGGTCTCGACGCCTATGAGCTCGGTCGCATCTGGCCGCTTGACCGCATACGCTCGCGCCCCTTTTGTGTGAGTGACGAGACCGTGGACGGGCTCTATGGCGAGAGGCTGGGGGAGATGGCGGCGATGGTGGCGATCGTGCCCGGCGAGCAGCATAAGACGCTCGCAAGTGCCGAGCGCGTGTGGCAGGCGCTTGCTGGCGCCGGCATGACCCGCGCCGATCACATCGTGGCGCTCGGTGGTGGTGTCGTCGGCGATCTAGCGGGCTTCTGCGCCGGTACCTTCCAGCGTGGTGTACCCGTCGTGCAGGTTCCCACCACGCTCGTTGCTCAGGTCGACTCCGCCTATGGCGGCAAGACCGGTGTGGATCTGCCCGAGGCCAAGAACTACGTCGGCGTCTACCACCAGCCGGCGGGTGTGCTTGTGGATCCCGACATGCTCACCACATTGCCTGCAGCTGAGCTGGCGTCCGGGTGGGTGGAGGTTCTGAAGACCGCGCTGATCGCCGGTGGCTGGCTATGGGAGACGGTCGCCGCCGGGGGCGCGGTCGACGAGCGGGTGATCTTCGAATGCGCGCGCACGAAGCTCACGGCTGTGGCCGCGGACGAGCGCGACGGCGGACGCCGCCAGGTGCTGAATCTCGGGCACACACTCGGCCATGCGCTGGAGACCGCGACCGGCTACGCGCGCTACCGCCATGGCGAAGCGGTCGGCTTGGGGCTACTTGCGGCATTGAAGCTCTCGGGGCAGAGTGGGCTGCGCGAGCAGGTGCGCGAACTGATGCTCGCGCGGGGGTTGCCGGTAGGGATCGACAGCGACATCTCAATCGACAGCGTGCTGCAGGCGATGACCCGCGACAAGAAGCGCCTCGGCGCAGAGGTACCGTTTGTGCTCGTGAATGCACCAGGCGATGTGGTCCACGGCCGCACGCTGGATAGCGATGACGTGCGAGCGGCAGTCGCGGAGCTGATGTGATGGCAGACCACGCTGCACACATCGCGGTCATGCACGGCGTCAATCTCGACCAGCTGGGTCGCCGCGATCCACAAATGTACGGCAAGCTGACGCTGGCAGCGCTCGAGCGGCGAATCGCCGAGCAGGCAGACATCCTCGGGCTGGCCACCAGCTTCTTCCACACCAACCACGAGGGAGAGTTCGTGGAGCATCTGCACTCGCTGCGAACGCGGGCCGATGCGATCATCTTGAACCCCGGTGCGTGGACTCACTACCAGTGGTCGATTCGCGACGCGCTGGAGATCGCCGGACTGCCGGCGGTCGAGGTTCACCTCTCGGATGTAAAGCAACGTGAGCCCTGGCGGCATGTGTCGGTGATCGCCGAGCTCTGCTGTGCGACTATCTCCGGGCATGGTCCAGACGGCTACAACCAGGCGCTCGTCCGTCTGCGTGACGAGCTCGGACTCCGGCTCGCATGAGTAGTACCGCGATCGATGGCACTGCCAGCCGCGCGCAGCGCCTGCAAGGCGAGCTGACGGAGCTCGAGCTCGACGCACTGCTGGTGGAGACGCTCATTGACGTGCGCTACCTGACCGGCTTCACCGGTAGCCACGGGCTTGCACTCGTCGTCGGCGAGCAGGCGCAGCCAGAGTTGGGTCCGCACCGGTTCCTCACTGACTTCCGCTACACGACGCAGTCGGCCGAGCAGGTCTCGCAGGAGTTCGAGCGTGAGATCGTCACCGAAGACCTACTCAAAGCCATCGCTGGCACGCTCACCCCGCACTCAGGCAGGCTGGGCTTCGATGAGGCCAGCCTGACAGTCAAGGAACACCGTCGGCTGGGCGAACTACTTGGCGAACGATGGGAGCTGGTTCCCTGCACGGGGCTTGTGCAGCGTCTGCGCGCGATCAAGGACGCAGGCGAGATCGCGTGTATCGCTGCCGCCTGTCGGCTCGCCGACGAGGCACTGCGCGGCGTTCTGGAGGCAGGCCTCGTGGGGCGCACCGAGCGGGAGGTTGCGCTCGATCTCGAGCTGCGGATGCGCAACCTCGGCGCGCAGGCGCCCAGCTTCTCGTCGATTGTGGCCGCTGGCTCCCACGGCGCTCTTCCGCACGCCGAGCCGCGCGACGAGCAGATCCCTCGCGATGTGCTGGTGACGATCGACTGGGGCGCGCTACACGAGGGTTACTGCTCGGACTGCACGCGCACGTACGCCACCGGAGAGCGGTTGCCCGCGCAGGCGCGAGAGATTTACGAGCTGGTGTTGAACGCCGAGCAGCAAGGTCTCGCCGCGGTCAAGGCCGGTCCCAATGGCCGCGATGTCGACGCGGTAGCCCGCGAAGTGATCGAGCAGGCCGGTCATGGCGAGCACTTCGGTCACGGCCTCGGCCACGGTGTAGGCCTGGAGATCCACGAGGCTCCACGCCTGTCACGCATGGCCGGCGATGAGCCACTGCGTACCGGCAACATCGTGACGGTTGAGCCGGGGGTATATCTACCCGGTGTGCTTGGAGTGCGGATCGAGGATCTTGTGGTCGTGCGCGAGGGCACTCATGAGGTATTGACGAGTCTGCCCAAAGATCTCACCGTCGTTACCTGAGACCGGTCTCAGCCAGGCGGCGGCGATCACGCTCTCCGGGCGAACGAAGAGGCGCACGGCGAGCCAGATTGCCAGCGGCACAGTCCAGATCAAGAACAAGGCCGCCTGTCCGTCGGGGCTGACCCCGCGCGCTGACAGTTCCTGCAGGGCGAACCATGGCGCCACGGTGCTCGTGAGCACGAGGATCGGCAGTGGTCGCGTGCCCCGTAGCTCCCAGACCAGTAGAGCAATCGTAAACGGCAACATGTAGTAGCCGGTATTCCAGGTGTCGAGCATGCAGCGCAGAAGCAGCACGAGCGCCAGTGTCAGCATCGCACCACGCTCGCCCGGCTCGCGTCCTTCTCGACGGTAATGCAGCCACACGGCTACTGCCACGCCGACGCCGACGGCGACGACCAGCGGGTGGCTGATCGCACCCGCCCAGGCAGGGCCGGTGCGATATCCGGGCAGCGGCTTGCCGAACGAACCATGCAGTGGTGCTGAGTGCGAGCCGAAGAACCACCACAGCTGCCAAGGCTGGAAGATGTTGCTGGGTGTGGATATCACGGCGCGCGCTCCCGTCGCAAACGCCGAAGAAGCGAGTAGCAGGGGCGCGAGAATTGTCGCGCTCACGACACATGTGCTCGCGATGCAGCTCAAGATCGCCCTAGCGGCAGAGGCCGGCCCGCCGCTGTGCGACTGGCGCGGCAGCGCGAGCAGCACCGGCCCCGCCGCGATCACCGCCCACTCCTTGTTGGCGATTGCCAAGCCGAGCAGCACGCCTGCCCACACCGAACGCCCACGGCTTGCGAGAACGACCGCCCACACACACAAGCACGCACCGAGCAGTTCCTCAGGGTGGCCGAGTTCCAGTGCACTCAGCGCCATCGGGTTGGCGACGCACACCCCTACTGCCAACGCCCGAGCCAGCGCTGGGCGGCCTTCGTTACGCATCCGCCTGCACAGCCAAACAGCGAACACGGACATCGCCAGCAAGCATGGCAACGCGACCATCCTGTAGATCGCCAGCGAGTCGCCTCCCCACAGTCCCGCAAGCAGCGCAAACGGCGCCCGCTCGACCAACGAGCCACCGTAGGGGGGTGCGAGTCGTAGGAAGCTCATCACGTGGCCGTGCGCGAGCGCTTCAAATGACGGCTTGGCCTCGGTTTCGTAGTCGTTCCACACGAAGCTGGCGAGACCGAGCCACGCCACCGCTGCGCAGCTGCCTGCAGCCAGGAGCGCGCACAGGGCGTTCTCGCGAAGGATTCGCGGCATGTTTCGCCATCGGCCGATGGTTGAGGCTGCTTGAGTCGCGATCGCAGCCCATACGGCAGGCTCAGGGCGTTAGCGACGGTGCAGAAACGTCACCACGTCAAGACGCCGCCTAGGACGTAAACCGTTCTGGCCGCTTCCCGGCATGAGCATGCGATCAGCATGCTACAATGCGATCAGCATGTCCTCGATGATCCAGATTCGCAACGTGCCTGATGCGCTGCATCGCGAGCTGAAGGTCAGGGCAGCTCAGACTGGTATGACGCTCTCCGACTATCTGCTCGCGGAGCTTCAGGCCTTGGCTGTGCGACCTACGATGCGGGAGTGGCTAGCGCGCAGCGAGGGTTGGGCACCGGTTGAGACCAGCGAACCGCCTGTGGCCGTGATTGCAGCGGAGCGCGAGCGCACCACTGCGTGATCGTTGCCGACGCGAGCGCGATGGTGGAGGTGCTGCTCGCGATGCCACGCGCCGGCGAAGTGCGTGCGGCACTCGCGGAGCACTCCGAGTTGCACGTGCCCGAGCACTTCAACGTCGAGGCGCTCTCGGCGCTGCGGCGCTACGCGATTCGAGGCGAGCTCACCCAGCTGCGGGCTGTGGAGGCGCTCGCTGCTTTACGTGATCTGCGAACGCTCGCCTATCCAGTGATCGAGCTCGCGCCCGAGATATGGGAGCTGCGCGACACACTGACTGCGTATGACGCTGCGTACCTGGCCCTCGCTCGCCGGCTGGATGTCGGGTTGGTCACGCTCGACGGAGGTCTGGCAGGGGCCGCGGCTAAAGAGGGACGTCTCGTGCGATTGGAGACTGGTGTGTAGCGCCGGCCAGCTCGGCAAGCAGTGCCTGTGGGCTGACAATCCGTATGCCCCGATGCTCGCGAATCGGGAGCATGTGCCGGCGATCGCCCGACACGATGATCTGCACCCCTGCGCGTATCCCGCACGCGAGAACCACGTCGTCGTCAGGGTCGCCTGTGATTGCTTCGACCGGTTGCGTCGGTGCGTCAATGCTCACAGCTGCAATATCGATCAGGAGCGCTGTTATGTTGCGTACCCGCTCGGGCTCGAAGCCGAGCTTGAGGGTCAGTACACGCTCGAGCTCGTCGATGACGGGATCGGCGAGCACCAGCTCGATGTGGCCGTCTATCGATGCATCAATGATTCGGCTCGGTGGACCGCCAGCAATGACTGCTGATACGAGTACGTTCGTGTCGCAGAGTACGCGCCGAGTCACGCGCGCGTTGCACGCAGATCGTCAACCAACCCCTCAACATCTTCGGGTGCGAGTCCTAGGGTCTCGGCTCGGCTGCGACCGTACCGCTGGAGGTCGGCGAAGTGCTCGTGCTGTACGTGACGACGCAGCGCATCGCGCACGACCTCGCTCTTCGTCTTGCCGGTCGCGCGGGCAAGTGCTTCTGCCTCGGCGGCTAGCTCATCGGGGACTGATACCGAAAGGAGTCGGGACATATGAAATCATCATATCGTAGGAGCGAGGTTAGAGCGTCGCTCAAGAGCATCGCGTCGGAAGGGCTAAGCTAGCGACGGTGCAGAAACCTCAACCACGTGGAAATAGCGAAGATTTGCAGGCATTTTCTTGATCTCGACCAACCAATTTTGAAGCGTGTGTAGAACGTATAGACTCGTTCGGACGGAATCTTGTGCGCACTGAGCAAGCGGCGGTATCCTGAACGCATGGCTGCACGCAAGATCAATCTGACGCTGGACGAGGGGCTAGTCCGGCAAGCCCGTGAGCAAGACTTGGGCGATGACATCAAGAGCGACGCTCAAGTGGTCGAGGATGCACTCTCGGTCTTCTTGGGGCTTCGTGCCCTCGACGACGCTCGCGCCCAAGGCACTCTCGGGCCAGAGGCCGCCGACGAGCTAGCGGTGGCCGAGGTACGTGCTGCTCGGCGAGCGCACAGCGGCGCTTGATCCGTGCCGTCGTAGATCCAAGCGTCCTCGTCTCGGCGTTCATCGGTGATCCCGAAGCCGGGCCGGGCCGTCTCGTCACCGCATGGCGAGATCGCAGATTCGTGCTCGTTGTATCCCCGCTGCTCCTTGACGAGTTGGCAGACGTCCTCGGACGACCCAAGTTCGAGCGTTGGTCATCGCAGGGCCGCGCGCCTGCATACATCGCTGCCCTTCGTGCTCGCAGCGAGCTTCGGTCGGACGCTCCCTCCGCCCAACCCATAGAGGTGCGCGATCCAGACGACCACTATCTCGTCGCGCTCACCCGAGAGGCCGAGGCGGACTTTCTCGTGTCTGTTGATCGTGACTTGCTCGATGCCGATCTAGACCTGCCGGTCGTGAACCCCGCCGTGTTTGTCGCGGGGTTGCACGACCCCGCCGAGGGCGAGCACTTCTTCACCGGCAGGACACAGGCAGGACGCGAGCTGCGTCTCTATTACCAGGGGTCGATCAACCACCCCACCGGCGTCACCATCACTGGCACCCTCGACGGTGCTCCTATCGAGATACTGGGTATGACGCAGCGAATGGCGAAAGGCGCCGACAACTCAGTGATCGTCCGCACCGATCAGGGCACCTTTACCGCAGTCGCCGACACCTATCCGCCTGCGGAGGCTCACTCAGCGGCGCTCAGGCTCTATATGGAGTATCGGCCGTCCGGCGGCTGGCAAACGGAAGTCGAGCGCTCCCGCTTCGAGGATGGCGAGTGGCGATTTGATGTGCTGGTGACGAACGAACGAGTCTCGGCCACCGTCGAGCTGAGGATGAGCGAGGCGGTAGCGAAGACCTGGACCGAGGGAGCGCCCACGCCGCCCTCAGATGAGATGGTGGCCGAGCATGCAGCGGTGATGCTGCGAGGCGCTGACTGGTCGGCCATACAGAAGCGTGCGCTCCATCCGACGACTGTTCTCGGCGGACGACTGAGGCGTTAGCCACCTCGAACGCAAACGGCCCGCTGGCCCTGGCTCTCGGAGGCTGCGGTGCATCGCCCGGGCGTTGGCTTGGCTGCTGCTCACCGTGCTCAGCGCGGCACGCGCCGGGCGTCTTGTGCGCGCCGAGCAGGCGTGAACTCGCCTTCACGACGCGTCCTCTGCCCTGCCGTTCTCTGCCACATCCGAGAGCAGGTCGCGAAACTCGATCATCCCTCGCGCTTCGAAGTCGTGCCGTCGGGCGCACTCGCCGTGGGCGACGCTGATCGCGGTCGCGGCGATCTTCGCGGCCAATCCTCATCGGAGGCTGAGCGTGCAGATCAAGCAGCCTGACCGGGGCCAGGCCAGCCGCGCACGACACGACCGTCAGAGGCTTCGCCGGGCCTTCTCGGCGGCCTGCGCTAGTTCCGGCAGCGAGACGCCCATCGCGTCGATGAGCTGAGGGGGCATAGCGAGTCGCGCGCACGGTCAGAGCAGCCCTGGCCTTTGAGGACTTTGATGAGCTGCTTGCCCGTGACGGCTGGGGGTCTGGCTCACGCGGCGTGGACCGCTACGCGGTCGCGGTGCACGGTGGGGATGGGGAGGCCATCCTCGTGCATGACTTCGAGATACCCCTGGATCGCCTCTTGCGCGTTCGCGCGCGCTTCCTCGATCGTCTCGCCCTGCGTGGCGACGCTCGGCAGCTCGGGCACGAACACGCTGTAGCCGCCCTCCGGCTCGGCCACGATCACCACGTCAAACTCGCGTTGCGCGCTCATCGCCAGCAACGGTACCGCTCCGCCGAGTCCCACACGCGCCCCTGGCTCCCTCCATCGCGAGCGGTCCCCATGTCTCTCAAACAGACTACGGGTATGAAATACCGCCTGGGCCTGCTGTCCGGTGGCGATCGTAGGGTCGTTTGACCGGGACAGGGGCTTCGTGGGAAGGACGCTTGTGGGCCGGCCGCTGTGCATTTGGGCTGCGAGCCCGTCAATGACTA
>DATHLT010000176.1:0-7190 GCA_035487855.1 Solirubrobacteraceae bacterium
GTGACGCCACGGCGTCCGCGTCCGCGTCGTCCTTCGCATGCGGGTCCGTCCGGCACCGACCAGCAAACGCTGATGGTTCGCCGCCTCGTGGCGGCCGGGGTTGGGATCGCGATAGTGATCGTGCTCGCGTTGGTGATCAACGGTTGCGTGAAAAGCGAAAAGCGCCAGTCGCTGACGAACTACAACCGCGACGTCAATCAGCTCATGCAGGAATCGGACACGCAGGTCTCGCATCCGCTGTTCGTGGCGTTGACGAACTCCACGAGCAAGTCTGCGCTCGATATCGAGCAGCAGATCGACGACCTACTCAAACAGGCGCAGTCGATCGCCGCGCGCGCCGGCGGCTTGAGTGTGCCGGGCGAAATGGCCAACGCGCAGCGGGACCTGCTGCTGGCGCTCGATCTGCGGGTTGAAGGCATGACCAAGGTGGCGGCACTGGTGCCGAAGGCGCTTGGCGGCCAGGCCAAACAAGCGAGCGTGAAGATCGCCGGTGCGATGGAGACCTTCCTCGCCTCCGACGTCGTCTACTCCCAGCGTGTGGTGCCGCTGATCCAGCAGACGCTCACCTCAGGCGGCATTCAGGGCCTGGTTACCAACCCGTCGCGTTCGCTGCCGAACATCGGCTGGCTCGAACCGGCTGGCGCGCTGTCGCGCATCAGCGGCCAGAGCACGAACAGCAGTGGCGCCTCGACGGGAATCGCCCCAGGCACCCACGGCAGCGCGTTGCTGGGCGTGAGCGTCGGCGCCAACGAACTCCAGCCGGAACCGACGCTCAACCACATCAACAGCGGCGCCAACCCAACCTTCACGGCAATCGTCGAAGACTCGGGCGAAAACAAGGAGACCGACGTCAAGGTCGACATCACGGTCACGGCGGCAGGCAAGCAGTACAAGGCCTCGCACGTGATCGATCAAGCCCAGCCAGGTACGAAGTACAACGTGGAAGTCACCGTTGTAGGCGTGCCCCAAGGGGAGGCAGCGAAGGTGGAAGCGTACGTCGAACCGGTGCCCGGTGAGACGGACGTGGAAAACAACAAGACCACGTACCTGGCGATCTTCGGCGAATAGCCGCGCCTCCCAGGCGCGGATCAAGGGCGAGGAGCTGCGGCTGAGCGGGTACTCGCGGCGACCGTCCGCATCCGCACCGTCAGCGGCTAAGTTGTGGCGATGCTTGCCGCGATCACCGACACCCAGGGCATCATCGCTATCGCCGCAGCAGCGGTGGCGAGCGTGGCGCTGCTGGGCTGTGTGACGCTGAGCATCAGCGTGCGGCGACTGCGCAAGGCGCAGCGGCTGGTACTCGGTGAGCATGGCGAGCACGATGTGGTCGAGCATGCGGCCACGTTGCAGGAGGCATTCGAGGCGTTGGGGTCGTATGTGGAGGACACGGCTACACGGCTAGACGCGCGGCTCGCCGGCGTCGAGGCGGCCCTGCGTGGCCGGATCGCGCATCGGGCGCTGGTCCGCTACGACGCCTACAACGAGCTCTCCGGCCACCAGTCGATGTCGATCGCGCTGCTGGATGACGAACGCTCGGGCATCGTGCTCTCGTGCATCCACCACCGCGACCAGGCTCGTGTCTACGGCAAGCAGGTGCAGGCGGGGCGCGGCGAACTGGAGCTATCTCCTGAGGAGGCCGAGGCTGTGCGGCTGGCGCTCGCCGGCGGCGCAGATCCCTCGGCCGAGAATGAGCCCGGAGCCTGATCGCGAGGGCGCGCGCCCTCGCGTTGGCTATCTCGGCCCGGCGGGAACCTTCAGCGAGGAGGCGCTAGTGGCCAGCGCCGCGCCAGACGCGGTCGAGCCGTATGCGCTTGCGAGCATCTACGACACGGTGATGGCGTTGCGTGGCGGGGACGTCAGCTGGGCGATCGTGCCGATCGAGAACTCACTGGAGGGCTCGATCAACGTCACCCTCGATCTGCTTGCGGGCGATGCCGATGATGTGAAGATCGTCGGCGAGGCACTACTGCGCGTCAGGCATTCGCTGATCGGCGTCGATGCGGTGGCGCTGGCAGAGATCGAGACGGTGATCACCCACCCTCAGGTGCCGGGGCAGTGCACGCTGTTCCTGCGCAACGAGCTCGCGCGCGCGAAAGTGCTGACAGCGGCGTCAACGGCCGAGGCGGTACGTACGGTGGTCGCCGAAGGACGCCGCGAGCAGGCAGCACTCGGCACGCCGCTGGCAGCGGCGATCTACGGCGCGACGGTCATTCGCGAAGGCGTCGAGGACCGCGAGGACAACGAAACGCGCTTTGTGTGGTTGGCCGGCGAAGCGCTCGCCGGCCAACCAGCGCCGCTGCTGGCCAGCACGGGCGCAGAGTGGAAGACATCGCTCGTCTTCTGGGGCGCGGGCGCCGAGCGGCCGGGCTGGCTGGTGCGCTGTCTGGACGAGTTCGCGCGGCGTGACATCAACCTGACGAAGATCGAGTCACGGCCTCGGCGCGAGGGCCTTGGCAGCTACATGTTCTTCGCCGACCTGGCCGCCTCGAGCGAGGATCGCTCAGTCGCGGAGGCGATCGCCAGCTTGAGAGTGATGTGCGAGGACGTGCGTGTGCTGGGCTCCTATCCGAGTGCCGCCGAGCCTCGAGGGTAGGCCTCCGCGGCCCTATCAGTGCGAGTGAGCGCCGCGTCTCCTCGACGCCCCCGCTAGACTGCCGCCCTGAGATGGAGAGCACAGTCCCGCCCGAGCCGGTGGGGTCCGTGTCGCCCTCAGAGCACCAGCGGCACGGACCTGAGCCATCGCCCACGACGGCGATGAGCGGTCGGGTGCTCGTTCTGAACGCCACGTTTGAGCCGATCAACGTGTGCACCGTCCGCCGCGCGGTGGTGTTGCTGTTGAAGGAGAAGGCGGAGCTCGTGGAGCGCGGACGCTGGCAGCTGCACTCAGAGAGCTCGACGCTCGCTCGGCCTGTGGTGATCCGGCTTGTGAACTACGTGAAGGTCCCGCGGGACGCGCATCGGCGCAAGATCACCCGCCGGGCTGTGTTCGCACGCGATAGCTGGACGTGTCAGTACTGCGGCTCGCGCTCCAACCTGACGGTCGACCACGTCATCCCCCGCTCTAAGGGTGGGAACTCCAGCTGGGAGAACATCGTCGCCTCTTGCGCCCCCTGCAATCGCCGCAAGGGCGACCGTCTCCCACGGCAAGCGGGGATGCACCCACGTCACACGCCGCGCACCCCGCGTGCGGAGATCTTCATCCACGTTGCCAGCCCCACCATCCCGGCGGCTTGGCTGGCGTACTTGCCCCAGGCCGCCTGAGAGTCGCTGGCCAAGCCAGGCACGGACGCAGAGAGCGTGGCGTGCTTTGCACGCGAGCGATCGAGGCCACAGCCGACGAAGGGCGCCCGTACTGGACGCCCTTCGCATGCTGCTCTGACTGGATGACCGAGGCGACGAAAAGGCAGCCGGAGGGACCAGAGCCGGCAGTCGTCTCGGGGTGTCCCGGGTTGGATTCCGCTAAGCGGTCCAGCCTGTCCGACCTAGCGGCCGGTCACCTCCAGGGTCCCGCAAGAACTGTCACTCAACGTTTGGACCACCTCCTTTCTCTGGTCCCGCCAGGGTAGCGAACGGAGCTGACATTGGGGGGATTACCGTGTACGCCGTCGGCGAACCTCCTACCCAGCAGGAGCCCTCAGCGGATGATGACGCCGAACTCCTGTGCGTAAGTGGCGCCGGGGGCACCTTCCGCGAGGGAGGCTGGCACGTTGGCCGTGACCCCAATTCCCGTTTCCTTGTACTGGGTTTCGAGGATGTTCGCGAGGTGCCCTGGTGAGGCGTACCAGGCAGCAACAATCGATTGTGGGGTGGACAGCTGGTAGGTACCCCACGCGAGGTTCTCACCGATCACGTAGCCGTCGCTTGTGCTGGGGATGTAGCCGGTGCCGCGAATACGGTCGACCGGAGTCTCGCCGCTGGGGGAGACGTGAGCGAAGTAGTCGTCGGCGATCAGTTCCTGGCAGTGACCTTCGGCTGCTTCTTCGAGCTGTGTGTTGGCCTGCAGCGGGCTCTCGCTGTTTTCAGCGCGCTTGCGGTTGATCAGGCACAGCACGGCTGCGCGGACGAGCTGGATGTCTTCTGCGGTGGGTGTCAGTTCGGTGTTCTGGCAGGGTGTCGCGAGCACGCTTGCGATCGTTGCCGCAACGTTCTGCACGGGCGCTGGCTCGGCCGGTTCGCCGGCTTCAGAGCTGAGGCTCGGTACGGGCGCTTCGATCGTCCGGTGGTTGCGGGTGCGGCGGAGCTTGGTCGCGTTTGAAGTGCGCGGCTCGAGGTCGCGTGTCTCGCACAGATACCGGGCAAGCCTTGCGTGCCGTGAGGCATGAGCGGAGCTCTTGGTGGCGCAGCGCACACGCGCTCGATGGGCTCGACTGCCGTGACGGCGAGCGATGCTCGCGCGCTTGGGAGTGGCTGCTGAGGCGGCGCCGGCGGCTGTGAAGGCGGCACAGCTGAGGATAAGAAGGACGGTCGCGAGAAGTCTGCTTGGGGTGAGCACCCTCAGCCTTTCGACCGCACTCCAGGCCTATCTGAGAACTAGCCTATGAATCTGGACAGGTAGGAGCCGAAAGCAGTAATCGTGGGCGGATTGTTGCGTGAGGATGTTGCGAGCGGACGAGCTAGGCGCTCGGCGTGATGCCGTCTTGGGGCTCGCCGCCCTCGGCGACCGTCGCCGCATCATCCTCGCCGGCCACCAATGCGGTGGCCTCGCCGACGACTGGTGCAGCGTCCTCACCGGCGTCCACCACCAGCGCCACTGCGCTGACGACATCATCGTCCTTGAGGTTCATCACGCGCACCCCGGTGGCCGAGCGGCCCTGTTGGGATATGCCTCCGGCGGCGGTCCGCTGGACCATGCCGCCGACGCTGATGAACACAAGCTCTTGGTGCTCGCGTACGACGAGCGCGCCCGCAAGGGCACCCTTTTGCTCGGTGAGGCCGATCGTCTTGACACCTTTGGCGCCGCGGTTGGTTTTGCGGTACTGGCTGATCTGGGTGCGCTTGCCGTAGCCGTTCTCGGTCACCACGAACAGGTCCATGTCGTCGCGGGCGACGTCCATCGCGATCACCCTGCCGTCCTTGCCGACATCCATGCCGCGCACGCCGGTCGTGTCACGGCCCATCGAGCGGGCGTCGGACTCTGCGAAGCGCACGGTCAGTCCAGCGCGAGAGACCATGATGATCTCGTCGTCGGGGTCGACCGCGCGGACGGCGAGCAGCTCGTCGTCGTCGCGGATGTTGATGGCGATGATCCCGTCGGCTTTGATCGGCGTGTTGTATGCCTGCAGCTCGGTCTTCTTGACAGTGCCGTTGCGGGTGGCGAACACGAGGTACTGCGTCTCGGTGAAGTCGCGTGTGGAGACGACCGCCTGGATCCGCTCGCCTTCGCGCAGCGGCAGGATGTTCACAAGCGCGCGCCCCTTCGCGGTGCGCTGCGCCTCGGGGAGCTCGTAGACCTTCGATCGATACACCTTGCCGCGGTTGGAGAAGAACAGCAGATAGTCGTGCGAGGAGCACACGAACAGGTGCTCGATGAAGTCGCCGTCCTTCATGTCCATGCCCGTCACGCCGCGGCCGCCGCGTTGCTGTTGGCGGTAGGTGGCGAGCGGCAGCGACTTGATGTAGCCAGTCTGGGTGATGGTGATCACCATCTGCTGGTCGGCAATCAGATCCTCGATGTCGATCTCATCCTCGGAATGGCTGATCTCGGTGCGCCGCTCGTCGCTGAAGCGCTCGCCGATCTCCGAGAGCTCCTCCTTGATCACGGCTAGGACGCGGTTCTCGTCGCCCAAGATCGCGCGTAGCTCGGCGATCCGCTCGGTGACATCGGCGTGCTCTTGTTTGATGCCGTCCGCCTCCAGGGCAGTCAGCTGTGAGAGGCGCAGATCAAGGATCGCTGTCGCTTGGATCACGCTGAGCTCGAAGCGTGCGACGAGCTGCTCGCGTGCGGCCTCGCGATCGCGCGACGCCCTGATCAGTTCGATGATCGCGTCGAGGTGTTCGAGTGCCGTGAGCAGGCCCTCGAGGATGTGAGCGCGCGCCTCCTTCTCGGAGAGCTCGTGCTTGGTGCGACGTACGATCACCTCGCGCTGGTGACGCACGTAGTTCTCGATCACTTCCAGCAGGTTGAGCGTGCGCGGCACGTTGTCCACGAGCGCGACCATGTTCACGCCGAACGTCGTCTGCATCGGCGTGTGCTTGTAGAGCTTGTTGAGCACGACCTTGGGGATCGCGTCGCGCTTGAGCTCGATCACCAGGCGCATGCCGCGCTTATCGGACTGGTCGATCAGGTCGGAGATCTCGGGGATGCGTTTGTCGTTGACCAGTTCGGCGATCTTGGTCATCAGGTTGCCTTCGCCGCCCTTCTTGACCATGAACGGCAGCTCGGTCACGACGATCGCCTCTTTGCCATGGCTGAGCGGCTCGATGTGGGCACGGGCCTGCACGCGGACGCGACCGCGGCCGGTCTCGTAGGCGTCTTTAATGCCGCCGTGACCAAGGATGATGCCGCCGGTGGGAAAGTCGGGACCCTTGATGTGGGCCATCAGGCCGGCCACGTCGATTGCGGGGTCGTCGATGTAGGCGATCGTCGCATCGATCACCTCGCGGAGGTTATGCGGGGGGATGTTCGTGGCCATCCCCACCGCGATCCCCGATGAACCGTTGACCAGCAGATTCGGGAAGCGCGCCGGCAGCACCAGCGGTTCGCGGCGCGATCCGTCGTAGTTGGACGCAAAGTCGACCGTGTCCATATCGAGGTCGCGGAGCATCTCTGTGGCGATGCGAGCGAGGCGGGCCTCGGTGTTGTGGCTAATGAACCCGTTCGTCAGGAAGGAGTGGTCGTCGGTGTCTACTCGCAGTGAGTACACCGGCTGAACGCCGGCCGGCTCGACCGAGGCGACCTCGGCGTAGTAGTAGTCGCCGCTGACAAGGGGCGAAATGACGTCGCGGACCTCCTGCGATGAGATGCGCTCGAGGATGGCCGTCGACCCCTGCTCCCAGCGCTCGATGCGATCGACGTTGTGCCGCCTGAGCCAGTCACGGTCAGTGTAGGTGGAGGCTCCCTCTGCGCGTATGTAACCAGCTATATGCGGCACGTGATCATGACTCAATGCACGGCTGGAGACGGGAATCTGGGTGAGTAGCCGTTCCAGCTTCAACTGCTTTGCACCAAAGAAACCAACACGATCGGCAAA
>DATHLT010000177.1:0-7296 GCA_035487855.1 Solirubrobacteraceae bacterium
GTGAGGCAAAGGCAGCGTGACCTTTAGGTAAATGGTACGGAGTGAAAGGAGTCACGGTATGCCAAAGAGAAGAAAAACCACAAGAAAGAAATTGAGGCGGATTGTCGTGCGCAGCGAGCGACGGAGCGAACCGGATTGGGACCGTTTCGCGTGGGCGCTGCTCCAGCACGCCCGCATGGTGTCCGAAGCCGAGCGGCAGGACAACCAACAGCCGAAGGACGACCACCGACAATGAGTCATGCTGAGCTGACGTGGTTTCAGCTCAGGTTTCCCCACGATCTGAGCGAGGATGGAGTGCTTGCTGCATTGTCAGCGTTTTCTGGCGTGTCGCACAACACACGCCTTATCTTTGACCTGTCTGCAACGGATGACGGTATTACGCATCGTCTAGCCGTCAGTAGCCACGCCGCCGAGAGTGTGACGGGCGCGCTACGGGCTGCCGTGCCGAGCCTCCGATTGGACACGATCGAGTCGCCTTCGGCTGCTCCCTCGCGCCGCGTCGTCTGGCAACTCTCGCACGCCACCGCTGCCATCCGAGTCGATGATCTTGCCGCCGTCAGCGCTCGACTGCTCGCCAGTCTCTTTCCGCTCGGAGCCAACGAGTCGCTTCGCCTCATGTGGAAGGCGCGTCCAGCACGAGCGCCACGCTTTCCCGTGCCGTCGTCGGATAGTCGGCGGGACATACATTTGTCTGCGCTGCGCATGAAGCTCGCCCTTCCTGGTCTGAACGTCTACGGCGAGCTGAGCGTGACAGCCACGAGCAAGGGTCGAACCGCTCAGCTCATGCAGCGGACAGCGGCAGTCCTTCGCAGCCTGTCCACTCCCCACGGGCGACTCGTGCTCGATTCGCCATTCTCAGCACAGCTCTGGTGGCTACTTGCCCAGCGGGGGCGGTATATGAGCGTGGCGGAGCTAGCAGCGGTCATCGGTTGGGCAATTGATGGTCCCGATCTTCCCGGTCTCGAGCTGGGAGCGAGTCGGCGTCTAGTTCCCAGCCACGCGCTTGCTGTTCACGGTCGGGTACTCGGCACCAGCGACTTTGCCGGTGTCACGAGACCTGTTGCCATCACGCCGTCTGCCTCCACGCGGGGGCTGTACTTGCTTGGTCCGACCGGCACCGGCAAGACCAGCCTTATCAAGAACTTGGTGCGCGATGACTTGGCTGCGGGGCGCGGGCTGGCGGTGGTCGAGACCAATGGCGATCTCGTGCAAGACCTGCTCGATCTCATTCCGCCTGAGCGCGCAGCGGACGTGGTACTGATCGATCCGACAGACCCCGCCTTTGCCGTGGGCTTCAATCCCTTTGCTGGATCGAGCGATCCATCACTCGTGGCTGACCAGCTCGGCGAGCTGTTCGGGCGACTCTGGAAAGCCTATTGGGGACCACGTACCGCCCAGCTTGCCCACATGGGATTGTTGACCTTGGCACGTCGCCCCGGCTCGACGCTGCTCGATCTCCCTCGCTTGTTCCACGATCGAGATGTTCGCGGGAGATACCTGGCGGACCTCGATGATCCGGTTGGTCTCGAACCGGACTGGCAGTGGTTTGAGCGTTTGTCCCAGCGGGAGAAAAGCGCCGTAACGGCACCGCTGCTCAACAAGGTACGTCAGTTCACGTCTCGCCCGTCAATCCGGGCGATCATGGGGCAGGCAACGCCGCAGACCACTATGCGGAGCATCATGGCGGAGCGGAAGATCCTGCTCTGCTATCTGCCCAAGGGTCTGATCGGCAGCGAGACCGCGACCTTGCTCGGCTGCTTGGTACTGACGAGCGTCTGGCAGGCTGCCACCGAACGCGCTGGACTGCCCATCGCCCAACGGCACCCCTTCGCGCTGTACGTCGATGAGGTGCAGGATTTCGCCTCAGCACCCATTCCGTGGGATGAGATGTTCGCCCAAGGGCGTAAGTACGGGCTGGCGCTCACGGTCGCCCATCAGAACCTCGATCAGCTCCCGCGCGAGCTGCGGGAAGTGATCTTGGCGAACGCGCGTAGCAAGGCAGTGTTTGCGTTGAGTGCGACCGATGCTCACGTCATGGAGCGTTTGTTTGCTCCGGCGCTGACTGCCCGTGATCTGCAAGCGCTGGATGCCTATGCGGTCGCTGCTTTGGTCGCACTGGACAATGGCGCGACCGCTCGTCCGGTCACGCTGACAACGCCACCGCCCCCGCTATCAACAGGCAGCGCAGAGCAAGTCCGCCGAGCTTCGCAGCAGCACTATGCCCGACGCACGAGTGACGTGGAGAGCAATCTGCGGGCGCACATCAGGCGCGTTCATCCACCTGTTGCCCCGGTTGGTCGGCGGCGAAGGGATCAGCCGTGAGTGCGCCAGTCGCCCGTCCAGTCGCGTTGAGTGCTGAGCGTCGAATGACCTGGAGGCATGGGGCAATTCGGGGCAAAGTGCCACTGACTACTACCGCCAAAGTGAGTGCCAAATGAGCGGGCGTAACATCACCACGGCGGCGCTGCTGACCATCCAGTCGGAGCTAACCGAGCGTGATCTCGTTCTGCTCAAGTACGTGTCCGAGCTGCGCTTTGTCACCGGCGCTCAGCTCACCCGCCTGTGCTTTCACGGCAGCGATGATCGAGCTGCACGGCGCACACTGCTGCGACTGATAAAGCTCGACACACTGGAGCGCCTACCGCGTAGCGTTGGCGGGGTTCGGTCTGGTTCGGCAGGCTTCGTCTACCGCCTGGGACTCGCGGGACAACGCCTGGCGATCCTGCGGGGCTGGCAACCTGAGCGCCGCACCAGGCGCTGGTTGGTCCCTGGCAGCCTGTTCGTTGCCCACACCTTGCAGGTGGCTGAGCTGCATACGCAACTCATCGAGGCTGAACGTGCCGGACACGTCGAGCTGCTGGAGCGGGCGAGCGAGCCGGTCTGTTGGCGACGTATCGACCAGCTCGGCGCTGATCCGCCAACGCTCAAGCCGGACAGCTTCGTCCGCTTGGGGATCGGACCCTATGAGGACAGCTACTTCATCGAGGTTGATCGGGGCACGGAGGGCACGCTGACGATTGTCCGACAGTTGTCTATCTACAGTGCCTATCACGCGAGCGGCGTTGAGCAGGTCAAGCACGGCGTCTTTCCGCTTGTCCTGTGGCTCACGGCGACTGCGGAGCGCGTGGCAGTCATCGAGAGCTGCGTGCAGCACTTGGAGCACGATCACCGCGAGCTGTTCCGTGTGGCGCGCTTTGCTGACGCCCTGACGGTCATGCTCGGCACCGAAAGCGCCAACCCCTAACCGCACCACCGCTCGACAATAATATCGCTCCGATGATATATTGTTAAGTTAACAACACCCTGCATACAACACACCAAGAAAGGAGGTCGTATGCCAACACTTACACCAACCAAACCACGCAATCTCACACCAGCTCCTGCATCGACCGCACGAGCCTTTGCCTATTTGCGGGTGTCCTCCGAGGGACAGGTCAGGACCGACTACAGCGACGACGGTCTGTCCATCAACGCCCAGCGCGAGGGTGCCGAAGAAAAGGCAGCAGCACTTGAGGCAGCGATCGTCCACGAGTACAGCGATCCGGGGCGGTCTGCCTTCGTGGACCTGCACAAGCGCACAGGCTTTCTGGCGATGCTTGATGACTTGAAGCGGCGTAACGAGCACGCCTCGACTCGCGTCGAATACGTGATCGTCTGGAGCTTGAGCCGGTGGGCACGCAACCAGCGCGACCACTGGCAGACCCGCGAGCTGGTGCGGCAGGCAGGAGCCAAGCTGATCTCCATTACGGAGCCGATGATTGGCGACGACAGCGCCGCCGCGTTCCTGTACGAGAGCATGATCGCTACTCAAAACCAGTTCCAGTCGATGCAGACCAGCGAGAACGTCAAACGAGGCTTGCACCAGAAGGCGAGCGTTGGCGGCACCTACGGTCCTGCGCCTCTCGGCTACCTCAACAGCGTTGACGAGCTTCCTGACGGACGACGGGTCGCCATCGTGACCATCGACCCAGATCGCGGACGGCTCATCACCTTCGCCTTCCAGCTCTATGCCACGGGCGAATACTCGATCGCCGAACTCGCTGACGAGCTGGATCGCTTGGGTCTGCGCTCGCGCCCAACCCCCAAACGGGTGCCTAAGCAGCTCGGCACGACCGTAGTCCAGCGCTTGCTCCGCAATCCCTACTACGCGGGCATAATCGTCTACCGGCGGGGCACCAAGGACGAGCAGACATTCGAGGGTCGGCACGAGCCTTTGGTTGACCCTGACACCTTCGAGCAGGTGCAGAGCTTGTTGGATGCCAAGCGGGTCGCTGGAGAGCGCCCACGGGTCCGCCAGCACTATCTGCGGGGCAGCATCTACTGCGGCGAGTGCGGCAACCGTCTGACCTATGGCGTCTCGACCGGACGCAACGGTCGCAAGTACCCCTACTACTTCTGTAGCAGCCGCATCAACCGGACTGCCTGCCTCCGCCGAGCCAACCTCCGACCGGAGCTGATCGAGAAGCTGATCCAGCAGCACTACGCCACGGTTGAGCTTTCACCCGCCGATGTCGAACGCGGCAAGGCAGCAGTCCATGCCCTTGCATCTGCCAGCCACGGTGCCCTGAACGCCGTCAAGGCAGCAAAGACCACGCTGATTGCCAAGCTCGAAGCCCGCCAAGACGAGCTGATGGAGATGCGCTTTTCCGAGAAGTCCATCTCAGCAGCGCTGTTCAAGCGCAAGCAGGCTGAGTTGCAGCACGAACTAGACGCCGCGCACGAATCGCTCGCAGAGACCGAGCTGCGCATGACCATCGATCGGGCGCAGATCGAGATAGCCCTGGAGCTGACGGAGGATGTCCAGCGCGTCTACCGCGAGGCAAACGTGCAGGTCAAACGCGGCTACAACCAAGCCTTCTTCAAGAAGCTCTACTTCATGGGCGAATGGGACGATGAGCTGGGCGAGATGATCGCCTGGGTCAGCGGTGTTGAGCTAAGCGAGCCCTACGCGCTCTTGCTGGCTGAGGGGCTGATCGGGCAGGTTGAGCAGGCAGCCAAAGCCATCGAAACAGACCCCGCCACGCAAAACAGGGCTGGGAGCGCCGATGAACGCTCGCCAAGCCCTGTTTCGATCTACGAACATATGGCGGAGAGGGGGGGATTCGAACCCCCGAACGAGGTTTCCCCCGTTACGCGATTTCCAGTCGCGCCCGTTCAACCGCTCCGGCACCTCTCCATGGGCTTCGCCGATGGTCATCGGCGGCGGCTACATCGAAGGCTACGACACTCACGCCCGTCCCGTTGCTAGGCTCCCCCCATGTTGATCGCCGCGAGCGAAGCATTCGACAAGACCCTCGGCCTGATCATCACCTTCGGGGGGATCGGCGTGGTCGTCAACGTCATCCTCGTGTACATCGCCATTCAGGTCCGTGGCGAGCGCCGGCAGAACAGGGAATACATGGAATCCCGCCGGCCGCCCGGCACCTAAGTCAGTCCCAGCTTGGCGCTAGCCGTCGGCTCTGCGCTAGCCGTCGGCACTGCGTCCCGGATGAGCCGTTTGGCCATCCACAGGCGATGCACGCTCCGAAACACAGGTCAAAAGACGCTCGCACGCCGCCCTGACCACGACGGACACACCTGTGGCATAAATGTTTGGGTGCTTGACACAAACCGGCATCCGTGTAAAGTCTGCGTGCAGAAGATGGCAGGACGACAACCAAGGAGGCCCAACCTACATGTCCGTGTCCGCTGCTGCAGCTGTCGCTGACGCACCCGCTTGGCGCGACCCCAAGCGCCACGCATGGCTACTTGGACTGTTCATCCCTACGCTCCCGTTCCTCGCCTGGGGTCTTGTACACATCACCGGCCTCGGCGTCTTCTGGTTCTACGGGCCGATGCTCGTGTTCGGCGTCTTCCCGCCGCTGGACCTCTTGCTCGGCCTGGATCGGCGCAACCCGCCGGATGACGTCATTAAGTGGCTCGAGCAGGACCGCTACTACCGCTGGTGCACCTACCTATACCTGCCCATCCAATATGCGGGTCTCGTGTTCGCATGCTGGCTGTGGGCACACGGGCACCTGTCCGGCGTCGACAAGGTCGGCCTTGCGCTGACTGTCGCGATGGTCAGCGGTATCGCCATCAACACTGCCCACGAGCTCGGCCACAAGCGGGCGTCGCTCGAGCGCTGGCTCAGCCGCATCGCGCTCGCCCAAAGCGGCTACGGCCACTTCTTCATCGAGCACAACCGCGGACACCACGTCCGCGTTGCCACCCCCGAGGACCCGGCCAGTGCCCGTCTCGGCGAGAGCTTCTACGCATTTTTGCCGCGCACCGTCATCGGCAGCTTGCGCTCCGCGTGGGAGCTCGAGGGGGTACGCCTGCGCCGTATGGACAAGGGACCGTGGACGCTGCGCAACGACATCCTCGGCGCGTGGGCAATGACCGTCGTGCTGTTCGCCGCACTGGTAGCCGGTTTCGGACTCGTCGTACTACCATACCTGCTGATCCAGGCCGTGCTCGGCTTCTCGCTACTGGAGGTAGTCAATTACCTCGAGCACTACGGCTTGCTGCGCCAGAAGGTCGACGACGGGCGTTACGAGCGCACGCGCCCAGAGCACAGCTGGAACAGCAACAACATCGCCTCCAATGTGCTGCTCTACCACCTACAGCGCCACTCCGATCACCATGCCAACCCGATCCGTCGCTACCAGGCACTGCGCCACGTGAAAGACGCGCCACAGCTGCCCACCGGGTATGCCGGCATGATCCTGCTCGCTGTCGTCCCTCCGGTCTGGCGCCGCGTCATGGATCACCGCGTACTCGAGCACTACAACGGCGAACCCACACGGGCAAACCTGCGGCCACGGCTTCGCGGCAGGGCACTCAAGCGCTACCGGATCGCAGCATGAGCCGCTACCACTGCCCAGCCTGTGGCTACGTCTACGACGAAGCGGATGGCCACCCACACGAGGGCTTTCCCGCCGGTACCGCCTGGAGCGAAGTCCCCGACGACTGGGCGTGTCCGGACTGCGGGGTGCGCGACAAGGTCGACTTCGAGCCGGACTCGTGATCGGCACCCCGCAACGCATCCCCTACGCCGTCGCCGCGCGAGAGCTGCTGCGCAACACGCTGCTCGACGCGGCCCGCGAGGAGCTCCGCAGCCGCCGCTGGGCAGACGTCACGATGGCCGACGTCGCACTCGCCGCGGGGGTCAGCCGGCAGACCCTTTACAAGGAGTTCGGCTCGCGGGAGGAGTTCGCCCAGGTGCTCGTCATGCGCGAGGCCGACAGCTTCCTGCTCGCCGTCGAGGACGCTGTCGCCGCCCACCTCGACGATCCCACCAGCGCCCTCGCCGCC
>DATHLT010000178.1:0-6325 GCA_035487855.1 Solirubrobacteraceae bacterium
TGAGAAACATTGGCGGCGATCTCTGGTGCGTAGATCGGTCGTTTTTGTCGGATACAGGCGTGCCATATTTTAGGTATTCGTGTGGGTATCCGGGCCGTGTAGGCACCTCTTTGCGCGTGTAGGATGCGCTCGTAGCGTGTCCCGCAAATTGGAATCGTCAAGGAGGCTGGATGTCAACAAGGCAAGCGGTGCTCGGGCTGTTGCAACAGCGCGATGCGTACGGCTATGAGCTGGAGGAGCGGCTGCGCTCTCAGCTAGGGCCGGCGTGGGATCTGACGTCAGGGCACGTCTCCGGGACGATGAAAGCGTTGGTGAGGGATGGACTGATCGAGGAGATCAACCGGGCAACCGGCGGCCGTGGACGCCGTCGGGTCTTCGCGATCACCGAGAGCGGCGCAAGGGAGCATGAGCGTTGGTGGGCGGATATGACGGTGGAGGCGCGTCTGTCGCGTCGACCGCTCCTGGTGAAGATCGCGCTTGCGGGCCCGGACCGGTTGACGGAGGCGCTTGCGCATATCGATGCGTACGAGCGCGAGTACGCCGAAAAGCTGAACGAGCTATCGCGTGCGCGTGAGGACGTGCCCAGCGACGCCCCGATCCGCGCGGATCATGTCTCGTTGCGACTCGGGTTGAGCGCTGACGTCATCGAGCTTGAGGGCTTCATGCGGTGGTTGCAGCACGCGCGCGAGGTCGTCTGCTCGCTGCAGGCGCGAGAAGTCATCTGGCCCTCACGACGTGGACGCTCAGGTCCGGCTGGCGTGGTCGAGCGTGATCGTGATGCTGCCCGGGCGGAGATGTTTGCGCGAATGGCTGCGCGGCATCTGGAGCCGGTGCCGGAGCAGGAGGGCGAGTGATTCTTCGGCTGGACCGGGTCTCGAAGCGCTATCCGCGGGCGGGTCGCGGCGAGAGGGTCGCGTTGGATGGCGTCTCGATTGAGCTCGGGCGGGGTCAGATGATGGGGATCTTCGGTCCGAGCGGCGCCGGCAAGACGACGCTGTTGCGGATCGCCGCTGGGTTGCAGGCGCCCGACAGCGGCTCGGTGAGCTACGGCGGCGAGCGCCTGGATCGGATGTCTTCCTCTGAGCGGCAACGGTTTCGCCGCAGGGAGATCGCGTGCATCTGGGCCGGGCAGCCGGTGCAAGGTCGTCTTGGCGTCATCGAGCATGTGGCGATGCCGCTACTCGTGGATGGCCGTGACCGGCGACTTGCCGCGCGCAGGGCGCGCGAGGCGCTGCTCGTCTGTGGGGTCGAGCAATGCGTGGGGCTGGAGCTCGCCGAGCTCTCAGACGGTGAGCGTCAGCGCGTCGAGGTGGCTCGTGCGCTGGTGAGCGAACCACGTCTGCTGCTCGCAGACGGGCCGGCGGCGGACCTGTCGCTGGTGGAGCAGGAGGAGATCATGGCGTTGCTCGGCTCGCTCGCGCGGGAGGCAAAGGTGGCTGTTCTGGTCACCGACGTTGACGCGGAGGCACTGATTCGAGCGGAGCCGATCCTATATCTGCGTGACGGCAAGCTGGTGAACCCGGAGCCTTCGGCCGAGCGCGGCCGGCTCTATAGCTTCCCCCCGACACCATCGCACCGTGCTGCTGATGCTTGAGCTGGAACACGCGCGCAAGTTCTACGAGAGCCCAGGCGAGCTGATTCACGCAGTCGAAGACGTGAGCATGCGCGTCGAGGCACGTGAGTTCGTCGCGATCTTCGGCCCCAGCGGCTCAGGCAAGACGACGCTGCTGCTGCTAGCCGCCGGCCTGTTGCGAGCGGACGGCGGCAGCGTGCGCTTCGAGGGTGTCGAGCTCGGCGAGCTTGCCAAGCATCAGATGCTCGCCTACCGGCGAACCAAGGTCGGCGTCGTCTTCCAAGGCTTCAACCTGACGGCCGGGTTGAGCGCGGCGGAGAACGTCGCGATCCCGCTGCTTCTGCGAGGCGTCTCACATCGCGAGGCGCGCCAGCGCGCGCTTGGCGCTCTCGATGACGTAGGGCTGTTGCGCCGTCAGGCTCATACCCCGGATCGTCTGTCGGGCGGCGAGCAACAGCGCGTGGCGATCGCACGAGCGCTCGTTGGCGACCCACGGCTGATCCTGGCTGACGAGCCGACGGGGAGTCTCGACAGCGAAACCGGGGATGCTGTGCTCGATCTTTTCAGCGAGCTGCCGCGCCAGCGCGGCGCCGCGGCGATTCTGGTGACTCACGACACACGAGTCGCCCGCTATGCCGATCGAGTGCTCGGGATGCGCGACGGCCGACTGGTGGAGGCTGACCTCGAGACGCACCCGGCGCTCCCAGGATGATCGGGTACCTGCGAACGCTGCTGATGTTCTACCGGCGGCATCTGCGGGTGCAGCCGTTGCGTGAGATGATGGCAGTGGGCGGTGTCGCAGCCGGCGTCGCGCTGCTGTTCGCGGTACAGGTCGCCCACCACAGCATCGGCGGCTCCTTCCAAGCAATCGCGCACGGCGTCGCGGGCCGCGCAACGCTTGAAGTCGCCTCCCGCGGCCCAGAAGGCTTCAGCGAACGCGTCCTGAGCGAAATAGAAGGTCTCAAGGACGTCAGGGTTGCGGCGCCGATCCTGCAGCAGTCCATCCAGGCGGCTGGACCCAAGGGGAAGCGAGCACTGACGCTGGCAGGCGCCAACGAACAGATCCTCCCGCTACAAGGGGCGCTCTCTCGGCAATTCCAGGAAGCCGGCGAACATTCCAGACGCGGGCTACTCGTACTCACACAGGGCACCGCGCAGGCGATCGGTGCCCGGCCCGGCGACGACGTGAAGATCCTTATCGGCGAGCGAAGCGAACACCTAACGCTCGCTGCGACCGTCCCCAGCCAGACGCTCGGAGCAGCAGCCGAAGCACCGATCGCAGCGGCTCCACTACCAATCGTGCAAAGCCTCGCGCACCTCCAAGGCCGCATCTCCAGGGTGCTCGTCGAGCCACGCCCAGGCAAAGAACACGCGCTCAGCGCCGCGCTGCTCCGGCTGTTCGGCGAGCGTCTGAACGTCCGCCCGATCGACAGCGAAGCACAGCTACTCGGCCAGGCCGCCGCACCCGAAGCGCAGGTCACCTTGCTGTTCGGAGCGATCAGCCTCGTCGCCGGGGTGATCCTCGCGTTCAACGCACTGCTCCTCGCAAGCGGCGAGCGACAACGGTTCATCGCCTACCTCATCGAGATCGGAACACCAGACTCGATGATCGTCGCGTCGCTCGCCTTCGACGCTCTGATCCTCGGTCTCTTGGGCTGCGCCCTTGGACTGCTCGCGGGCGACTTGATCTCGTTGCTTGCATACCGCGCTCTCCCCGGCTACATCGCAGCGGCATTCGCCGTCGGAAGTGCGCGCATCATCGACACCGAAACCGTGCTGCTGGCCTTCGCGGGTGGCATGGTCGCCGCGTTCGCCGCCGCCGGACTTCCGGCCATCACGATCCTGCGCGCGAGCGCTGCGGCTGAGCCCCAGGCGGTCGGACGGACACTCTCGTTCACGCGCAAGCTGCGTCTGTCAGACGCCCTCGTGTTCGGCGGAGGCGCCCTGCTTGTCGGCGCCTCGGTCGTCGTAGCGCTGCTGCAGCCGGCCACCACGGTCGTCGCGCTCATCGGCCTAGTGGTCGGTCTGGTGGTGTGCTTGCCGATGCTCGCCCGCTACCTGCTGCGGATCGCACGCGCCGGGTCCCAGCGCTCCGGTGACCCAGCCGTGCATCTCTCGCTGGCCGAGCTGCGTGGCGCGCCCACGCGCGCAGTCGCTCTGCTCGCGACCGGGACCGTGGCTGCCTTCCTGATGGTGCTGATCGGCGGGTCGGTCGCCAACGTCAAGCAAGCCGCCAGCCGAGGCGCCACCGACCTACTCTCAAACGCGAGCCTGTGGGTCAAGCCGGGCGGCCCAGAGAACGTCTACACCACCGAGCCGTTCAACTACCGCGAAACACAGCGGCGGCTGCAAAAGCTCAGAGTCGTCGCCGCCGTACAGCCATGGCGCGACTCGTTCCTGGACCTCCGCCACCGGCGGGTTTGGGTGCTCGGCGTCCCGCCCGCGGTCCGGCAGCAGATCGCGCCAAGCCAGCTGATCGACGGCTCGCTCGCTGTCGCCGACAAGCATCTCCGCGAAGGCGGCTGGATCGCGGTCAGTCAGCCGATCGCCAGCGAATACCACGTCCCGCTCGGCGGCCTGATAACGCTGCCCACCCCAGCGGGCAACACAACGTTCCGCCTAGCGGCCACGATCGCCAACTATGGGTGGCTGCCGGGCGCGATCGTGATGGACGCCAGCGAACACGCCCGGCTATGGTCGGGCGCCAGCGCGTCCGAGCTCGCTGTCACGCTCAAGCCAGGTATCTCAATGGACGTCGGCATGCAAGCGGTGCAGCGCGCGCTGCCGAGTGGCTCCGCTCTCGTCGTCAAGAGCGACAGCGAACGGCGCGCCGAAGTCAGTGCGGTCCTGGGCAGCACCATCTCCAGGCTCAACGACACCACGATCGTCGTGCTGATCGCGACGGTCGCGTCGGTGATCGCGCTGATGATCGCCGCGATCTGGCAGCGACGCGGACGACTCAACTCGCTGATGGCAGACGGCATGAGCTCCGGCCAATTCGCGCGGCTCATCAGCTACGAGAGCGGGTCCGTGCTCATTAGCGGATGCCTGATCGGCACCGCCGCTGGGCTATTCGGCCAGTACCTCATCGACGGATGGCTACACCAGACCACCGGCGCGTCGGTGCTCTACGCCCCCGCCTGGCAGCTGGGACTGCAAACGATCGCATTCGCGGCGCTCATCTCGATCTTGGCGAGCGCCATCGCCGTGGCACAAGCCGGCGGCTTTCAGCCACGCGTCGCATTCTCAATGGAGTAGCCATTCGAGCCTGACGAAGCCGTTGCTCCGGGTGTGCCGAACCCAAGGGCACCGTGTCGCAAAGCAAAACTGGTCGTGCGGGGCGCTGTAGCGTCCCGGCATGACACCGAAAAGACAGGGCAGCAAACCACCAGCCGCAACACTCCGCGACCCCGCTTCGGCGCTCTCGGCAAGCACGTTCAGCGCCGGGCTGCAGCTCCTACCGCCGAAGCTACGACACGATGCACGTGCTCTCTACCTCCTTTTGCGAACGATCGATGACCTTGTGGACGAACGCCATCCAGAGGCATACAACCGAGTCGGAGCGATGGAGCGCTGGGCGCGCGGAGGACCACCCGAGAGCCCCGAGACGCGCACACTCGAGAACCTCGCAGAACGCTACGAGATCTCACCGGCAGCAGCCGAGGAGTTCTGCGAAGGGATGCGCCACGACCTCGAACACGCCCAGATGGAAACAGAGGCCGACCTCGAGCGCTACTGCCACTGCGTCGCCGGCACCGTCGGCGTCATGCTCGCCGGCCTCCTCGGCACAACCAGCCCCGATGGCGTCGAAAAGATGGCGACGCTGGGCGCGGCGATGCAGCGCACAAACATCCTCCGCGACATCGACGAGGACCTCACCGCCGGGCGCCTCTACATTCCGCGCTCGGCGATCGAGCGCTTCGGGTTCCCAACCGCCGGCAACCGCGAGGCGCTCCTGCGAGACCAAATCCCACGTGCAGACGCTCTCTACGCGAAGGGCATGGGCGCAATCTCACTCCTACGCCACGGTCGTCAGGCAATGGGACTATCGACCATGCTCTACCAAGAGATCCTGCGCCAGATCGAACGCGACGGCTTCGGCCGACGACCCGGCCGCGCCGTCGTACCCGAATGGAGGAAGCGAGTCCTCATCGCCGCATACAGCCGTACACACCGAACGGCCTTCGGCAGCGACCAGCTACGCAAGGCCACACGAGAGCGCGGCTGAGCGGAACGACAGCCACAGCGCGCTCCGACGTCGCGGAGCCTCCCAGATGCCCATAGTCGGTATCGTTCAATTAAGTAGGCATGACAATGAGGACGTGCGACATGAGACAATCACGAGCTACACACACCCGACATGCCGAGCAACGCGCCCGCCCGATGCTCGGCACTGTCAGCGTGGCCGCGGTCGCTGTCCTCGCGTGCTCACCCATCGCCAACGCCAGCTTCGTCAGGGCGCTCGCCGCGAGAAGCTTGGACGGCACCGCGACTGCCCGGCTGCACCTCGTCAAGCCGGAAGGCTCAGAGCTGATCGAGGAAGGCCCTGTCTCGGGCGCACTCTCGGGGTCGGCTAGCGGAGACTTCTACACCGGCGCGCAATTCACCGGCACCGTCACGATCCAGACCCACGCCGGCTCGATCCGTGGACGTGGTCGCGCCACGCCCCACGGCTCAGGGCGCTATCAGAGCTTCAGCGGCTCCTTGACGCTGACCGGCGGCACGGGTCGCTACAAACGCGCGCACGGCCAG
>DATHLT010000179.1:0-25162 GCA_035487855.1 Solirubrobacteraceae bacterium
CGCGGATCTCCGACAGCAGGTCAGCCGAGCGCAGCACCGCCTTCGCGGGAATGCACGCGTAGTTCAAGCAGCGGCCGCCGAGCTTGTCGCGCTCGACCACAGCGGTCTTCAAGCCAAGTTGCGCCGCGCGGATCGCCGCCACGTAACCACCTGGCCCAGAGCCAATGACGATGCAGTCGTAGGCGCTCTCGGGCATGTAACTCCACACTATCGAAGCCGTGAACCCGCGGCCGGGTGGCCGTCAATCACTAGTCCAGATGTGGGTTTCTACCCTGTTCGCCAGCCTGGATGCGCCCCATTACCCGGACTAGCTTCCAGAACAGCCAGCCCGCGAGGCCGACCGCGAGCAGACACAGGCCGGCGGTGATCCACGAGGTGGCGATCACCAGCGCTAGCGACGTGACGATGATCTGGAAGGTCAGCAGCGCCTCGAACGCCAGCACCGCGAAGTAGCGGCGCTGATACATGCCGACGCCCAGCGACGCGAGGACCGCTGCCAGGAAGATCGCCCCCGGTAGCGACCCGCCGTGACGGGAGAGGTTGTGGATGCTCAGCCCGCCCACCAGCACCGCCACCCCCACCACCGCGCACACACCGATCGCGACCAGTAGCGGCGTCGGACGCTCGTCCGCGCCGAGCGGCTCCAGCGGCAGCGGCTCGACCGTCATCGCGGTGCGTCCATCGCTCGCGCGTCGATGGCGGCGCGTAGCTTGCGGGCGGCGCTCTCGGGCTCGACTGCGTCGGCGATTGCGCGCAGCACGCAAACACGCTGGGCTCCCGCATCGAGCGCGTCGGCGAGGTTGCCCGCGTCGAGTCCGCCGATCGCGAAGAACGGCACGGGCGCGTGCGCTGACGCGTAGCGGATCAGCTCGACACCCACCGCCGGGCGCCCCGGCTTGGTGGGCGTCGCATGGATGGGCCCCACGCCGATGTAGTCCACGAGGCTCGCGTCGACGGCGTCGATCTGCGCGGGCGAGTGGGTGGACAGGCCGATCAACACATCCGCGCCCACGAGCGCGCGAACCTCGGCCACAGGCATGTCGTCCTGCCCCACATGGATCCCGTCCGCGCCGACGTCCAGTGTGATCTGCGGACGATCGTTGACGACCAGCAGCGGGTTAGGCGGACCGAGACGCTCGCACAGCGCACGCGTGGCGTTTGCGACCGCCGTGAGCTCACCGTCGGGTAGCTGCTTGTCGCGCAGCTGGAAGATGTCGACGCCGCCCGCGACGGCAGCCCTCAGCATGTCGGGCAGCTCACCCGCGCCGGGGGACGCGTCGCAAACGAGGTAGAGCCGTGCTGCCGCTAGGCGTTCACGGCGCTCGGCACCTAGGTCTCGGGTTGGCATGTTCGCCAGTCTGGCAGGAGCCCGGCTCACCGGACCACGCCTGCGGCTCACAGGTCGGGGTTTCGAGCGGTCGTTGCCGTGGCTCGCTCGCGTTGCAGCAGATCCTCCGCCCGCCTGGCGTTACGACAGCGGTCGGGGAGCTCGTCCAGCAGTTGCGTAGCCTCCGTTCGGTCGCGATCGCGCAGCACCGCGTGGACCCGGCGCCCGGCGGTGTCCAAGTGAATGCTGGACAGCCGCAGGCGACGCTGCACGGGTCCCTCGACCAGCCGAACGCTTTGCACCTTGGCCAGTGGCACCCAGTCGGTTACGCGCCGCAAGCGGCCGCTGGTCGTGACCGTGAAGCGCTCATTCGTCGCGCCAGACAGATATCGAAAGCGCAGCGGCGACTTCCAGCGGGCGCGCGGCGGAGGCGTCGATCGCTCCTCGGGGAGTCCGCTGAACACGCTTGCCAGCAGCAGTGCTGCCTGTGCATGGCTGCCAACCGGCAGCAGCGCGCGGGCGGCTTTGGACTGGTTGCGATCCTGACGGCCTTTGGACTTCTGGCTGGCGACGTCCACTTCCAGCCGGCACCAGCCAAACGCCCTCCATGCCAACGGCTCGACCATCCTGATCGCTTGTATTCGACCTGGGGGGATTGTCTCGGCTGAGGTTTCGATGAGCCCTGAGCGCAGGTGCAGACCGTCGGCCGCGTCGCTCACAGCGAGGCGATAGTCGCCGTTGAAACGGCGAAACATGGAGATCGCAAGCGCGAACAGGCCAGCTGCACCGGCGCTGATGGCAGCTGCCTCGATCGCGGGGGCGACGACGGCGAGGATCGCGAGAGCGACGACCGCCAGCTCGAGCACCAGGCCGCTGCCGGTGAGCAGGATCGAGGCAAACAAGCGGGCAGGCTCCACAGTCACCAGTACCTGCTCAGGCGCAGGTGGCGCTGCCTCGGTCTCCCCGTGGCTCAGCGCAAGCAGGTGGGCCCGCAGCGTTTCGGCCTCGGCGTTGCTCAGGTAAGCCAGGCGCCCGGCCTTGCCGCCACCGCCGGCGAGCCGGATCCTCAGCTCGGCCACGCCGAAGATCCGTGCTAGGCCCGGTCGAACCGTGTCGATCGCCTGGATCTGGTTGAGCGGAAAGCGCTCGGAGGTTCTTCGCAGCAGCCCGCTGTCCACTCGCAGGACCCCGCCTTCGACGCGCCATCTCGTGACCAGCCAGGTGATGACGCCGAGCAGGAAGATCACGACGATAATGGCGAGATGGACTAGATCGGAGCTAAGGTTGCCGCGGCGGCTCGTCCCTGCGGAGATCAGCAGCAGAGCGACGATCGCGATCACGCCCCGTCCCGCCCGCACCAGCGGCGAAAACGGGTGCAGGCGCTGCCAGTCGCCCTGCAGCCCCGCAACTGCCCGCGACTCCGCTGGGGATTGCCCGGTGCGCTCAGGGTTGTGAGGCTCGCTCATTGGCTTCACAGCCCCATCGCGTTGGCCTCGCCCAGGGACGTCAGCTGGTCACGCAAGCGCGCCGCCTCTTGCGCCGGCAGGCCGGGGATACGCGCGTCACTGGCGGCTGCCGCGGTGTGCATCTGCACGGTGGCGAGCCCAAACGCTCGCTCGAATGGACCGGCGGTAACCTCGACATACTGCATACGCCCGTAAGGGATGACGGAGGTGCGCTTGAACATCACCCCCCGCTTCACGAGCAGGTCCTCGGCGCGCTCGGTATAGGCCCACGCGCGCACCCGGCGCCCTGCGACCACGTCGGCGCTCGCGCCTGCAACGATCACGCAGATCACGGCAATCACCATCGCGAGGGTCGCCCCGAGGGCGACCGTTGTGCCCACGGCAACGAGCACTGCGACAAAGGTCCCCGTCGCCACCTCGTAATGGCGCAGGCGCCTGAGCCTGGGCGACGGGGCGTTCCAGATGCTCTCTTGGTCGTCAACGGCGGCGTCGGACACAGGACTCACGACGATATCGGGCAGCCAAACGATGGGTGTATGGTTGGCGCGTGTTGCAAGGCAAGGTAGTGCTGATCACCGGTGGTGCACGCGGCGTTGGTGCCGCGACAGCCTCGCTGCTAGTCGCACGCGGCGCGAGGGTGGTGCTGGTCGACCTCGACGCGGAGCCGCTACGCGAGCTCGTTGCGCAGCTCGGCCCCGCGCAGGCGACCTCGATCTTGGGCGATGTGACAGAGCTCGCCGACATGGAAGCGGCGGTCGCCCACGGCGTCGAGCGCTTCGGCGGTATCGATGTGGTCATGGCGAATGCCGGCATCGCCAGCTACGGCACCGTGGGCGTGGTCGACCCAGCCGTCTTTCGCCGCGTGATCGACATCAACATCACAGGGGTCTTCCACACCGTGCGAGCGGCGCTAGCGCAGATCGAACAGCGCAAAGGCTACGTGCTGGTCGTCTCCTCGGAGGCCGCCTACGCGCCGGCTCCTGGGCTCGCGGCCTACAACGCGAGCAAGGCAGGCGTCGAGCACTTTGCCAATGCTCTGCGGCTGGAACTTGGCTACAAGGGCGTGGCTGTGGGCAGCGCCCACATGTCGTGGATCGACACACCGATGGTGCAGGACGCCAAGCACGACCTATCCGCCTTTCGCGAGATGCTCGACTCGCTCCCCGGGCCGTTGGGCGCGACAACCTCCGTCGAGCAGTGCGCTGAGGCATTCGTGCGCGGCATCGAAAAGCGTGCCGCGCGGATCAACGTCCCGGGCTGGGTCGAGCTGTTGCGCTTGTTCAAGCCGCTACTCAGTTCGCGTTTCTTCGAGCTCGTGAGCAGACGCGACGCGAGACGCACGCTGCCGTTGATGGACGAAGAGGTCGCTCGGCTGGGGCGCTCGGCCAGCGCCCGGGTGACCGCCGCCGGCGCTGGCCATGGCGAGTCCGCCGAGACGGCCCAGGCGGTCGAGTCCCGCTGAATCACGCGACTTCGCTGTTCATCGAGCTCTGCTGGATCGCTTGGCTGGTCTATTGGGTGGCTATGGCGTTTGCGACGAAGCGCACAGTCGAGCGAAAAGGATTCGTCGGCTACCGGCTGGTGGCGATTCTCACGGTGCTCGGCTGTGACCTCGTCGGACGGCTCATCCACGTATCGGCACAGGCACAGCTTTGGCACACAACGCTCGCGTTGGGGGTGGCGACAGATTGCATCGTTGTGATTGGTGGCGCTTTCACTGTTTGGGCACGGATCACATTGGGGCGCAACTGGAGCGCTGAGGTCACGTTCAAGCAAGACCATGAGCTGATCGAATCCGGGCCGTACGCGCTGGCGCGCCATCCGATCTACACGGGATTGATCGCGATGGGCCTGGGCACCGCAATCAACTATGGGCGGGCAATCGGCGCTGTCCTGTTTCTCGCACTGTGCACCGGCCTGTGGTGGAAGGCCCGGCAGGAGGAACAGATCATGACCCGGCACTTCCCCGACGCGTATGCCAAGTACAAAGCGCGTGTCCACGCGATCGTGCCGTTTGTTTTGTAGTCGGCACGGCGAGAGCACGTCCTCGATGCTAGCCAGCTGGCTAGCATCATCTGCATGCCTGTAAAGCAGCAATCAGACGTGGTGATCGTCGGTGGCGGCATCATCGGCATGGCGATCGCTTGGCGCGCTCGCCAGCGGGGCATGACGGTGACGGTGCTCGAGCGCGACACCGTTGGGCAGGCGACCTCGCGCGTGGCTGCAGGCATGCTCGCGCCGGTGGTGGAGGTCGAGTTCGGGGAGGCAGGACGACGCCTCCTGGAGCTGGGATTGCGCTCGGTGGAGATGTGGCCGGCGTTCTCAGCGGATCTCGAGGCAAGCACAGACGCTTCGCTTGGTCTCATGCGCACCGGCACGCTACTCGTGGCGCGCGACGACGACGACGCGCGCGAGCTCGAGCGTCAGCTGGCCTTCCGGCAGTCGCTCGGTCTCGCTGTGGAGCGCCTTCGCCCCAGCGAGGCGCGCGAGCACGAGCCGGCGCTTGCGTCTACCGTGAGGCTCGCGCTGGAAGCGCCGGAGGATCACTCTGTCGACCCGCGCCGTGTCGTCACGGCGCTGGGTACGGCATGCGAGTCGACCGGCGTGCAGCTACGCGCGCACACCCCCGTGGCCAGCGTGGAGTTGGACGGCGCCGGCGAGCGGGTTACCGGGGTGATGTTGCGCGACGGCGAGCGCGTGTCCGCCGGCTACGTGGTGCTCGCTGCAGGGCCGTGGAGCGGGCAGATCGAGGGGTTGTCCGCGTCCGCCCGCGTCCCGATACGGCCGGTGAAGGGCCAGATCCTGCGGCTACGCGATCCCGCTGGTCCGGGGTTGCTGCAACGTGTGGTGCGCTTCGGGCGCGGCTATCTGGTTCCACGCGACGACGGTCGCTACGTGCTCGGAGCGACAGTCGAGGAGCGCGGCTTTGAGCTCGCGCCGACCGCAGGCGGTATCTATGAGCTGCTGCGTGACGCGCACGAGCTGATCCCCGGCGTCAGCGAGCTGCAGATCGAGGAGTTGTCCGTGGGCCTGCGCCCGGGCACACCTGACAATGGCCCAGCTATCGGCCCAGCAAGCGTGAGGGGATTGATTTGGGCCACAGGTCACTACCGCAATGGCATCCTGCTCGCGCCCCTTACTGCTGAGCTGGTCGCTGATCTACTCATCGGCAACGGTGAGCAGGAGCCCGATTCGCTGCTCTGCGCGTTTGCTCCGGGGCGCTTCATCGCTTTGGGCGCGTCCCGCCGTGAGAGCGCCGCGCCTGTAGATGCTCCGGTCGTACCGGCGTCTCCCGCGGTGGTGCTCGGAGCGTGATCACGCTCAACGGCAACCGCTCCGATGTGGCCGCCGGGGAGACGATTGTCGCGGTGCTCGCGCGTCTCGGACTACAGGCAGACGCGCACGGCGTGGCGGTTGCGGTGGACGATCAGGTCGTGCCTCGAGCTGCGTGGGCGAGCTTTGCCCTCGGTGAAGGCGCGCGCGTGGAGGTGCTCACGGCGATGCAGGGAGGATGATTGACGCATGTCCGAGCCGCCCGGTCCCACAGTCGCCAGCATGAGTAACGGCGTCTCCACGCCCACTCCCAGCCCCGACGCGCCTGCACAGGACATGCTTACGATCGCCGGCAGGAGCATGCGCTCGCGGCTATTGCTCGGCACGGGTGGCTTCCCATCACTCGAGCTATTGGCTGAGGCGATAGTCGTCAGTGAATGCGAGCTCGTGACAGTGGCGTTGCGGCGGGTCGATCCGAGCGCACGTGGCTCGTTGATGGACGTGATCGCCGACGCGGGCGTGCAGCTGTTGCCGAACACCGCAGGCTGCATGACTGCACGCGACGCCGTGATCACCGCGCGGCTGGCTCGCGAGGCATTCAACACCGACTGGATCAAGCTCGAGGTGATCGGCGATGAGGACACGCTGTTGCCGGACGCGCCGGAGCTCTTGCGCGCGGCGGAGGAGCTGGTGGATGAGGGCTTCGTGGTGCTCCCGTTTACGACCGACGACCCCGTGTTGGCCCGGCGCCTTGCAAACATCGGTTGCGCTGCCGTGATGCCGCTGGGATCGCCGATTGGCAGCGGGATGGGCATCCGCAACCCGTACAACATCGCCCTGATCCGGGAGGCGGTCGACATACCAGTGGTGCTGGATGCCGGCGTTGGTACGGCCTCAGATGCGGCCTTGGCGATGGAGCTTGGCTGCGACGCGGTCATGGCTGCGTCATCGATATCGCGCGCGCAGGACCCCGTGGCGATGTCGCGGGCAATGCAAGCCGCCGTCGAAGCCGGGCGCCTCGCGCGCGGCGCGGGCCGGATTCCACGGCGGCTGTATGCGACCGCGTCGACGCCCGAGCAGGGCCTGCCGGAGTTCGGCAGCTAGTCCTCCGCTGCCGGGTAACCCGCCGCGGCGAGTTACCCGGCGGGTTCTCTTCAGCTCACCACTTCGATCGTGCCGTTCATCGTGGTGGGGTACAGCGTGCACTCGTAGTGGATCACACCAGGCTTTTCGACTTTGACTTCAAAGCTCGAGCCTTCGCCGAAGTTCTTCGACGCGATCCGCTGTGGGCCGCTCACGCTCGTGACGTTCGCCTGTGTGGAGTCGTAGTTGGTCCACTTGATCGTGCTGCCAGCCTTCACCCTGATGGTGTCGGGGTCGATCGCGATGTTGCGGTAGGCGATTTGCACGACCCCGCTCTGCACCGGGGCCGAGGACGACGGGGAGGCGAACTTTGGCGTGGTGTCGCCTCTGATCCCTCCCGCAGCGGCGCTTGAGGTCTTCGTCCCAGTCCCCGCGCCAGCACCAGTCGCCGTGCCGCTTGTTGTCGCGGCCGTCGTCGTGCCCGTGGTCGTCGAGCTACTCGAATTGCTTGTGTTGCCCGACGAGCCACAGCCGGCTGCGAATGTCAGCACACAGCATGCGATCACAGCGCCCATCCCCGTTTTCATCAATTGCGGTCCTTTCTCTACAAGTTCGTGTAAAAGGACGATCTCACACCCAGCCGTCGGCGGTCGCAGGCTCTTACCCGCATAGCCCCTACACTGGCCGATTCGATGAGCACACGCCACTTCCTTACCGGTGCCGAGCTGGACGCGTCCGAGCTGGACGCGCTGCTCGACCGCGCGCTCGAGCTCAAGCGCGCGCCGCTGTCCTCCCGCGCGCTGGCTGACCGCAGCGTGGCGCTGATCTTCGAGAAGCCATCCACCCGCACACGGGTGTCATTTGAGGTGGGGATCGATGAGTTGGGCGGGCACGCGGTGGTGCTGCGCTCCGATGAGCTGCAGCTCTCCCGTGGCGAGGCGCCCCGCGACACGGCGCTGGTGCTCTCCAGGCATGTGGCGGCGGTGGGCTTGCGTACGGGCTCGGACGACATCCTCGAGGAGCTGGCGCAGTACAGCACTGTGCCGATCGTGAACATGCTGAGCGCTGGCCATCACCCCTGCCAGGCGCTCGCGGATCTGCTGACGCTGCGCGAGGCGTACGGCTCACTTGACGGTCTGCGCCTGGCTTACATCGGCGACGGCAACAACATCGCCCGCTCGCTGGCGGTGCTGGGGTCGCTGGCGGGGATGCATGTGGCGTTGGCCTCGCCCACGGGCTACGCATTGGAGGACAATCTGGCCTTGCCGGCCGATGCCTCCGGCCAGATGAGCTTGCACACGGATCCCTACGAGGCGGTGGCGGGCGCGTGTGCCGTGTACACGGATGTGTGGGTGAGTATGGGCGATGAGAGCACTGCCGCTGAGCGTCGCAGAGCGCTGAGCGCGTACCAGCTGGACGACGCGCTGCTCAACGCGGCGGCCGCGGACGCTTTTGCGATGCACGACCTGCCGGCGCACCCTGGCGAGGAGATCACCGCGGAGGTGCTCTACGGACCACGCGGCCAGCGCATCTGGGATCAGGCGGAGAATCGGCGCCACGCCCAGAAGGCATTGCTCGAGCTGCTCGTCAACCCGGCTGCACAAAGCGCGTCCCGATGAGCGGCGACACGCCGTCTACCTCGCCCGCGGCGCTTGCCGCGGACCCGTCCGTCGCGCCTACCGAGGCTGGGCCGCGCCCGCAGCGTGGCGACGAGCTCGAGCTAACGATCGACTCGCTCGCATTCGGCGGCGAGGGCGTGGCACGGGTGGGGGATGGCGGCTATGTGGTGTTCGTCGCAGGCGCGATTCCCGGTGACCGGGTGCGCGCGGTGGTACACAAGCGCAAGCGCAGCTATGCAAACGCGCGCACGATTGAGGTCCTCGAGCCGAGCCCAGAGCGAATTGCCCCCGTGGCCGAGCACCCGGGCGTGCCGTGGCAGGTGATTCCCTACGAGCGCCAGCTGGAGATCAAGCGCGCTCAGGTAGATGAGGCGCTGCGGCGGATCGGTCACTTGAATGGCTTCGAGCTGCAGGAGATCGTGCCAGCGCTCGAACAGTGGCGCTACCGCAACAAGCTCGAGTACTCCTTTGGTGAGGGCGCCGACCCGGCTAATCCCGAGCTGGTCTGCGGCTTTCACGCGCCGGCGGGCGGCAACCATGTGATGGCGATAGGTGACTGCCTGCTGGCATCCGAGCGTGGCAACCTCGCCCGCGACACGGCGCTTGCCTGGTGTCGAGCACAGGGGCTGACAGCGTGGGAGCGCAGCAGCAGACCGGGGGCCGCTGCGCAGAGTGAGCGAAGGGACCGCTCGGGCCGCGTGGGGGCCGGGCCGGATGGGCGCGCGCGTCTACGCAACCTGGTCGTGCGCGAAGGACGGCGTACGGGCAAGCTGCAGGTGCGAATCGTAAGCACAGACGGCGAGCTCGAGGTGGGCCTGCTGGCAGCGGCGCTCCACGAGGCGCTGGGAGAGAGTCTCAGCGGCGTTTTGTGGACACGCTCACGCAGCTTGGCGGAGACGACCGCAGGCGGCCAGACGGAGCTGGTGTGGGGGGACGCGGAGCTGCCCGAGCGCCTGGGCGAACTTGACCTGATGATCTCCTCTGAGGCGTTCTTCCAGACGAACACGGAGATGGCCGAGCTGCTCTACGGGGTGGCTCAGGAGTACGCGGCGCTCGAGGGCTGGGAGCGCGTTTATGACCTCTACTCGGGGATCGGCACGATCGCGCTGACGTTGGCGCCGCGCGCGGGCGAGCTGTGGGGGATCGAGCTGATCGAGCAGGCTGTGGCCGATGCGATCGCCGGCGCTAAGCGCAACGAGGTCACCAACGTGCGCTTCTTCGCCGGCGACACCCGCCTGGCGCTGCCCGAGCTGCTCGAGCGCGCCGGGCGCCCCGATCTCGTGATCGTCGACCCGCCACGCGCGGGACTGTCAAAGAAAGTCGTACGCCGCATCATCGAAGCCGGGCCAAAGCGCATCGTGTACGTGTCGTGCAACCCCACCACGCTCGCCCCGAATGCAGCAGAACTAGTCGAGGCGGGATGGGTGCTGCGCAAGGTGCGCCCTGTGGACATGTTTCCCCAGACGCACCACATCGAGTGCGTCGCCCTCCTGGAGCGGGACGATGGCCGGCGCTGGCCGATCTCCGATCGGTCGGCGTCCTCGGTCGCTCGCGTGCAAAGCACGCCACGCTCTATGCGTCCTTGATCTGCTTGACCCTCGTCCCGCTCCGCGCACGTGGGCTTCCAAGCGTTCGCTGCTGAGTTGGTACGGCCAGCCATTGGCTGCGAGGCAAGTGATGCACCAGGCGCAAATACGAACGGTCCCACGCGGGAGTGGTCGTAGCATCGCAACATGCACAACCAGCGACCACAGCGGGAGTACCAGCGTAGCCCGCGCTGGCGACCGCAGGGCTCGGATAAATACGACTAGTGCGCCCGGCGGGAATCGAACCCGCGGCCTGCGGCTTGAAAGACCGCTTGCGGTGCCCCGACGAACATAGTTACGGGTGGATTCTCCCGGTCTAATACGGCTTTAACATGGGCGATTTCGCTCGTTTGGTACCCAAAGCGGTACCCATGTCGGTCGTGGTACCCATGCGGTACCCATCCTGATACGATGGCACGACAACGCCAAGGAGACTTGAGGCTCGCCACCCGCAGCTGCCGTTCGTAGTCGAGCCTTGGCACGATCCCCGGCGCCTTCTGGACGGTGGCAGCGCCGAACGCCTGCTCGACAGCCGAGCACACCTGCGCCGCCGACACGCCGCCGGAAACGAACAGCCCACAGTCCGCCCGGTCCTCCCACGACGACAGCCACAACGCGACCCACGGCGGCGCACCGAAAAGCGGCCGCGGCAGCCCGCCCGCGAGCGTCCGCATCAACGACTCAAGACCAGGACGCGAGACCTCTCACCCAGGCGAAGCTCGAACCAACAGCCATTCGCCGCGAGCCGCAAGCGGCTCCACGCCCGCCACACGACGACCGCCGCAACAGACATGAGCACAACACCAACAGCGGGGCGATCGCCCCGAGCACCACGAGAACGTGGTGCGAAAACGCATGGCCGGCCGGCCCGTCCGGGCCGCTGGCAGGCGGTCTGGCCGTGCCAGGTAGTCGGTGATGATGAACGAGACGGACGGTTGTGGGGCGGTGATGACTCATAGGGTTGACGACTCCTTTCGCAATACAGAAAGGTCACCTCAGGGGCTCCAACGGGACACGCCCGCCCCAAAAGTGGCTCCACGTATCAATCGAGCCCACTAGACGCGATTCCCCCCAATGACTTGCCGCACAACACCACCGGAAAGCACCACATAGCTCCACAAAGCTGCGCAGCATCGCGATAGAACGGCGGCGATCGGCATGGAGCGTCGAGCCGGGGAACAGAAATCGTCGATCGGCATCGCCTGAAGATGTAGCTCGATGTGTGCTCCATGTCCACAAGTACAAGTGATGTGAAAGCAATCGCTTTCATAGTTGCGGACTCGTGGCGCCACGACCATGACGCCAGGTGTAGCCCCCGGCACTGGCGCGCACTACCCAAATCGGCGGGTACGTGTATACGCGCGAAAATGAGTAGACAGGCGCGCCAAGACGTGCTAGGCGCGCCGCTCGGCTTCAATGACCATTGGCCAGAAGGATGCGCTTGCCGCGACGCACTTTGGACGCGGGGGCTCCGACCGTACTAAGGGTAGCCGGCTAGGCGGGCGCTGCTGCGGCCAGGCGGGCCGCATACCATTCGGCGAACTGTGGTCCGTGCACGAGAAAGCCGCTGTCCAGTAGCTCGGTGAGTGCTTCGAGCTCACGGGCCGAGTCTTTGCGCAAGATAAGCGACTCGCCCTGACTAATCCCCTCCCAGTAGCGCTGGTACTCGTCCGACACAAAGTAGCCGTAGCGCCCGGTTGAGACGGCGTCGGCGACCTTGGCTACGAACGTCTCCACAAATGGGTAGTGCAGGATCACGCACGTGAAATCGGCGAGCGTTGCACCGTTGACGTGATGCCAAGTCACGAACAGCTCGATCTCGGGCTCGACCTTGACCAGTGCGGCCTTGGTGAGACCGTTCCCTGTCCTGAAAACTTGGCTTCGGATGCCACCGAAATGCAGCATCACGTCAGGGTTCGTTATGCGAGAAAAGTAGTAGTCGGCCTTGCGAATCGCGGATATATCGTAGAACGGGTAGGCGTCGCGCAGCCGATCCTCGGGGTGGCTGCGCACCCGCTCCAATGGTCCGTCGGCAAACATGTCGAGCATTTGTGCGACAACGGCCGTGTATCTGTGTTCGTTGAGGTAAGTTAGCACCGCTCGAAGCGCCACTTGGTCGGAATTGGGATAGTCAAACAGCTCGTCGATGTCCACGCACAGGTTCCACCTTCCCGCGGAGAACCGTTGAGCGAGGTAGCGCTTCATGAGGTTCTCGTACCGGCTATAGGGAAGGTCGCAACGAACAAGCGTGACATTTGGGTAGGTCGCCGCTATCGCGGCCGTTGCATCCGTAGAGTCGTTCAGCAGCAGCACGATGTGCTTGACGCCGAGCGCGAAGTGATGGTCCAGAAATGAACGGACGTGAAGCTCCCCATTGCGGACGACCGAGATGGCAAGCACCTCGTCACGTCCGTAGTCGATCCGCCTTGGACCGTGCACGTGACGGACGCTCAGGCGCACGATCGCCGCATACCCTCGCTTCTCCATGAACCGATCCCACGTGCGGCGGGGATGCCGCGCCGGACCGAGGCGTGTTCGCAGCTCCTGGACCAACCGTGACCTCATACCGAAATGATACGAAAGGCGAAGCCAGTACCTTGTCTCCCCACAAGCCATAGGTCCATCACGGCTAGCCGCTTGCCCGTCGGGCATAGGCCGACACACCGTCCCGCAAGCAGACGGCGCGCCGGCCTACCCGAGCTACCTAGCTATCCCTACTCATACGGTGAAGTGTGACCATCCGCTTGTTCCGTTCCACTGCCAGTAGCCGAAGCTACCGCCGGCTTCTTGGTAAAACACTGTGGTCTGGCCACCGATGCTTTCATTCAGGATGGCCGTCGGGGTCGTCGCGCCTGCCACGCTTCCGCCAAGCGATGCGTGAGACCAAGTCCCGGCATTCCACTGCCGGTAGCCCATTTCTCCGCTTTCTTCGCGGTAGTACACGGTAGTCTGACCTGTGCTCTGTGTGAATGTCACCGCTGGGCCAGCCCCCGCCAACGTGCTTCCACCGAGGGACGTGTGAGACCACGTGCCGGCGTTCCACTGCCAATAGCCGATACCGCCACCGGCTTCCTCGTAGTACACGGTCGTCTGGCCACTGCTTGATTTCAACGTGACGACCGGCGTTGTTCCTTCTGCGATGTTGCCGCCTACAGAGGTGTGCGACCAGCCCGTGCCGGCATTCCACTGCCAGTACCCCATTTTGCCGGTTTCTTCGCGATAGTAGAGAGTCGTTTGGTCGGTACCTTCGTTTAGTGTCACGTTGGTCGCTTCGTGGATATTCGCGACTTCGAGCGCCCCGTCAGGAGCCCCCCAGCCAGTGGGGCCGTCATACCCTGTTGTGGCGGTACAGAAGTATTCGTCTTCGGCTGGGGGAGTGCAAGTTCCGTCGCTTCCTTTGGTGACGTCAAACAACGATCCATCACGCCCTGCGATGTAGAAGGCTTCGGCGTCGAGCGAACGGGAGAAGCTTGTCGAAAGGGCCTCGACACCTGCTACGAACGGCGCTGCCGCACTTGTCCCTCCGTAGTTCACCCAACCGGATTCTTCGTAGGAGTCATAGACCGATACCGGTGATTCGACTGCGGCGTCGGCCGCGACATCGGCGACCATACGATGCCCGCAAGCCGGGTCGGATTGCCACAGAGGCTTGGCCTCATACGTTGCGCAACCGCTGGTCGTCCCTGCGCCGTGTACGCCCACGGAAAGCGAGGGGGTCCTCCATACTTCTTCGCTCCAGCCACGGGAATTTTCTGCCTTGGTGAGCTTGGTGCCACCTGTTGAGATGACGTAGGGCGATGACCCCGGCCACCGGAGGCTTTTTGTATAGCCGTAGTCGCCGCTTGCGACTGTGATCGGGATGCCAGGATGGTCGAAATATTTGTCGTAGGATGAATCTCCCGACGATTCCCACGTGTCCCAGCTGTTACTGATCTCCGTCGCTTTGAGCGTGACAGCCTCTTCCTCGGCTGTGACCATGTTGGTTATGAATGCCGATTCGCTCGCGTCACCGTTTGCCTCCACCAGAAGTATGTGGCATTCGCTGCACGCGGCCGAAACCATATCGAGGTCGAGTGATATCTCACCGCTCCACCCGGGTTCGTTTTCGGGATAGTTTTTGGTTTCTCCTTTTTGGTTGACCTTCTTGAAAGCAGCCATTTGCTTCGGTACACGCCGACAGACCGTATCGTTCGCGGTAGACCTTGAGGTCCGATTCGGCGTTTGGGTCGTTGTAGGCATCAACGATCGCGACCGTCTGACTCGACCCACCCGTTTCCGGCAGCTTGTAAGCGGAACGTAGGTCTTTCGGGTCGAAGCCACCACGTTCGCCGGTGCCTTGTAGTTCCGCTCCCACCGCTTCTGATGAGCCTACGGACACCGTGGGGACTCGTAGTGCTTCACACTCGGTGTTGCCAACAGTGAGTTCAGGGCATACAGATTTCGGACCTGCTTTTGAGCGTGCAAATCCTGTCGCGAACGCCGTTGATGGCGAGACACTTCCGAGCAGTGCGACTATGAAGATCGCTACGCAGGCTATGCGGCTTGTGTAGCGTTCATTCGTCCACACGGGACTTTTCATCACCAAACTCCCCCTTCTTTTGTTAGTTGGGTACGGTCGGCACTCGACCAGATGTGACCTTGTCGGTCAACAGCGCTGGCCGCCTATTCGATTGGCTAGAGCGGTGTGAAGTGTTTTCGTGGGGTTAACTTCTGATGGTTCTACGAGCAGTCAAACACACCGCCGGCTAGCCGATGGCAATGGGCGGAACAGCAGGGACAAATGGAACCTATTACATGGCGATGACTGCTGCCGGCCCGGAGGGTTACAGGCGTGCCAAACACCGCCAAGGACCCCCAGGTCGCGCTCGGCCGCGCCATCCGCCTGCGCCGGGAAGAACTCGGCGTCTCGCAGCAAGCTCTGGGGCTAGAGATCGGCTACGACCAGGGCTGGATATCGCACATCGAGAACGGCAGGACCAATCCCGCGTATGGCACCGTGGACGCCATCGCGCGCGCCCTCGAATGGCCGCTGTCCGAGCTTGTAGCGCTCGCGGAGTCTGTCGAGACGAGCGATCGCAAGCCGCTCGACCAGCCGCTTCGGCGAGAGTAGGACCGGGAGCAGGCGAACCATCTGCGACGCCGCCGGATGAGACATCACGCCTAGTAGAGGGGATCAGCCGGCCACGCCCCCAAATGCCGAGCGTGGCACCCGGGCAGCACCGAGGACCGGCAGCTCGCCTAGGGCATCGGTCGAGGCAAGTTCCGAGAACAGCTCCCACAGCGGGAAGTTGCCCTGTAGCGCGTCGCAGTGGATGCACCCGTTGGACCACGTGGACTGGCCGAGGGTGCCGCTCCAGCGTGGGCGCAGAGGCCCCGCCCCTACGCTCGCGAGCTGGTCATGGCCGAACTGGCTGGCGAGAGCGTGTAGAGCATCCTCGCCGAGGAAGTAGAGCACGCCCCTAGTGTCCCGCGCGGCGATCAGGCACATCGTTGTGTCGTGACACTTCCAGCAAGTCTCGGGAACGAGCAGAACGTCGACCGCGGTACCCCCGTCCGCCGTCAGCGGGAGCCACTGCGCGAAAGGAGCAGTATCGAGCCCAGCCGGGACAAACCATGCTCGTCTGTCGCGATCCCAGCGCGCACCAAGCGCCTTTACGCGATCCTTCTCCTTGAACGGAACATCGAGATAGTTAGGCGAGGGCATCGCGGTCTCGGCCGACAGTATGCCGTCCTGCGGGCACGCTCCGGGACCGAGAGCGCTTCTCGCGGCAGAGACCTGCTACGCCCCTTCATCTGCCTCGGACACTCGATGCAGGCCCGAGAGCGCACCCTTATGTCTCTAGCTTTGGCGGGGCATCTCTCTTTGCTACCCAGTGGTGGCATTCGGTCTCGCGGCAGACCTACTCCGAGCAACCGCGGCGGCCCAATCCCGAAGCCCGCCGCACGCTCGTGGTACCCACGGCTGGTACCCACGTCGATCGGGCGAGGGGCCACAGCAGGCCCCAAACGCAAGGAATCAGCTCCCTGAGTGGATTCCTCGAAGTGCGCCCGGCGGGAATCGAACCCGCGGCCTGCGGCTTGAAAGACCGCTGCTCTTTGGCTCCCCGAAGAGAACCGTTGACCACTGAGCTACGGGCGCGCGATATGGATGTCTAAGCGACTCGACGTTGCGAGGAGCACCCTATTCTAAGCGAGCCGGCGCCGCCAGGGCAACACACGTCCCTCAGGGCGTGAGCACGATCTTGAGCGCCTCACGCCGGTCATACACGGCGTAGGCCTCGGGCGCTTGCTCGAGCTTCATGTGGTGGGTGACGAGCGCAGAGGGGTCGAGCACACCGGCAGAGAGCATGGCGAGCACGCGATCGACGTGGCCGATGACGTTGGCGTGGCCGCCGCGCAGAGTGAGCGCCTTCAACCACAGCAGGCCCATGTGCACCTCGGCACGCTCGGCATAGACGCCGATGCACTGGACGGCGCCGCAGTTGCGCGTGAGGCGAATGGCGCTCTCGAGCACCTTGGGGTCGCCGACGGCGTCGATCGATACGTCCACGCCACGGCCTTCGGTAGCGCCGCGCACGGCTGCGCGTACGTCCTGCTCGACGAGGTGAAGCGGCTCGGCGCCAAACGCCTTAGCCACGCTGAGACGCTCGGGGACGGTGTCGATGGCGAACACGTGCGCGGCACCGCACGCCTTGGCGGCCTGCACGGCACACAGCCCTACGGGGCCGAGGCCGAGCACGGCGACGACGTCTCCAGGCTGCATGCCGCTGTCGACGACGGCGTGAAAGCCGGTTCCCATAACATCGCCGGCGAACAGCGCTGTGTCGTTGCTGAGACCATCGGGGACGCGGCGCAGTACGAGGTTGGCATGCGGCACGAGCGCCATGTCCGCCTGCGTGCCCTGCAGCGAGCCGAGCGCGGCGCCGTGGCCGAACGTGCGCGAGTGCTCACAGCGGTGGTAGAGACCCTGCAGGCAGAAGAAGCATTCGCCGCAGGCGGTTTGAAAGCAGCCGAGCACACGGTCCCCAACGGCCACGCGTGTGACCGCATCACCGGCGGCTACAACGGTGCCGACGTACTCGTGACCGATCGTGAACCCCGGTTCGATCTGCACCCGCCCGTGGTAGATGTGCAGGTCCGAGCCACACACGCCGGTGGCGTCGATACTGACGATCGCGTCGTCGGCGTCGATCAGCTCGGGCTCGGGGCGATCCTCGACGCTGACGACGCCAGGAGCTTGAAATGTGACGGCTCGCATGGCGCTGGCAGCCTACTGGTCTGCCTTGCCGTCGAGCGCGCGCGCGCGATCCTCACCCTCGCGCACCTCGCGCAGCACCCCCGTCTCGGGGTCGAACACGAAGCCGCTGATGTGCTCGCGGGCGGGCAGCTCGGGGCTCGAGCGCAGCCGCGCGAGGCTGTGGCGGAGCGTGTCTTCGATGTCCACAAACGCGCCGAGCCGCCAGGTGGGCATCGCTCCGTCGGCGAGCAGCGCGCGGGTGAAGTCGTCCTCGGAAGCGCCGCACAGCCCGCAGCCGTAGTGCATGACGACGACGACCTCCTCGGTGCCGAGCAACCGCTGGGAGGCGCTGAGCGAGCGGATGGCGTCGTCGGTGGCGAGGCCGCCGGCGTTGCGGATGATGTGTGCGTCGCCGCGCTTGAGGCCAAGCATGGGAAACAAGTCGATGCGCGTGTCCATGCAGGCGAGCACCGCCACCTTGCGCTGCGGGCGCGGGCTGAGCCCGGGCGCGGCGAGCTCGCGTGCGTGCTCGGTGGCAACACGGAGCATCTCATCGGCGTGTGGCATGTGAACCATGGCGACGCTATCCGTGCCCGAGCACCGGGTGCGGTGTGTAGGGCTCCTCGAGGCGTGCGATCTCCTCGTCGCTCAGCTCGAGCTGCTCGGCGGCGAGCGCGTCCTCGAGCTGGCCGGGCTTGGTGGCGCCGACGATCGGCGCGGTCACTCCCTGCTTGTGTAGCAGCCACGCGAGCGCCACCTGCGCGGGGGGAACGTCGCGCTCGGCGGCGACCTCGGCGACGCGCTCGACGACGTCGAAGTCGGTGGGCTGGTCATACAGGTAGTCGGCGAACGGGTCGCTACCGGCACGTGCGGTGTGCCGCTCGCCAGAGCGGGTGCGGTTGCCGGCGAGCATGCCGCGGGCGAGCGGGCTCCAGGGAATCACGCCAACGCCCTGATCGAGGCATAGGGGGATCATCTCGCGCTCCTCCTCGCGGTACACGAGGTTGTAGTGGTTCTGCATCGAGACGAAGCGCGTCCAGCCGTGGCGCTCGGCGACGTGCTGGGCCTTGGCGAACTGCCACGAGAACATGCTGCTGGCGCCGATGTAGCGCGCCTTGCCCGCACGCACCACGTCGTGCAGTGCCTCCATCGTCTCCTCGATGGGAGTGCGTGGGTCCCAGCGGTGGATTTGGTAGAGGTCGACGTAGTCCATCTGCAGGCGCTCGAGCGACGCGTCGATGGCGCTGAGGATGTGCTTGCGCGAGAGCCCGCCGCCGTTCTCGCCGGTGGTCATGGGCATGAACACCTTGGTGGCGAGCACGACCTCCTCGCGGGTGAAGAGCTGGGATAGCAGGCGCCCAGTGACTACCTCACTGGCGCCCTGGGAGTAGGTATCGGCGGTGTCGAAGAACGTGATCCCGCCCTCGACGGCAGCGCGCACGATCGGCTCAGCTGCCACCTCGTCGAGCACCCACTCTTTGTCGCTGCCGTCGCCATAGCTCATCATGCCGAGGCAGATACGCGAGACGCGCAGGCCGCTGGCGCCAAGGTTCACGTACTGCATGGGCTGACCTCCCGGATGTCGAGACGATTGGTGCGGTACGGGCACGAAGCCCGCGGCGTTAGCTAACGGGTGATGATAGGCCGCTGGCGCAGGCGAGCAGCTCGTCCATGCCGTGGGCGATGCCGTCGGTCAGCGCGTCGATGTCGGGGGCGCCGTCGTAGTCGCCGGTGACGCCGAAGTAGAGGCCGCCGTTGTAGGAGAAGATCGCGACGACGATCCTGATCGAGCCGACGACGGGCACGAAGGGAAAGGACTGAAGCATCTGGCGCCCGAGCGTCTGCACGGGCTGCTGCGGTCCAGGGACGTTGGTGGTGGCAGTGTGCATGTTCAGCCGCGGGGAAAGCGTCACGAGGCGGCTCCCCAGCGCGAGCAAGAGCGGCGGCGCAAACCCGGACATGGAGGTGAGGACATCGCCGGCGACGGCCTGCTTTGACTCCTTGATGCCGTCCATCTCGGCGCGAATGCTGTGCAGGCGCTGCACGGGGTCGGTGAGGCCGACGGGCAGGCTGGCGAACACGGCGGAGACGCGGTTGTCATAGACGCCTTTCTCGCCCTTGGTGCGGACTGAGACGGGCACCATCGTGCACACGACGCGGTCCTCGGGCACGTGCTCACCGCGCTCGTCGAGCAGCTCGCGGAAGCCGTTGGTGATAAGCGTGAGCACGACGTCGTTGACGGTGCCGCCGAGCTCGCTGCGGATGGTCTTGACGTCGGACAGGCGCGCGTCGGCCCAGCTCCAGCGGCGGTGCGGCCCGATCGGGCCGGTGAGCGAGGACGCGGCCACGGGCCGCATCTTGGGCGACGCGGCAGCGGTGGCGCGGGCCATCTCCGCGATCGTGCGCAGCGTTTCGCGCGGCGCACCGGCCATGCGGCGCAGCGATTCGAGCTGGCCAGCGGGACTGATGCGTCTGGCTAGCGTTCGCACGAGTACCTCCGCTGGGGTGGGCTCGGGCGCGGGCGACCATTCCCCGCTGTCGATGCCGCCGGAGTCATCAGAGAACATGACGGACATTAGGTCGGTAGCAGCGACGCCGTCGACCATGCAGTGGTGGACCTTTGAGAGCAACGCCCAGCGTTTGCCCTGCAGGCCCTCGACGGCCCATAGCTCCCACAGCGGCTTGTCACGGTCGAGGTGCTGGGAGAAGATGCGCGCGGCCATCTGGCGCAGCTGCTCGTCGCCGCCGGGCTTGGGTATGGCGGTGTGGCGCAGGTGGTAGTCGAGGCTGAAGTGTGGGTCGTCGACCCACACGGGGGGCCCTACGGCGAGAGGAACGGAGCGGACCTTCTGGCGATAGCGCGGCACGAGGCCGAGCTTGCTGGCGACCATCGCGCGGAGATCATCGAACGGCGGTGGCGGCCCTCCGAAGATGCTGACGGCGCCGATGTGCATCGGCGTGGTGTCGTTCTCCACGTGTAGAAAGGACGAGTCGACGGGACTCATCCATTCCATGCAGCCTCCTGCTGGCCATCGAGCACGCGCTCGAGCACTCGGTAGACCTCTGGATGGACGGACATGCCGCAGTGGCTGGAGTGGACCTCGACGGCCTTGGCGTAGGGGTCGACGCACGCTTGCCAGTCGACGATGCCGTCGCTGCGAGAGTGCATAGCAACGGCGTGAATGCCCTCGGGAAGCGGCGCGAGCAGGTCCTCCCTGAATGCCGCGCAGCACTCGCCGTTGCGGCAAGCATTGGAGAACAGGCCGGGCAGGCCGAGGTCGCCGAGCATGGCCACCCAGCGCACCGTGCGCAACACCTGCGGGGAGACGGCGAGGCCGTCGCGTACGGGTGAGCCGAGCATGGCAAGCCCGCGCACGCTGTCGGGATGGCGGACGGCGAGCGCGCGGGCGAACGTGCCACCGCGGCTCTGGCCGATTACTACCACCCGCTCGCCGCTGTCGTGGGTGAGCTTCTGCAACTGCTCCTCCAAGCGAGAGACGTGGCGCTCGGCGCAGCCGATGTTGACGAGCATGCCGCTCATGGCCACACGGTGACCGCGGCGCCGCAGCCAGTGGCGCAGTACGCCGAGCGAGTTATCGCCGGCCATGAATCCGGGGATCAGCAGCACGGGCGCAGCGTCCTCGCGGCGGCGGGGGTTGCGCAGAGCCCCGTCGGCGAGCAGGCGCAGCAGCTCGCCGCTGTAGCGAAGCTCTCCCCAGAAGGGAGCCACAGCTGCTGGTTCGACGGCTCCCTCGGCAGTCGTTTGTGACATCAGTGACATAGAGTACGCCCGATGGTCCTTGGCGACAAGCATGTTGTGGTGACAGGTGGCGCGGGTGGGATTGGTCGGGCGCTCGTGCGGCGCTTCGTGGATGAGGGCGCCCGCGGCGTGGTAATCGCGGACCGCCAGCTGGAGGGCGCGAGCGCACTGGCACAGGAGCTCGGCGAGAAGACGCTGGCGGTGCAGTTTGACGCGGGCCGTGAGCAGAGCGTGAAGGAGCTGATCGCGACTGCCGCCGAGGCGTACGGCACGATCGACATCTTCATCTCAAACGCTGGCATCGGCGGCGCGGGCGGCGGGCCGGAGGCAGCTGATGAGGCATGGGATGAAGCGTGGCGGGTGAACGTGATGGCACACGTGTGGGCCTCGCGGGCGCTGCTGCCCGAGATGCGCGAGCGCGGCGAGGGCTACCTGATCAACACAGCCTCGGCAGCGGGGCTGCTGACACAGGTGTCATCGCTGATCTACAGCGTGACCAAGCACGCGGCGGTGTCGCTGGCGGAGTGGCTGGCGATCGAATACGCGGATGACGGCGTGCGCGTGTCGTGCATCTGCCCACAGGGGGTGCGCACACCGATGCTGGAAGAAGGGATGCAGGAGGCGGCGGCCGCGGCGGCGCTGACGGCGGGCGGGTTGATCGAACCGGAGGATGTTGCGGACGCAGTCGTTGCGGGGATCGAAGCGGAGCGCTTCTTGATCCTGCCGCACGAGAACGTGGCGGAGTTCATGGCGCGCAAGGGCTCAGATCCGGAACGCTGGATCAGGGGTATGCGTCGGCTCGTGAAAAACGCGCGCTCAGCTGAGGGCAGCTGAGGGAGTAGCGACTGGCGCCTGCAGGTAAGAGGCGTCGTGTGAGCAGATCAGCTTGACCTCGTCGGAGTGGCGCCGGGCGAGCTCACCTAGTCGCTCGACGTTGCTGTGGCGGGCAGCAGCGTCAACCTGGTCGAAGGCTGCAAATGCGGCAAGTCCTGGCGGGCAATGCGGCGGCGTGGCGATCTCGCCGTGATGGAAGTAGGCGTCGCCGCAGTGAAGCAGCCAGCCGTCACCGTCCCTGATTGCCACGCCGGTGTGGCCGTGGGTGTGGCCGATGAGCGGGATCAGCAGGATCTCGGCGTCGCTGCCGGGCAGGATGCGCACGCCATCGAACCCGTACCACTGCTCGCCGCCTCCCTGATGCTCGACCCAGCGGGGGCCGTGCGCCCAGTGGGCGGCTACGTAGCGCGGCCGGTCGCGCCAACTCGGTTTGATGGCAGCCTGGAGCTCGCGTCCGAGCAGGTGCACGTCGGCGTCGGGGAAGTCAGGCAGGCCACCGGCGTGGTCGAGGTCGAGATGGGTAGTGATGATGTTGCGTACGTCGTGCGGGTCGAAGCCGAGCTCGCGAATCTGGGTGATGGCGGTCTCGGCGGCGTTGAGTTGGGGGCGCACAAGCGTGCTGAACAGCCTGCCCAGTTGGCGCGGCTTGCGCACGTCGTCGAGACCGAAGCCGGTGTCGACGAGCACGAGTCCCTCAGCGCCCTCGATCAGCAGGCAGTGGCATACGAGATGGGCCTCGGCCAGCAGCCCGCCTTCGCCTGTCAGCATACGGGCGCCGCGCGGGCACATGGTGCCGCAGCCGAGGTGGTGGATCGCACGGGGAGCGGAGTTCACCGCTGCTCAACCTACTCGCTTGGCTATGCGGACGCGGGCTGGGGAACGACGCCGTTGCTCGACTGAATGGCATTGGCGTCGGCGCCAACCGTGGGCTCGGCCATTGCTCAACCGTGACGAATCAGGTCGGCGGCGCGCTCGGCGACGGCGATGGTAGGGGCGTTGGTGTTGCCGCGAGGGACCATGGGCATTACCGACGCGTCGACTACGCGCAGGCCCTCGAGGCCGTTGACACGCAGCTGCGTGTCAACTACGGCACCGGCATCCTCGCCCATGCGGCAGGTGCCGACGGGGTGGTAGATGGAGAAGGTGGTGCGGGCGATGTGCTCACGTAGCGCCGCGTCGCTGTCTCCGTCTGGGGCGATGCAGGGGGTGACGGCGTATGGTGCGAGCGCGGGCTGAGCGCATACGTCGAGCAACTTGCGAAAGCCGGCGATCATGCGCTGCATGTCATCGCCGACGGTGTAATAGGAGTGGTGGACGATCGGCTTGGCGGTGGGGTCGTTAGATGAGAGGCGCACGTTGCCACGGCTATGCGGGGTGAGCAGGCAGGGTGTGGCGAGGAAGCCGTGGGCGTTAGGGTCGCTCATGCCCTCGTCGAGGATCTGCACGGGGATGAAGTGAAACTGGATGTCGGGGGCGGGCGCGTCGGGTGCGACGCGGATGAAGCCACCGGACTCGGCGAAGTTGGAGGCAAGCGGACCGGTCTGTGTGGCCTCGTACTCCTGTGTGGCCTGCGGCTCGAGCGCGCGCAGCAGGCTGACCTCCTCGGGGGTACTCCATACGGCGTAGGAGGCAGCGTGGTCTGAGAGGTTCTCGCCCACTGCGGGCTGGTCGAGCAGCACCTCAACTTGGCGCATCATCAGGTGTTCGGCAGGCCCGACACCGGAGAGCATCAGCAGCTGCGGTGAGTTGTAGGAGCCGCCGCACAGAATCACCTCGCGCTCGGCGCGCAGCTCCTGCACCTGGCCAAGCTGGCTAGCCTGCACGCCGATGGCACGGTTGCCGTCGAACAGCACGCGCTGCACGAGCATGTAGGGCATGACAGTGAGGTTGGGGCGGTCGCTAACGGGGTGCAGGTAGGCGACGGCGGTGCTAGCGCGCATGCCACCGCGGTGGGTCACCTGGTAGAGCCCAACGCCGTCCTGTTGATCGCCGTTGAAGTCGTCGTTGCGGGGGAGGCCAGCCTGTACGCCGGCCTCGACGAAGGCACTGGCCATCGGGTTGTTGGAACGGCCCTCGCTGACAGGCAGCGGCCCGCCGGCGCCGTGCCAGCGCGAGGCGCCGCGCTGGTTGTCCTCGGCCTTGAGGAAGTACGGCATCAGCTCGGCTGACGACCACCCGGGCACACCCCATTCGTCGTAGTCGAGGCGGTTGCCGCGGATGTAAATCATGGCGTTGATCGAGGAGGAGCCACCGAGCACCTTGCCGCGCGGCAGCGGGATGCGCCGGCCGCGGCACTCGGGCTCGGGGGCGGTGCAGTAATCCCAGTCGACTTCCGTGCGCGGCAGCTGCAGGTAGCCGAGCGGCACGTGGATGTTCTGGTTGACGTCGGGCGGCCCCGCCTCGAGCAGCAGCACCCGCACGTCGGGGTCCTCGCTCAGCCGGCTTGCGAGCACGCAACCGGCCGACCCAGCTCCCACGATCACGTAGTCATACATATCCCCAACCTCCCCGTAGCGGCTGACTCTCTCCTCACGATCCAAGATACTCCTCGCGGCGAGCCGCCATGCACGGTACCGCCACACGCGCTGCTGCAGGGAAGTAGAGCGGGCTGCTCAACGCCCGGCGCGAGTCGATCTAGCGCTGCGCGGCGATCTTCGCGAGCTGGCGCTCGGGGGAGATGTGGACTACGTCCCACACGAGGCCCCCATGCTCCAGGACGGCGATCAGCCATGCGGATGGATCGAGCTGCCACCAGCGCAGGCCGTGACGTGCGGAGGTGGGAAAGGCATGGTGGTTGTTGTGCCACGCCTCGCCCAGTGTCGGCAGCGCGAGCCACAGCAGATTGCGTGACTGATCGCCGGTGGCGAACGTGCGACGCCCGAAGAAGTGACACAGGGAGTTGATCGAGAAGGTGGCGTGGTGGAGCAGGAACATGCGCACGGCGCCGCCCCAGAGCATCGCGGTGAGACCGCCGACG
>DATHLT010000180.1:0-11665 GCA_035487855.1 Solirubrobacteraceae bacterium
CGCGACCAGTTCTCGGTCGAGAAGGAATATGCGGTCAGCTCCTTGACGCCCAGCTCGATTGCGTCGTGCAGCCGAGCCTTGAGCGTGTCGGCGCCTGCCTCGTAGCCGGCTGACACTGGCAGTCCTCGTGCGTACGCCCACCGGCGGTTGCCGTCGGCGATGATCGCGACGTGACGTGCGACCGGCCCCCGCGGATCGCTGGATTGGGGGTTCATGCGCACGCTTCTAGGCATGTCCGCTCGCGATGACGTCGATGCGTGGTCGTATGCGCTTGGCGAGCCGCCATGTGCGCATGACCGCGAGCGTTGGTGTGATCAGCGGCCGTAGCTCTGCTTGTAGGCGGCTGGTCACCGGCCACGCCAGCTCGCTGGTGGCGCTCGGCGCGGATGTGTAGTAGGCGGCGATACCAGCCATCGTCATCACATGATGTGCGCCGGCCGGCGTGTCGCGGGCTTGTCTGGCGGCCTGACGGGCGACATCGACCAGACGCTCTGCGATCGTCGAGCTGTCCTCGTAGTGTCCGATGTAGGCGAGCGTTCCGTTTGCCGCGTCCTGCTCGAAGTCGACGATGCTGTCGAGCATCGTGCTCAGGACCCCGAGGGCGAGGTAGAGATCGTCGAGCCCTCCGGCATGCTCGACCGTGGCCTGCCCATTGCCCGCGAGCGCTATCAGGGCGTGGACTGCAAGCACCGAGGAGGCGGCGCCGGCGAGATACTCGCGCCACTGAAGGCCCGATCCGTTCGCGTTCTCCCTCGCCCACCGCTCGACCTGTGCGCTGTCGGTGTGGGCAGCGGCATGGCTCAGCACCTCCGCTTCCACGCAGCGCGCGGCCGCGCGCGACATCGTGGGTGCGAGCGTTGCTGCCGCGGGAAGGCACGCGAGCGCGTCCCGGACCGCCGCGGCGAGCTCCATCAGGTACCCACCGTCGTCCTGGCCCGAGGGTCGGTGAGCGTAGTAGTAGTCGTCGTCGGGATCCGCGGTCGGATCGAGCGCGTCGGTGAAGGCTTTGAACAGCTGGCGGCCGTTGGCGAGCGGGTCTGGCGCCGGTTGCTCTGTCAGGCCATCCAGGTAGTCGTACATGACCTCCAGCGCCACGATGCCGCGGACCGTGCTCGTGCGGTGCCGGCGCGGCGCGAGTGTCGCGAGTGTCGCTGCGACCTCGGAGGCGAAGCCCTCCGCGTGCAGCGTGCGCAGCGCGAGCGTGCGCAGCTGCGGATCCTCGATCCGCATGGCACGTGTGCGCCAGCGCGCGAGCTGGGCGCGTACCTCCGGTGCGACGGTCGTCCAATAGCGGACGTTTGCGAGCACCAGCGCGAGGCCGGCGCGGGCCAATAGCCGGCGGTCCGCGAACACGGTGGCTTGCCCTGGAGATCGCGAGGGGGAAGGCCTGCTCATCTGGTGCTAGTCCTCTCCGAAGGCGAGTGTCGGGCGCACCCGGGAGGCGAGCCAGCCTGGTATCGCGGCGAGCGCCAGGACGACTACGAGTACCAGCGCAAGGATCTCGATCGGGCGGGTCGCGGTCACGAGGCTCGCCACCGGAAAGCCCGTGACGTGTTTGAGGTAGCTGTCGATGATCAGCTGCCCGTAGACGCCCGCGAGCGCTCCCGTGAGACAGCCCGCGCTGAGCATGACCAGCGCTTCGACCATCAGCAGGCGTCTCAGCTGGAATGGCTGTGTTCCTTCCAGCCGCAGCGAGGCCAGCGATATCCGCTGCTGCCATATGCTCGAGCCGAGCGCGGCCACCATCGCCACGATCGTGGCCGCGAGCAGCAGCTTTGCGATCTCTCCGAGCTGGCCGAGCCCTTCGCCGCCTGAAGCTTCGATCCTCGCGGCGCGTGTGCCGGGTGTGACCACTTCGAGCCCGCTGCCCGGTTCGAGCCGACGTTCGATCGCTGCTTTGGCCTGGGGGATGCTCGCGCCAGGCTGGAGGTCGACGCCAAGCGCTGTGAGCGCGGAGGTCGCGAAGACCCGCGTGTAGTCGCGGGTGCTCATGAAGATCACGCCGGTGGGCCAGCCGAAGTTCGTGTTCGTCGCCGCCAGCCGGAACGTGGCCAGGCCCGTGGGGGTGGGCAGGCGCACGATGCCTCCGAGTCTCAGGTGGTGTTCGCTTGCGATCTGCTTGGAGAGGACGATCCAGCCGCCTTCGCGCAGTCGCCGAGCGGCGGTCGCCGACTTTCCCTGAAGGATCTGGCCTTCCAGTACCGATGCCGTCTCGTTGGCGGGGCGCGCGATGATCCACGGTCGCCGTTCGCCCCAGTCGAAGAAGCTCCCCTGGTAGGCGCCAACACCCGTCACGGCCGCCAGCGTGGCCACACGGGCGGCGTAGTCGCGCGGCAGGAACGCGACGGTCGCCTGGTTGTCCTGCGGGCTGATCACCCACAGCTGCGCGCCGTCGGAAAAGCGGTGAGCGACCTGTCCGATGCCGCGCAGGAGGTCGCCGCGGGCGCCGCCGAGGGCCATGCAGCCGAACAACGCGACAGCGCCGGTCGCGGCGAGCGCCATCGAGCGAAGCGTGGTGGCGCGCAGCCCGGTCAGCGCGACGGGCACGAGCGTGAGCTGCGGGTAGCGCTCGCCAAGGAAGGCAGTGGCGCGCATAACTGCCGCCAGTGCTATCGGGACGGCGAGCATCGTCGCCAGCGCGAGCAGCACGCATGCAGCCAGCGCCGCCGATGGCACGAGTGCGTACAGCGCGCTCGCCAGCGCCAGCAGCGCGAGCGCGCCCGTCGTCAGCCGGTTGCGGGTATCGCTGCCGAGCTGGTTGCCGGGGGCGGCGTCGTCGTCGTAGACGGCGTCGCTTGCGCGTCCGCGTTGCAGGTCCAGCAGTGGCGTGCACGCGCCGAGGCACGTTGCGACCAGCCCGCATGCGAGGGCGATCAGCATTGGGCTCGCGCCGACTACGGTCGAGGAGCCGAGCGTGAACGCTTGGGAGAGATAGCCGGTCGACTGATGGAACAGACCCACCGCGAGGCCATATCCGGCAAGCAGGCCAACGGCCGCTGCGACGACCCCGAGGCACAGCGCCTGGAACAGGACCAGTTGAACGATCGCGCCCCGCCTGGTCCCGTCGACCCGTAGGTCTGCGATCGTCTGGCGGCGCTCGGGCGCGGTCAGGAGCATCGCGTTGAAGGCGAACAGGAACCCGAGCAGCGCGCTGATCGCCGCGAACAGCCCACTGGCCTGGTCGCTTGGTCCGAGCGCCTGGTGCAGCAGCGCGAGATCCTGGTCTGACCGAGCAACGGTCAAACGCCCGCCGGCGAGTGCGCTCAGGGCTTTGCGCACCACTGCTTCCGCGCCCGGCTTGGTCTTGATCAGGATCCGCGAGACACGGCCTCGCTGGCCGGCGAGTCTCTGCAGGTCCGTGAGCGGCATGACGGCGATACGCGCTCCGGCGAGCGCTCCGGCTGCTTCCCTGCCCAGCACGGCGGAGATCTTCTGTGGGTAGGAGCGGCCACGGAGCAGTAGCTCGAGCGGTGGCTCACCTTCGCTTCTGTCCACGGTGGGTGGCAGCTGCAGTGCGGTGGCGGTGGCGGTGCTGAGGCTGATGCCTTCGGCGGAGAGAGATTGACGGGGAATCGTATGGGCGAGGCCGTCGAGCGTGGCAAGGCTGAGATCCGCTCCGGCGAGATAGATGGCTACGCGACGGCCCGAAGGGCCAACGAGGGTGGCGGTCTCTTCGAGCATTGGCGCCGCCTGCTGAACGCCGGGCAGGTGTTCCACTCGCGGTAGGAGCGTTTCGGGGAAGCCTTCGGGTCCACGGGTGCGCAGCTGCAGGTTCGCGGGCCCGATGACCGTGTGCACGACTTCGCCCGCGGAGCCGGCGATGCTTCCGCTCGCGATGAGCGTCGCGGAGACGAGCGCCACCGCGACGGCCACGCCGAGGCCGGCTAGCAGCTCCTGGGCGGCGTGGACTCGCAGCCGGTTGCGGTACAGGTAGGCAAGCGCGTAGAAGCCCATGAACGCACGGGACCTGAACGTGGGTCGTGTGGCTGGCGGCAAGGGGAGCTAGCTGCCTGTGCTCGGGAGTTGCTCGAGCACGCCGGTTGGCTGCAGCGGCCCTTGCCCGGTGTGAGCTGGAGCTGAGCCGGTGAGCTTGCCGTCGAGTAGCGCGTAGCTGCGGTCGGCGAGATCCAGGGCGGCCAGATCGTGGGTTACCAGCAGCACCGCGGCGCTTCGCTCGCGCGCGATCGAGCCGAGCAGCTCGACGATCTCTCGGCCGCGCGTGCTGTCGAGGTTTCCCGTTGGCTCATCGGCGAGGATCAGCCGCGGCTCGCATGCGAGCACGCGTGCGATCGCGACCCGCTGGCACTCCCCGCCGGACATCTCAGCTGGGGCATGGCCGATCCGCCCACCGAGCCCGACTCGCTCCAGCCAGGGCTTCGCCCGTTCCTGCGCCTCGCGCATACGCACGCCGCCGACGAGCAGCTTGCGGGACGCGTTCTCCAGCGCGGAGGCTCTTGGCATGAGCCGGAAGCGCTGGTAGATGAAGCCGATGTCGCGAAGCTGGTATTCGCTGGTCTGCCGCTCGGACAGGGAGGCGAGGTCCCGACCCTCGTAGTGGATCGTGCCGCTGTCCGGTCGCATCAGCGCTGCGATCATGAGCAGCAGGCTCGTCTTGCCGGAGCCGCTTGGCCCGTGTACGGCGACCATTTCCCCCGGGTCTACTCGCAGCGTGACGCCATCGACGGCGCGGACCTCTTCGCTCGCTCCCCGGTAGCGCTTTACGACGTCATCGAGCTCCAGCACGGCGGCGGCTATCCTCGTGCGGCCGAGCTCTGCGGGCTCACGCGCTCACTGTCCGGCTGGCCACGTCGTGCAGACGGACGACGGGAGCGAGCTCCGCGGGCTGACGCTCTCCGTGAAGCTCGCCGCCGGCCAGCGAGAGGGCTCGGTCGGCGCCCGCGAGGCACGTGGTCTCGCCGACGCTCATCAATACGGAGATGCCGTCGTCGGCCAGACCCCGGAGCAGCGAAAGGATGCGATCGCGCTCGAACAGGTCCACGCCGAGCGTGGGCTCGTCGATCACGAGCAGCTTGGGCTGGTGCACGAGCGAGCGCGCGATCCCCACCAGCACCGTCTCGGTTATGTCCAGGTCGCTGGGCTTGAGCGTCGCGCAGTGCGAGGCCTTGGCACGCGCAAGCGCGTCGTGTGCGCGTGCTCGAGCTGGCCTGCTGGGTATGCCGCGAGTCAGCTGGGCGGTGATGAGCCGGTCGATCACGAGCTGTCCTTCGGTTGGGCGGTAGGTCTTGCGGCAGAAGCGGATCTGCCCGCGCAGGCCCTCGCCGCCACGGGCGTTCAGGTCGCCTCCGTCGAGCCGGACGCTGCCCTGGTCCGGTGGCTCGAGGCCGGCCGCGATGCGCAGCAGGGTCGAGCGCCCGGAGTTGCGCCGGCCCCAGATCGCGAGCAGTTCGCCCGCGCTCAGCTCGAAGGAGACGTCGCGCAGCGCGACGCGTTCGAGCTGACCGCGGCCGTAGCGCTTGCCGACCCCCGCGATCTCAAGCAGGGCCATTCTGGCGGCCCCGATCCGCGATTGCGCGAAGCTCTCTGCGCGCGTACTCGATCCACGGCAGCTTGGCTTCCATCGAGAGCCGTTCCTCCTCGGCCGCGAGGCGGTCGGCCAGCGTCGTGGAGGCCTCCGGTGCTGTCAGCTCCGAGCTGCGCCGCGGCTGCACCTTCGTCGCCTGCACAAGGCACGTCTGCTCGTAGTCGTCGAGCACCGCCAATGCCGCATCGGGCTGGAGCGCTGCCAGTTCGCGTGCGAACAGGCTCGAACGCCGGCGGTCCTCCTCGGCCTGATCGACCAGGTGCTCCTGGTAGCGCCGGACTCCTTCTTCGGTTGCGCGGTAGTGGAGCTTCGGCTGGCGAGAGCCGACGACGGGAAAGGGGTCGCTGGTGGCTTCGATCATGCCACGGTCCATGAGGCTGTCGAGCGCCGTGTAGATCTGCGACGGGCTGCTGAGCTTCAACAACCCGCCGTAGTTGCGTTCGAATCGTTGCAGGATCTCATAGCCGTAGCTCGCCCGCTCGATCATCAGGCCGAGCACGGCCCAATTCACCGGGGAGCGCATCGCCCCAGTACCTGCGTCCCTGACTGCCCTCCCAAGCATTCGAGCATGAACTGTACACTGAAACCGCGATGGTTCATAGAGGTCAAGCCTATATTCACAAACTAGAACTTTCTGTTTTTAGAGGAGCGGTCGGCCGCTGCATCTACCCCGCTGGCCGGCGCCCGCACAAGCGGCTCGTTCCAATGAGTCATGCACGGCGCCCAGGGCTAGCTCAGGGCGTCCGAGGGCGCCGATGGTAGCCAATCCCCGTGCTGTAACACGACGTGAGCCTCACGACCGCGCGGCTGGCCCACGGCTTTGAGGGCGTGGTGAGGCGCCGCTCGACACAATTCACAAACTAGAACCTTCTAGCGCTGGGCTTGTGATGAAGCTCGTCCGGCGCAACTATGCGGTCGGGATGAGAGAGGAACGGAGCATGACTGCGCCCGTAAGGGCCGACGAGCCTGTGTGTCACCGTGACGCAGGCCGCACGCGGTTGCCCGCGTCAGTTGCCCTGTTCTTCTCTAAAAATGGGCATACAGCGACCTCGCCCACAAGGCTATGGGCATCGCTTGCCCTCCCCGGGCGGTGCCCAAATACGGCTGCGACGCGAAACAGAGCAGCAGATATTGGAGAGGGATGGTCTGTGTCGATGAACGCCGGGCCCCTTCGTTTCACAACGAGACCGCCGTACATCGGCCGGTAGAAGGAAAGAGGTAACCGATGTTCTCAGCAATACGCAAGCGGATCACCCCCAGTGCCGTGATCGCCACGATCGCGCTGGTGTTCGCGATGACCGGCGGCGCCTACGCTGCCAGCCGCTACGTGATCACCTCGACCAAGCAGATCAGCCCAAAGGTGTTGAAGTCGCTAACCGGCAAGGCTGGAAAGACTGGCGCGACCGGACCCGCGGGGCCGGCGGGCCCCGCCGGCCCCGGCACGGCTGGCGCTCAAGGCCCGGCCGGCGCTCAGGGGCCCGCCGGTCCCGCTGGGCCAGCCGGTCCGCAGGGTGAAAAAGGGGTTGCCGGCACGGCTGGACCTAAAGGCGAAAAAGGCACAACGGGCTTCACCGAAACGCTGCCCGCGGGCAAGACCGAGACGGGCCTCTGGGCGGCGAGTCAGTACGGACTGCCCCAGGGTGCCCAGATAGAAATCCCGATCTCGTTCCCGATTCCCCTCAAAGAAGGCGGAACGGCAGAACAGGGCTGGGTCTTGAGCGAGGCACAGATCGAAAAAAAAGAAGGGCCAGGCTACGAAGCCGGCTGCACGGGCACCGTGGAAGCACCAACCGCGCCCCCCGGACTCCTCTGCGTGTACACGGACGTGGAAGAACACTCGGAAGGTGTGATTTTCGCTGAAAAGACCGTGGGTAGCGGCCCCGGCTACCTCCCCACCGGTGCGGTGTTGCAGATGCTTGGTCTCGACGAAAACTGGAGCTTCAAAAGGCGAGGCACGTTTGCGGTGACCGCGCCCGCCACGGGATAAGGAGGTATGCGACCCGGCGCGCACCCATCGCGCGCCGGTTGTCGCCAAGCCTCTGGACGACACTCTTATCTATGACCGAACCGAACGGAGCAGGTATGGAGCGATTGGGAACGAAATCGAGAAACACTGGTACGCTGGCCCGCCGCCTCGGCGCCATGCTCGGCCTGCTGACGGCTCTCGTGCTTCTGATCGCCCCATCTGCGGCATGGGCCGGGCTCGAACAGGTCGGAACCATCGCGGAAGCAAGCTCAGAATCCCCTCTTATCAGGTCGCAGGCTGTGGCGATCAACACGACCGGAGCCGGTGGCGTCACGCCTGGCACTGTCTATTTCGTCGGATCAGGAGGCGGAGGGGTGGAATCCGGCGTGCACGTTTACACTGCCACGGGAGAACCCGTCGAACATTGGGGAACCGTCGACGCCGATGGCATCGCGATCGATCAAGCTACCGGAGATGTGTACGTACGGCGCTACACCCCAGAAGCTGGGCAGAATGTTATCGACGTGTTCACCCCGAATGGATCAGAACTGCTCGCCAGCTTCGCGGTGGAGGCGCCTGGGAACGAACCGACGGCGGAATCTCCCGAAAAGCTCCACGGAGGAGTCTCTGTCGGGATCGCCGTGAACAACGCAGGCGACGTCTATCTCCCAGATATGAATTACAACGAACAGGTCGGGCGGATCATGGTCTTCGAACCGGAAACCCCCGGCGACTATGAACACTATGCGTATGCCGGGCCTTCAAAGGACATCGCGTATTCCACGCAAGCGGACGCGATCAGGCCCGAACCAAAAGACTTGGCAATGGATGCGGCGGGCAATCTGTACACGACGGGTTCGCAGGGCAACGAATTCATCTACGAGTACAGCCCGAGCGAACCTAACGCTCCCGTCTGCAGCTACAAGGCCGTCGGCGGCGGCATCGAAGCCATGACCGTCGATCCACAGACCGGCGAAGTCTACTACTACACCGAAAAGCACCGGGGCAATCTGTTTCAGTTGAGCGCGTGCAACGCAAACAAGGAATTCACACTGTTGGATACGTTGGTGCTTTCCCCCGGCGTGCCGCACGAAGTACCCGGATTCGGCCTGGCGTTCGACCCGGCGGTCGCGTATAGGGCGGGAGGCGTGCCCGGGATCCTCTATGCAGTCTCATGGGACGGACTGGGCTATGTGTATGCTCCCGCGGAAGTGCGTTCGCCGACGGTCGAATCGACGGCTGAATCGGTGGATTCCTCCAGCGCGGTCTTGAGTGGCACGGTGAATCCGCATAACTGGGTCACGCGATACGTGTTTCAGTATCTGACCAACTCGGCATATGAAGCCAACGGCCCCTCGGAACGGTTCGCGGGCGCTGAGGAGACTCCTGTCGGCGGAGGTGAAGTCGAAGCAGTTGCGAGCTCGGTCGGTGTGAAGGCTTCGCTTTCGGGCCTCGCCCCGGACACTGAATATCGCTATCGACTGGTCGCGACCAGCCACTGCAACGCCGGCGAACCCGCGGAAGTCTGTGAAAGCGTCAGTGCGGTGCGCAGTCTCCGGACCTACCCGGTGGAATCCGATGTGCTGCCGGACGGCCGCGCGTACGAGCTGGTGTCGCCGGTAGACAAGAATGGTGGCGAGGTGTTTCCGTTGTATCCAAGCTATGCATCTTGCGGCGACTGTGCACCTGGCCAGCACGGGGCACACTCGTCACGTCAAAGCAGTCCTGACGGCGAAGCGGTCGTCTATGAGGGGGACCAGTTCTCCTCGGGTTCGGGCATCGTCGGCGAAAACGAGTATGTGGCGCGGCGCACCGCGGCAGGATGGCAGACGACGACGCTCAGCCCCGCGCTCCAATCACGACAGGCGCCCGTTGTCGGAGTCGATGCCTCGCTGAGTGCGGATGTGCTGCTGCAGGGAACGCCGGCCCTCACCAGCGAAGCGCCGGCTGGCTATCCCGATCTGTACAGTCAATTGACAAGCGATCCGACAGCGCTCTCGGCCTTGTTGATGAGCCCAGCGCCCAACCGCGCCGCGGGCAAGCTTGAGCTCAACTTCGCAGGTGGATCCGCCGACTACTCGAAGCTGTTCTTCGAAGCCAACGACGCTTTCACGGAAGCCACCGCGTCGGCTCCCGCGGCGGTCGACGGCGGCCCCGCAGAGAACAACCTGTACGAAACGAGCGGAGGAGAACTGAAGCTCGTCAACGTGCTGCCGGGCAACGAACAGACGGCCCCCGGCGCCGCATTCGGGAGCAGCTATCAAGATCAATCACATGCGATCTCCGAAGATGGAGAGCGGGTGTTCTGGAGCGACAAAGCGGGCCAGGTATTCGTGCGAGAAGGTGGCGTCAGCACGCGGGAAATTCCGGACGCGGGGACGTTCCTGACGGCGGCGGCGGACGGCTCGAAGGTATTGCTGTCCGATGGTCACATGTTCGACCTGGAAAACGAACAGACAGTGGATCTGACAGAAGGCGAAGGGGGCTTCATGGGCATCGCCGGGCAAGACGAAGACCTCTCCCACGTCTACTTCGTGGACACCGCGGTGCTCACGGGCGAACAGGTCAACCAGCAGGGCGCGGCCGCGCAAGCCGGTGGGGACAATCTCTACGCTTGGAGCGAAGGCACGACGACGTTCATAGCGACGCTGTCTGAAGAAGATAATGTCGGGAACCCCCTAGAGTATGCGTCGGTGGATTGGACTCAATCCCCACAGGCGCGGACCGCGGAGGCGAGCCCCGACGGACGGTGGTTGGCGTTCCTGTCGAAGAACAGGCTTACCGGCTACGACAACACGGGTCCGTGTGCTTTTGAAAACGCCACTGCTCAATATGTGAGCGGCGCGTGCTCCGAGGTGTTCCTCTTCGACTCTCAGACCGACACCTTGACGTGCGCCTCGTGTGATCGCAGTGGCGCGTTGCCTCTGGGCGCGGCGTACCTACCGCTGGTGGAAGTAGCAACGGCATCTGAGGGGCAGCCACGCTACCTGACGGACAACGGGCGCCTGTTCTTCGACTCGCGCGACCCGCTGTCGCCGTTCGACACCAACCACGGCGTGGAAGACGTGTACGAGTACGAGATCGATGGTGATGGCGACTGCACGCAACAGGCGGGATGTGTGAGGCTTATCTCTGGCGGCCGCGGTGCGGGTGACTCGGACTTCTTCGCGACCGACGCCACTGGCAAGAACGTCTTCTTCACGACCCGCGACAAGCTGGTGGCGAGCGATGATGATGAACTGATCGACCTCTATGACGCCCGCGAAGGGGGTGGCATCGTCTCGCAAGGCGAAGTAGCCCAGCCCGGGGAATGTCGCGAATCGTGCCAGACGGGCACGGAAGCGAGTTCTGAGCCGATACCGGCGTCGGTTGGTTTTGAAGGTACTGGGAACCTGGTCACGCCCCCGACGCAGACCAAGCAAAAAACTACGATGCTGACACGAGCGCAGAAGCTGGCGGCCGCCTTGCGACGATGCAGGAGCGGACCGAAGAAGCGGCGGGCAGCGTGCGAAAAGCGCGCACGCAAGAGCTTCGGGAAGAAAGCCGGCAACGCCAAGAAGGCACAGCGGAAGGGAAGGCGATAATGAGGCGTCGTTCGATGATTGGTGCTGTGGCGGCGTGCGCTCTTACGGTGAGCGTGCTGCTGGTGTCGGCGGCCCAGGCCGATTTTGGCGTGGTGCCGGGAAGCTTTCATGCAGTCCCGGAAAACAGGGACGGCTCGATCGATATGCAAGCCGGCTCGCATCCCTATCAGTACAAGGTGAGCTTCTCGATGAAAACGACTGCGGAAGGAACGACCGAAGGCGGCGAACTGCGCGATGCGATCGTGGATCTGCCGCCAGGGCTGATCGGCGACCCACTGGCGACACCGCGGTGCTCACGCGCCGATTTCGAGGGATCTGTCGCTAAATGTCCGATCGACACGCAGGTCGGCGTCCTTCGCGCCGCCATCCTTGGTGTCGGCGAAATAGCCGCTGTTGTGTACAATCTCGTCCCGCCGACCGGTGTCGCGGCGCAAATAGGGTTCAGCGCGGGCGCATACAACACGCTCGAGAACGCATCGGTATTGACCGAAGACGGGTATGGCGTCAGCGTGGAAGCCATCAATCTGCCGCTCGAAGTGAAGGCGGTGACGGAGACCATCTGGGGCACTCCGG
>DATHLT010000181.1:0-6310 GCA_035487855.1 Solirubrobacteraceae bacterium
GACCCGCGCAAGCGCTGGAAGTTCAGCCCCACCGACGTGCAGGCCCGCGCGCGCTGGGTGGACTACGCGGAAGCCAAGGACAAGATGTTCGCCTACACGGACACGGAGCAGAGCCCCTGGTATGTGGTGGAGGCCGACGACAAGCGCACAGCCCGCCTGAACCTCATCAGCCATCTGCTGTCGATTGTCCCGTATGAGCACGAGGACCGAGGCAAGCCGACAAAGCTGCCGCCGCGCCAGAAGCGCAAGTACACACGCCCACCGAAGCGCACCGAGCGTCTCGTGCCCGAGCGCTACGTGGTGCGCAGCTGAGGCAGCGCGCCTCTGGCGGCCACACCGGCACGACCGGCGCCACCCCGCAAAGACCCGCAAATCCGTTGCTATATTTAGTGAAGTAATGAGTCAGGTCACGGTTTATACGACTGATCCGTGTTCGTTCTGTGTCCGTGTGAAGGGTCTTCTGAAGTCTCGCGGCGTGGAGTTCTCGGAGATCAACCTGTCCAGGGACCCTGAAGGTCGTGCGGCGCTTGCGCGCGAGACGGGGATGCTGAGCTTCCCCCAGGTGATCGTTGATGGTCAGCTGTTGGGCGGCTTCACCGAGGTGCAGGCGGCTGCGGAGAATGGCCGCCTGGACGAGCTGGTCGGTTCGGGGATGTGAGCGGAGCGAATGTCTACCGGTTCGCCCGCGACCTGAGCGCTCGCGGGCGCGTCTGGCAGGTCTCGCAAACGTAGGTGCCGCGCCCGCCGACGACCATCTTGACGATGCTGGTGCCGCACTGCCCGCATGGCTCACCCTCGCGTAGGTGCACGAGGAACTGGTTTTGGAAGGAGCCTTGAACCCCGTCGACGTGACGGAAGTCATCGATGCTCGCGCCCTTGGCGTCGATGCCGGCGCTGAGTGCGGCGATGACGCTCTCGCGAAGGCGCTGATATTGCTCGCGGGATAGGCGCCCGGCGGGCCGGCGGGGATGCACTCCCGCCCGGAACAGGGCCTCATCAGCGTAGATGTTGCCGACGCCGGCGATCTTTCGCTGATCGAGCAGGAACGCCTTGATGGGTGCTGTTCGACCTTTGGCGAGCTGGCGCAGGTGCTCGGTGGTGAACAGCTCGTCAAATGGCTCGAGACCAAGTCGGGTGGCGAAGAACGCATCGAGCGCATCGGTGCCGAGCAGCAGCTCACCGGTGCCGAAGCGTCGCGGGTCGACAACCGCCAGGTGCGTCACTTTGCGCGAGCTGCCGCCGCTCAGCTGCATGCGCACGCCGACATGCTGTTGCGCGGGGTCGGGGTCGGCGAGCACGGCGCCGGTCATGCGCAGGTGCTGTGCGAGGTGGACATCATCGCTGAAGCTCCACACGAGGTACTTGCCGCGCCTGCCCAGCCGCTCGATGCGCCGGCCGACGAGCGCCTGCTCGAGTTCGCTGGGCGCAAGCGGACGCGACCAGCGCCAGTCGAGCACTTCAATGGACCTGAGCTTGCGTCCCTCGACCAGTGGCGCGAGCTGGCGTCTGATCGTCTCGACCTCTGGCAGCTCGGGCATCTGGCTCTAGCTTATGAAGGCATCCCCTGGAAGGTCGTCAGCACGTGTGTCGGCTAGCCATGAGAGGACACTCGCACCCACATCGGCAAGCGGTCCATCATGACGCCCGTCGAGCCGCTCTCCAGAGCTCGAGTCGCAGGCGAGCATCTCGCCGGTTACGGCCAACAGGGGCGCGTACTCGCGCGTGTGGTCGGTGCCGGGGTGGGTCATGTCGACACCGTGATCTGCGGTGATGATGAGGAGATCGTTGTGGCGCACGTACGCGAGCATCTCCCCCACGCTCGCGTCGATCTGACGCAGTGCTCGGTTGAAGCCGTCGGGGTCCTTGCGGTGCCCGTAGACCTGGTCGGTCTCGATCAGGTTCGCGAATACGAACCCGCCGGACAGGGACTCGAGCAGTCTGTGCACTTCGGCGAGCGCACGTGCGTTGGTGGCGCCTGGGTGCGAGACGCTCACGCCGATGCCGGCGAACAGGTCGTGGATCTTGCCCACGCCGTGCACCTGCACGCCAGCGTCCTGCAGCGCCTGCAGATAGCTGCGCGCGGGGGGCGCGAGCGCGAAGTCACGCCGGCCGTCGGTACGCTTGAAGGCCTCCTCGGCTCCTGCGAACGGCCGTGCGATCACACGCCCGACGGCGTGCTCGCCGCTCATCGCCGCCCTGGCGGCGGCGCACATGCGATACAGCTCATCTACCGGTATGCGCTCGACGTGCGCGGCGAGCTGCAGCACTGAGTCCTGTGAGGTGTAGACGATAAGCGCGCCCGTGCGCAGGTGCTCGGCGCCGAACTCCTCGATTGCGACGAGACCGCTGTCGGGGCGGTTGCAGATCAGCTCGTGACCAGTGGCTTGCACGAGCATCTCGATCACCTCCGGCGGAAATCCCTCTGGATATGTGGGGAGCGGATGCTGAGCGACGACGCCCATCAGCTCCCAGTGGCCGCTGATGGAATCCTTGCCAGGGCCGAGCGGGTGCAAGCGCCCGTGGAGCGCGGGGTCGGTGCTAGGCGCGACACCGAGCAGCGGCAGGATCGAACCGAGCCCGAGGCTCTGGAGCACGGGCAGCTCGAGGCCACCAACGGCATCGGCCAGGTGGGCGAGCGTGTTGGTTCCGGCATCGCCATAGCTGGCTGCGTCGGGCAGCTCCCCCACCCCGCATGCGTCGATCACCAGCACGAACGCCCGGCGGTCGTGGCGTTGACTCATCGCGTGATCTCTACCGCGTGGCGCTCGCTCGCGGGTGGGCGGTGAAGTAGGCGTCCTTCAACCGGTCGGCTGAGAGGTGGGTGTAGACCTGCGTGGTGGCGAGGTCGGCGTGGCCGAGCATCTCCTGCAGCGAGCGCAGGTCGCAGCCACCGGCGAGCAGGTGGGTGGCGAAGCTGTGGCGCAGCGTGTGGGGGCTCATCCGCTCCGCGAGGCCGGCGCTGCGGGCGTGACCTTGGATGATCTTGTAGAGCCCTTGGCGGGTGAGCCCGGCGCCGCGGCTGTTGAGAAATAGCTGTGCGGGCGGCTGCGCGCGGGTGAGGTTGATCAGCTGCGGACGCCCGCCGCGCAGATAGGCATGCAGCGCGGCGAGAGCTTGGCGGCCGATGGGAACAATGCGCTCCTTTGAGCCCTTGCCACGCGCGCGCAGAAGGCCCTCATCGAGATCCACGTCGGCGAGCTCGAGACCGACCGCCTCGGAGGCGCGCAGGCCGCACGCGTACATCGACTCGAGCACCGCCCGGTCGCGCAGCGCGAGCGGCTCGTTGCCGAGCGGCTGGGCGAGCAGGCGAGCAACCTGCTCGCGCGTGAGCACTCGTGGCAGACGCTGTGGCTTGCGTGGTCCGCGAAGATCTGCGGTGGGGTCGTGCTCGATGGTGCCCTCGCGACGCAGGTGGTGGTAGAAGGAGCGCAGGCAGGCGACCTTACGCGCGAGCGTGCTCGGCGCGACCTCCAATGTTGCGAGGAAGGCCGCGAGGTCGCCGTGGCTGGCGCTGGTGGCCGGCAGCGAGCGACGCTCGAGGAACGCCCCCAGCTGCAGCAGGTCGGAGCGGTATGCCTCGAGGGTGTTGCGCGAGAGCCCGCGCTCGAGCTCGAGATAGGCGAGGAAGTCGAGGATCAGCGGCTCGATCGCGACCTCGGTACCAGCCCCATCTGTGGTGCGTGCGGTGTCTGGCGCGGGCGTCGCTGCAAGAGTCACCCCCCCAGCTTCGCTGAGCGTGCGAGCGCTCCTGGGGATGCAACCAGACGTTCAGCCGGTGCGATATGACTTGAGCCGTCGCGATCAGGCGATAAGAGAGCGATCAGAGTTTCAGCCGACGGGCGAGCCAGAACAGCGCGATGAGCGTCTTTGCGTCGCGGCACTGATCGATCGCCGCGTGCAGGTCCTTGAGTGGCCAAGAGATGATCTCGATGCGCTCGTCCTCGCCACTGTCGGCGTGTGCCTCATACAGGTCGGTGGCGAGGAACAGATGGATCTGCTCATCGGTGAAGCCGGCGCCGGTGTAAAAGGAGAGGATCGGCTCCCAGTTGTGCGCGCCACGGCCGATCTCCTCGGCGAGCTCACGCTGGGCGGCAGCGAGTGGCGGCTCGCCCTGCTTGTCCAGCCTTCCTGCAGGAATCTCAAGCAGCGCCGGCTCGCCGACAGCCTCGCGGGGCTGACGTACGAGCCACACATGCTGCTCGTCATGGGCCACCATCCCCACGGCTCCACTGTGGCGGACGACCTCGCGGGAGACGACCGCGCCGTCGGCGTGACGGAAACGCTCGATGCGCACGTCCACGATGTGCCCGCTGTAGACGGTCTCACCGCCTACAACCTCGAACGGCTCACTCATGCGAGCTCACCGAGCGCGTCCTCGATCTCCATCTGGCCGATGGCGGGCTTCTCCACGAGCTCGGCCAAGGCGCTGCCGCCAGCGAGTGCGGCGCTGAAGAACAGCGGATCCTCCATCAACCCGCGGCCCATTGTCTCGGCAGGTAGGCCGCTTGCGGCATAGCCGGGGAGGTCGACGCTCGCGCGACGCCAGTCGTGGCGCGCAATACGCGCGGGCCGGTCGAGGGCAGCGTGCTCCTGCACCGCGGCGGGCGCGGGGCGGGCTTTGCCTTTACGGGCAGGTTTGGCGGCGGCGAACACGGCGCCGAGCTCAGCGCGTAGATCGGAGCCCACGGGCGAGCGCATCCCGGCGGGCAGCGCCACGGTGACAGGCTCAAGCAGCATGTCGAGCACGGTGAGCGTGTGGTGGGAGAAGCCGCGATGGCGGCTACGCTTATCGCCGGCAGACAGACGCGCGACGAGCAGCGTGGGGCAGCCGAGCGCAAGCGCCACGTGCGCAGAATCGAGCGCGACCATGCCGCCATGCCCGAGCGATGAGCCCGAGCCGATGATCCCCGGCCCGGGCCCGCACACAGCGGCATCCCAGCCGAGGGTGCGTAGGCCGTGGTGTAGCGCGCCGGCGGTTGTGATCGCCTCGCCCTCCCCGCCGAACGCCGGCCCGGCGGTCAGGTAGCCGGCGAGTAGCCCGCGCTCGCGCAGCGCCCGCACGGTGCTCGAGTGCCCGCCTGGGAGCGCTCCGCCCTCAGTCTGCACGTAGCCGAGCTTGCCCCCGGGGGCACTCTGAGCGAAGGCCCATGCAAGGCCGGCAAGCTGACCATGTAGTGCGAGCACCGCCACCGGTCGCCCTACGGGGAGTTGCAACGGCTCGTCCTCTACGGGCGTGACGGCGTGTTGGAGGCTCGTGTAGTTGAGCTTCATCACGTGCGGGTGCGCGGGACCACGATCGATGTCGCTTGAGAGGCCGCGGGTGAGGTTGACGTGGACGACATCAAAGCCGCCCGAGCCGAGCCCGAGCTCGAGCGCCTGCACGTTGACGATCACCTCATCGCCCACCTCTGCACGGCCGACGAGCGCCACGTCTGCGATCGCGGTGCGCGGCGCGCTCCGTGCGCCATCGCCGGCCAGCTCGACCACCAGGCGCTGCTCACCGACGCCGCCAGGACGGTCACGTACAGCGCTCTCAACACCGACGGCGGCGTTGTTGATCTGGGTGACGATGGCGGGGCGTAGCTTCAGCATGGCTGGGGCAAGCTACAGGGCGGTGGCGGAAACTAGCCCCGCGGCCTCGTCCAACAGGGCAAGCGCGACGTCGAGCATCTCCTCGAGCGCGAGCGCGCTGACGCGCTCTCCAGGCTCGTGGGCACGCTCGGTGCCGTTGGCCAAGTTCACAGTCGCAAAGCCCTGTGCGATCAACGCGTTGGCGTCAGAGCCACCGCCACTTGAGATATGCACGGGCTGGTATCCGCAGGCTCGCAGCGCCTCCTCGGCGAGACGCACGGGCCTACTGGAGGGCGCCAGCTTGTAGCCGGAGAAGGTGCGTTGCACGCTGATGTCGACGTCGCAGTCGCACTCGGGGATGTTGGCTGCCTCGTGTAGGCGATCGACGATTTCCGCCACCACGTCCTCTGCGCGCTGGTCCTCCAGCGCGCGGGCCTCCAGCACGAGCGTGCAGTCCGCAGCGACGACGTTCATGGCGGTGCCGCCTGAGATCGTGCCGACGTTGACAGTGGTGCCCTTGTCGAGGCGACCCAGCTGCATCGAGGCGAGCGCGCGGGCGACGGCGAGGATCGCGCTGCGACCGTCCTCGGGGCGAATGCCGGCGTGGGCGGCAACGCCGTGGAAGGTGGCCTCCACACGAAAGTGGGTGGGCGACTCGATCACGATCTCACCGATGGGCGAAGCGTGGTCGAAGACGAAGCCGCAGTTGCTGTTCAACAGGGATGCGTCAAACGCGCGC
>DATHLT010000182.1:0-2803 GCA_035487855.1 Solirubrobacteraceae bacterium
TGGCTCGACGCTCGGCCGCGACGCGATCGATGCGCTCGCCGACCGCGGCATGCGCTCACGAAGTTCGCGCATGAAGTGCGCCGTCAGCACGATCCCGCAGATATCCGAGCTCGCCACCACCGATGCCGAGCGTGGACGCCCGTCGTCAAGCACCGCGAGCTCGCCGAAGCAGTCACCGGGCCCAAGAGTGTTGATCCGCACGCCGGCGCGCGTGACGTCGGCGTGACCTTGCTCGAGCATCACGAACTCGTAGCCGCGGTCTCCCTCGCGCATGATCACCTCTCCGGCGACGGCCGTGAGCTCGTCCGCCAGGTCAACCAGCTGGCGTCGCGCCCCGATCGGCAGGTCGCGGAGGATGTCGATCTGTCCAAGACGCTCTGCGCCATCCCGTCCAAGTCGCTTCCGCTGCATGGGCGAGAAGTGTAAGCGCTCCGCCGCGCCCCGCGCCGGCACCCTGCAGCCTCTAAACTGCCATGCCGACCTCAGGGAGAGGTGGCCGAGTGGCTGAAGGCACTCGCCTGCTAAGCGAGTATGGGGATCAAACTCCATCGCGGGTTCGAATCCCGCCCTCTCCGTTTTTTCCGGGTGTGGCGTAGTTGTTTGAAACTGGCGCCGCGACGCTGGCGACATATTCGCTCCTCATGGAGCCTTCGGATCAGGGGCGACGGAGATTTCGAGGCTTTGGCGCCCGACATACACCTATGGATGTGTATCTTTTGGTGTATGCGGACGAACATCGAGATCGACGACCGTGTGCTTCACGAAGCTCAGGAGCTGATCGGGGCACGCACGAAGCGCGAGGCGGTCGACGTGGCGTTGCGAGAGTTGGTTGCTCGCCATCGGCGTATCGGCGTGCTTGATCTGCGGGGACGTGTCCGGTGGGAGGGCGACCTTGACGAGAGCCGTCGCGGTCGCTCGTGATCGTCGTCGACACGAGCGTCTGGATTGACGTTCTGAACGAGCGGGACTCACCGCAGGCAACGCGTTGCCTCGAGCTGATTGAGGAAGGCCAGCCGATCGCGCTCACCGACATCGTGTTCACCGAGATCCTCCAGGGCTTTCGCTCTGACAGAGAAGCACGCCTCGTCGAAGGTCACCTGAGGGCATTTCCAGTGCTGCGTCTCGATGGTCTGGACGATTTCGCCCTGGCAGCGGAGCTGTACCGTCGCGCCCGTCGCGCGGGGGTGACGATCCGTAAGACGCTGGACTGCCTGATCGCCGCGCCGTGCGTGCGCACTGGAGCGCCCATCTTGCACTCCGATGCCGACTTCGACCGGCTCGCAGAGTGCACGCCGCTACGACTCTATTCCTAGCGACTATCGACTCCTACGAACCTGCATCGTATGGAGCTCGCGGATGCGCTCCCAGGCAAGGGTATGTTGTGCTTAAACCGCAAGGATCGTGAAGCTCGGCCCGAGTAGCTTTCACAGGTCGTCCGGATCGGAGGTCGCGATGGCATCGACCCGCTGGCTCACACCGACAGCGATGCACGCATCGATTGTGCTTGCCCCAGGGGTTGCTCTGCGCAGGCGCCCCGCCGCTGGCGCCAATTGTTCGTCCAGTGCCTCGATCGAGCACGCCTTCAGTAGGCGGGCAACGCGCGCGTCTTTGGCATCGCCCCGCCATACCTCGGCAAGCGCAACCGCCGGGATCGTCGGTGCCAGGCCGCGCTCATATGCCAACGCGAGGATCTCACGCACACGCTCCTCTGTTCCCATCGTCGAACCAGGCGTATCGGAGCCACGAAGCGTCCGAATCAGGCGGCCCTCGGGATCGCCACAGCTGCCCGTCGCCGCGCTTGCCGACCGACCGGTTCCATGAGAAGCTCGAGTAGTCTGTCCAGATTGGGAGCGGGGTTCGCACGTCCTCCCGCCCTCTCCGTCCTATCGCCGGATGGCTCCCGGCCCTCTCGAAAGGCGACCATGGGAATCGCAGACCGACTGAACGAGCTCAAGTCGAAGGCCGTGGATGCGACGGTCGAGCACAGCGACAAGATCCAGGAGGCGGTCGGGAAGGTGGCGAGCACGGCCAACGAGCGCACGGGTGGCAAGTACCACGAGCGGATCGAGCAGGCCGGTGCGAAGGCGGGCAGCCTGCTCGACAGCCTCAAGGACGCGTCGGGCGATGCGCCCCAAGGCGACGCACCCGCGGGCGACGCCCCGCCCGCAGACGCAGCGGGCGGCGCGCCTTCGGGACAGGGCACGGCCGCCCCTTAGCCGCAGAACACAGCTTTGTAACGGGCAGAACACAGCTCTCTAACCTTTGCGCGGGGAGTTTGTGTCTAGATACGGCTCGTGTCTCTACGTGTCGACTTATTGGCAGCCAGCGAGTAGCATCTGCCCATGGGGAGGTCGCGCTCTGGGGAGGGCCAGCAGCCGGCGTGCCGGCTTGCGCGGCGCGCCGGGCTGCTGCTCGCGACGCTGGCGCTCGCGGCGACGCTCGTGCCCGGCCCAGTCGCTGCCAGCGCTGCCACTACGGGGCAGAGCGGGTACAGCACGGGCCGTGCGTGCGGTGTGCCGCCCCCCGGCGCGGCCGCGTGCACAGCCCGGCGGTTGGAGTCGGTCGCGCGCGCAGCCACGCCGTTTGCGAGCCCTGACGGCGCTCAGTACCTGACCCCGCAGGCCCTGCACTCCGCCTACTCGCTGCCCACCGAAACGCAGGCCTCCGCCGCGCAGACGGTCGCGGTGATAGACGCCTTTGACGATCCGACTGCCGAAGCGGACCTGGGCGTGTACGACGAAACGTTCGGCCTGCCGCCGTGCACGAGCGCAAATGGCTGTTTTCGCAAGCTCAACGAGCACGG
>DATHLT010000183.1:0-22386 GCA_035487855.1 Solirubrobacteraceae bacterium
ATGGAGCTCGAGCGCGTGGGCGCCTACCTAGCAGGCGAGACGGTGCTCGTGACCGGCGCCGGCGGCTCGATCGGGTCGGAGCTATGCCGTCAGATCGCGCGCGTCGAGCCCCACCGGATCGTGCTGCTCGATCACGCCGAGGACAACCTCTTCTCGATCCAGCGCGAGCTCGAGGACGAGCGCCACGTGCCGTCGTCAATGCTCGCCGCGGTGCTCGCCGACTGCAAGGAGGAGGAGCGCATGCGCGAGGTATTCGCCGATCACCGTCCCACGATCGTCTTCCACGCGGCCGCGTACAAGCACGTCGGCTTGATGGAGGCCAACCCCGTCGAGGCGGTGCGCAACAACGCGATCGGGACGAAGGTCGTCGCCCACATCGCAGGCGAAGCGGGGGTCTCTCGGTTCGTGCTGGTCTCGACCGACAAGGCGGTCGCGCCCGCGACCGTGATGGGCGCATCCAAGGCGCTCGCCGAGTTCGCCCTGGAGGCCGCCGATGCTCGCTGGCCGGAGACCCGTTTCAACGCCGTACGCTTCGGCAACGTGCTCGGCTCTTCGGGCAGCGTCGTGCCGATCTTCCGTCGCCAGATCGAACGTGGTGGGCCGGTGACCGTCACCGACGAGCGCATGACCCGCTACTTCATGACGATCCCCGAGGCGGTGCAGCTGATCATTCGCTCCGGCTGGCTGGCCTCCTCACACGCGATGCGCCAGCGTGGTGCCGCGGTGTTCGTGCTGGACATGGGAGAACCAGTGCGCATCGTCGAGCTCGCCCGCGCGATGATCGACCTGTCGGGCCTCGACCCAGACCGCGACATCGACATCGAGATCGTCGGGCGCCGGCCGGGCGAGAAGCTGGAGGAGGAGCTGTTCAACAGCTACGAGCGCTCGCTCGCCACCGAGGCGGAGAAGATCCTGCTGGCCGAGCGCGAGCCGCTGGCGATGGACGCGGTCGAGTCGATGTTCGCCGAGATCGGGCTGCTCGTGCTGGAGGGCGATGCCGCAGGGCTCGCCGCGAAGGTCTCCGAACTGTCGCTCGCGCGCCGCGAGGCGACGCCGGAGGAGACTGCCGAGCAGGACGCCACGGCCGGCGGGGGCGCCGGTGAGGGGGAATCCAACGGAGCGGCTCCGCCGCCGGCCCGGCGCGATTCGCCTGCGCCCCTCGTACACTCCCCCCATTCATGACCGCTCTGCCGCTCGCGCTCTCGCTTTCGAGCACGTTCACCAAGATCGGCGCTGTCGCCGCGTTCGCCGCGCTGGTGGGCATAGCGATCCTGTCGCTGCTCGTCTTCTCCCAGGCCCGTGAGATCAAGCGCCTGCGCGAGTGGGCCGGCCGTGCGCCCGAGCGCGCTGCCGACCTCGAGCAGCAGGTCGCAAGCAACGCCGCCGCGCGCATGCAACAACAGGTTCCCGGCGCTCCCGGTGTGCAGCCGGCGCGCCCAGTCGCTGTGCCGATCCAGGCCCAGGCTGCGACCGGCGGTGCAGGCCCTGCCACCCGTGTCGTAGCCGGCCCCGCCGTCGCTGTTGCCCCCGTCGACCAGCCGCTCACCGCCAGCGGAACGCCAGCCGCCCCGATGCCGGGGGCGCAAGGCGCGCAAACGCCCCAAGCCACTGCCCCAGGGCAGCCGCTCGCGCCCCCCGGCCCCCAGCCGCAGGTCCCGGGCCAGCCGCCGGCTCCAGGGCAACCACCAGTTCCGGGCCGCCCTGGTGTCCCCGGTCAGCCGGCTGTGACGGGAGCGCCCGGTGGTGTCCCCTTGGGAGCCCCCGCTGTGACCCAGCCGCCGGTTGTGCCCGGTCAGCGGCCAGTTCCTGCGGGCGGCCGGGTGGCCGGCTCGCCTGCGTCATCGGCGCAGCCGACGGCCCCGCCTGCATCCTCATCCGCGCCCGTTGGCACGCCGGCCTCCGTTGCCGGCGCCACGCAGAGCCGCCCCGTGCCAGGAGCTCCCTCGATGCCTCCCGCGGGCTTCGATCCCCGTCCTCCAGCGCCTGCGACGGCGGCAGCCGCAGCCGCTGCGTCGCCACGAGCTCCAATGCCCCCCGGTGTGAGCACGCCAGGGGCGCCCGGCCAGCCGGCCCACGCCACCGCGCCGAGCCAGGCGCCACAGAGCTCGCTGGCGCAGCCTGCAGCGCGGCGCCCTCCCGCTCCCGTCCCGGCAGGGGCGGGACGCCGCGGCGATCCGCGAGCGCCGATCCTCACCGAGGGCCGAAGGGCGACCTACACAGCCAGTCGCTCACTGCGCCGCAGGGTGATGATGATCGTCGGTGGTTTGATCGTGTTGGCGGCGGTGGTCGTTGGCGCGGTCAGCGCACTCGGTGGATCCTCAGGCGGCAAAGCCAAAACTCCTGCCACGGTGAACACCGCTACCCGCACCACTGCCACACAACCTGCGCACACGCACAAGACCTCCGCGTCTAAACCAGCCGCGAAAACGTCGGCGCTGAGCCCTGCAGAAACGACGGTGGCCGTGCTCAACGCGACCGAAACAGAAGGGCTCGCCGGCCGAACGGCCAGTGCACTGCAGCAAAGTGGCTATTCGCAGGCAGCAGCGGTCTACGGGAAACCACCCGGTTCGGGCCAGGTCAGCATCGTCGAGTACGCAACTGGCCACCAGGCTGAAGCAGAAAGCGTCGCCCACTCGGCCGAAGTAACGCACGTGCAGCCGATCGAAGCGGCCGTCGCGGCGCTCGCGAGCTCGGCGAACGTGGTGCTGATTGTTGGCGCTGACAAAGCCACGCCGAGCCCATAGCCGGCTTCCTCGACATCCCCGATCGCTCGTGCAAGCCGCGCGACCACGGCATCACGCACGTGATCGACCGGGGCCTGTCGGTCGCTGAGGTCGACGGCCTGATGGAGGTGGCGGGCGACAGCGTGGACGTGGTCAAGCTTGGCTGGGGCACGGCTGTCGTAAGCGCCAACCTGAAACCGAAGCTGGAGCGCTACGCCGCGCACGGGATCCCGGTCGTGCTGGGTGGCACGCTGACGGAGATCGCGATCCGCCAAGGACGGGTGGACGGCCTGATTGCGTGGCTACGCGAGCTGGGGCTGCGGCACGTGGAGATCTCCGACGGCACGATCACGCTGGCGTCAGACGTCAAGCGCGAGCTGATCGAACGGCTATCACGCGAGTTCGTGGTGATGAGCGAGGTGGGCAGCAAGGACACCGACTTCATCATGGCCCCATACATCTGGGTGGAGCAGATCGAACGTGACTTGGCAGCGGGGGCGTGGAAGGTGATCGCCGAGGCGCGCGAGTCGGGCACCGCCGGCATCTACCGCGCCAACGGCGAAGTGCGTACGGGCCTAATCGATGAGATCGCGCATGCGGTCGACCCCGAGCTGATGATCTTTGATGCGCCACTACAGCGCCAGCAGGTGTGGCTGTTGCAGCGCTTCGGCACCGAGTGCAACCTTGGCAACATCGCACCGGCTGACGTGCTCTCGCTGGAGACGCTGCGACTCGGGCTGCGCTCGGACACGGTCGAGCGGTTTGCGCTGGGCGGCGGGGATTGAGCGACGCAGTCGCGGGAGTGGATGACGGCTCGGCTGCCCGGCGAGCGTCGGCTCCCGGCAGCGATCCGCTCGCACGGATCGTGTTCGCGCTGCTCGTGCTCGCGTGCTTCGCGGCGTTCCTGATCACCCAGCGGCTCAAGCACACCCCGACAGCTGTTCAGGACTTCAAGCTCACGCCGTTCTTCTCGCCCTACCCCTTAGGGCATGTCAAACAGGCTGCGATCTCGTTCAAGCTCTCCCATGCGGAAGCGGTGACGGTCACGATCCTCGACACTAGGGGGAACACCGTGGCGACGCTCGTGCGCCACCACCCGGTTGCTCGCTACAAACAGTTCTCACTACGTTGGAACGGCCATCGCGGCGTCGCCCACCGCGTCGTGACGCGAACCACTCCCCGGGGTCTCGCGTTCGTCTCGCCGCAGAACGACGGCGCGGTGGCGCCCGCAGGGGAATACCGCGTGCGCGTGGCGCTGGCACACCACGGCCCGGTGCTCTCGCCGCAGAGCTTCACGCTGGTGGCCCCGTGACAGCGGCAGCGGCCGCGGCAGTGGCAACGCCGCTGGCGAGCACGCTGCCAAGCGCAGGCACGCTCGCCGTCGGTGCAGTGCTCGCGCTGGCGGCGATCGCCGTGCTCGTGGCGATCATGCGTCGCTACGACGATGTGTTCCCGTTGCTGGCGGTCTTCGCGCTGCCGTTCAGGCTCCCTATCTCCACCGGCGGCAGGACGGTGAACCTGCTGATACCGCTGTACCTGGTGGTCGCGGCCGGCACGCTCACCTATCTGCTGCCGCGGTTGCTGGGCTGGGCGCGACGGGCCACCTCTGCCGATGGGGCCGGTGCGCCGGCGGGGGTGAGCTACTCGCCGGCCGGGGCGTCAAAGCGGCCGAGCGGCTCACCGGCCGGGCTGAGCGGAGCACCAACGCGCGTGAGCTCGTGGCTCTCACCGCGCGGCGTCGAATGGCTGCTGCTTGCGGCGGTCGGGCTGTATGCGCTGCAGACGCTGTACTCAGGCGATCGCGGCAAGGGCGCGGAGAATATTGCGTTCTTCTACGTGCCGTTCGCGCTGCTGTTCATGATCCTGCGCGACGTGCACTGGACGCGCGCGTTGCTGGTGCGTTGCCTCGGCGTCGCCGTCGCTCTGGCGGTGGTGTTCGCAGGGGTGGGCTTCGTCGAGTACTACCGCAAGGCACTTTTCTTGAACCCCAAGGTCGTGCAGGCCAACCAGTACGACAACTATTTCCGCGTCAACTCGGTGTTCTTCGACCCAAGCATCTACGGGCGTTTCCTGGCGCTCGTGATGATCGCCCTCACCACCGCCGTGCTGGCGCGCGGGTCCGCTGTGTACGAGCGCGTGCGGCGCCGCGACGTGCTGGTCGGCGCGGGAGTGCTGCTGTGGCTGCTTGCAGGGCTCGTGACGAGTTTCTCGCAGTCGAGCATCGCCGCGCTGGTGCTCGGCCTGGCGATCCTCGGTGCATGGTGCTGGGGCGTGCGGCTCGCCGTGCTCGTGTCGGTCACTGTGCTGGTTATTGCAGTGGTGTTCGTGCTGGTAGCTCCCACAAGTCTTCACTTCGGGCTGAAGGGCTCCGGCGGCTCAGCCAACAACGCCACGAACGGCCGCGGCAACCTCATCTCGGGCGGTCTCGAACTGTTCGCCAAACGTCCGCTTGAGGGCTACGGGCCGGGCTCGTTTGAAACGGAGTACAAGCTGCACAGCAAGGCGAGCGCTGAGAGCGCGGTGTCCGCGTCGCACACGATCCCCGTCACGGTCGCCGCCGAGCAGGGGATTCTGGGGCTGGCGCTGTACGTGGCGCTGCTCGTGGCCGCCTTGGTGGTCCTGTTCCGAGGCGCCGGGCGCTCCCCGCCACGGATTGCCATCGCGGCGTGCTTCGCTGCGCTCGTACTGCACACGTGGACATACGCGGACTTCCTCGAAGACCCGACCACGTGGTTGTTGCTAGCAATCGGCGTGGCGCTCGCCCGCCAGGACGGCCGCTGGCCGGCGCGAGGCGGCGTCCTCGGTGACACCCAGCTGCGCGAGACCGGGCCTGGAGCGGGCGCGCCGGTCAGTAGCTTCTGAGCCGTGCTCGGCTATCTCAAGCGCCTGGTGACGACGGGCGCGGCGTACCAGTTCGGGGACATCCTCGCCAAGGGCCTCGCGCTGCTGACGGTGCCGCTGTACACGCGCCACCTCGACACGAAAGCGTATGGCGCCGCAGAAACGCTGTTCACGGCGGTGATCCTGTTCAGCATCCTCGCGCGCGCGGGGATCGGCGAAGCGTTTATTCGTTTCTACTTCGACGACGAGGATGTGGAGCGCCGCGAGCGGATCGCACGCACAGCGACTGCCGCGGTCGCATGGACGACCACGCTCGCCTCGCTGCTGGCACTCGTGTTCGCGGGACCGCTCTCGCGTCTGGTGCTCAAATTCGAAGACCCCCTGCTATTCGACTGCGCGGTACTCGGGCTGTGGGCGTTCACGAACCTCGAGATGGTCTATGCCCAACTGCGGGTCGACGAACGCAAGCGCACCTACGTTTACGCGTCCGGGGCGAACGTGGGCATGACGGTGCTGTTCACCGTGCTTCTGGTGGTATTCGCCAAGCAGGGCGCGCGCGGTCTGCTGCTGGGTAACTTCGGCGCATCAGCGGTGGTCGTGCTCGGCCTGTGGTGGGTGCTGCGCCGGCGCGTGTCGCTGAAGGTGCGGGTCTCTGATCTACGCGCGATGCTGCGCTTTGGGCTGCCAACAGTCCCCGCCGATGCCAGCGTGTACGCCCTGCAGGTAGCCGATCGCTTCTATCTGTACAGGGTCTTCTCCCAGGACGCCGCCGGTCAGTATGCGATCGCGATCAAGCTCGCCACAGTTGTGTTCGTGGCGGTGCGCGGCTTCCAATACGCGTGGCCGCCGCTTGCGTACTCGATCGAGAGCGACGAGGAGGCGGCCCAGTTGTACTCGCTCGTGACCACCTACTACACCCTTGCCACCGGCATCGTCGTGTGCGCGGTGGCGCTGCTCGGCCGCTGGATAGTGCGGCTGCTGGCAGCGCACGAATACTTCGGCGCCTACCGCGCGCTGCCGTGGCTGGCGCTCGGGTGGGCGCTGTACGGCTTGTATCTGGTGTTCGTGGCGATCTCCGGGCGCGCGCGTGTCACCTCGCGAAACTTCCCCGCCGGTGCGACCGGCCTTGCAGTGAACGTCGTGCTGCTGCTCGTGCTCGTGCCGCACAGCGGCGCTGGCTTGGGGATTGCCGGTGCGGGGGTCGCGCTGTGCGGCGCCTATGTGGCGATGCTGCTCGTGATGTACCTGCTGACGCGAAGCCTGTTCAAGGTTGGCTTCGAGTGGCTGAGGCTGACGAAGCTGGCGGCGATCCTTGCCGGCGTGGCCGTCTCAGGTGAGCTGTTGCTGCCAACGCACGGGCTCGCCGGCTTTGGCCTGCGCGTGCTGTGGCTGGCGTTGGTGCCGGCGGCGCTCACGCTCACGCGCTTCTTCCACCCGCACGAGCTCACGCAGGCACGTGGGCTCGTGGCGGACGCGCGCCAGCGTATGACGGCGTTCCGCGCGGGGCACGGCGAAGTCGAGGAATATGCCGACGACCCGCTTAAGGACGTCTGACGGTCGTGGGCCTGCGCATAGCGGCGTCCTCGATCGCTCGTGTGCGCAGCACACTTCGCTCACTGCGTCCTTGCTCTGCTTGACCCACGACCGTCAGTGGGCAGTCGACTGCTGGCGTCCAGAAGATGTCTAGACGATCGATTCTTGGCTCAAGAATGCGCAATTTACGACCGATGTGTGCATTGTCGTGCCCGAACTGACCGTCAAGCCACCTGCCCGTGCGGGAGCCAAGGAGCGCCAGCGGCGCGCCGAGGTGCTCAACCGCCACCGCGCAGACGCGCGCGTGCACAGCCTCGCTGCTGTGGGTGAGCTCGCGTACCTGCGCGAACAGCTGCGTCTGGCTGCGAGGCTGACGGCGAGGCTGGTGGAGAAGAGCGACGTCGATGAGCTTGCACAACTAGTCGTTGACGAGCTGCACGAGACATTCGCCTTCTACCTGGCTGCGATCCAACGGCTGGATGACGACGACGTGCTGCGTCTGATCGCCGGGAGAGGGCCGCTGGCAGAGGTGATGACGGAGTTCCTGTTGACCGAGCAGTCGGCGGACGAGGGCGTCAACGGCAGGGTCGCGCGCTCGGGTGCCACGGCGCTGGTGTCGGACACCAAGAGCGACCCCGACTACATCGTGCGCGACCCGCAGACCGACCCAGGCTCCGAGCTCGCAGTACCGATCTTCGTGGACGGCTCGGTGTGGGGCGTGCTGAACATCGAGGCAACCGACGCGGGCGCACTGGGCGAGCCGGATGTGGTGCTGATCGAGGCGATCGCGGCGAGCTTCGGCGTGGCCCTCCACCGCGCCCAGCTGGTCAATGACCTGGAGGGCGCGTTCACCACAGCGCTGGCGGCGCTGACGAGCACGGTGGAGGCCAAGGACGACTACACCGCATGCCATGGCGAGGACGTGGCGGTGCTCGCCGAGCGAGTGGCGTTGCGGATGTCCCTTACGCGCGCGCAGGCCCGCGACGTGCGCTATGCGGCGATGTTGCACGACCTCGGCAAGGTCGCCGTGCCCAGCGAGATCTTGCTGAAGCCGGGGCCGCTGACAGACGATGAGTGGGTGACGATGCGCAGCCACGCGGCGATCGGCGGCGAGCTCGTCGGGCGCATCGACGCGTTCGCGCATCTCGCCCCGGCCGTCCGCTCCAGTCACGAGCGCTGGGACGGCGGCGGCTACCCCGACAACCTGGCGGGCGAGGAGATCCCGCTCGCGGCGCGCATCATCGCGGCGTGCGACACCTACGACGCGATCGTCACCGACCGGCCCTACCGCCCTGCGCGCACGCCGCGCGAGGCATGCGAGGAGCTCGCCCGAGTGGCGGGCACGCAGCTGGACGCTCGCGTCGTCGACGCAGTCGTGGACGAGCTCGCCGACGCTTGACCACGTGGCCATCGAACGGAACTGTCCAGATGTGCCTATACGCTCACAACCTGTGAGTTGTCTTCGAGGGGTCAAGGCGGTCCTCGTGATCGCCTCTGCGTCGGTCCTTTGCCTGTTGCCGAGCTCTGCGCTCGCCGGCACCATTACCGTGACGAGCACCAGTGATTCAGGGCCGGGATCGCTGCGGGCAGCGATCGAAACTGCGAGCGCGGGCGAAACGATCATGGTGGGAGCAGGCGACTACGAAGTCACGAGCGGAGACCTGGTCATCGGAAAGAACCTCACGATCGTGGGGGCCGGAGCGCGCCACACGAGCATAGATGCGAAGAAGACTCACCATGGCCTTTTCGAAATCAACGGCGGCGCCGTCACGATCGAGAAGCTAAAGATCACGGGTGCGGAACAGCTCGGCGGCTCAGGCGGGGGCATCGCACTCGAAGGCGGCTCGGTGACGCTCGTGGAAGTGGAAGTGACGGCTGACTCGGTGACCACCGGTGGCGACGGCGGCGGCATCTCCGCGAGGAGCGGCACGCACCTGACGATCGACGCGAGCACGATCAGCAACAACCTCGCCTACAACGGCGGTGGGATCTACACGAGCGCGACGACAACGATCGAAGACAGCACGATTGCGGCCAATACCGCCGGCAGCAATACCCGAAATGGCGACGCTGGGGGAATTCAGAACGGCGGGTCGCTCACGCTCGTCAACGACACGATCGCCGACAACGAGTCTTTCAACGGGTCAGGCAGCGGTGGCGGTATCTGGGGAGGCAAAGTCACGGCGACGAATACGATCGTCGCGGACAACAGCGACAACGCGTCGGCGATCGACAACTGCGCAGGTGCTCCTGAATCCAAAGGTCCGAACCTTGAGAACGGCACCGAATGCGAATTCGCCGCCCACGGTGGTCTCAGCAAAGCCAACCCGCTGCTCGGAGCGCTGGCCAACAACGGCGGCGAAACCGAAACGATGGCATTGTCGTTGGGCAGCCCGGCGATTGACGCCGGCACCGATGAAGGCTGTCCCGCGAGCGACCAGCGCGGCGTCAAGCGACCACAAGGCACCTCGTGCGACATCGGGGCGTTCGAGTTCCAACCCACTGCCGATCTCAGCATCACCCAGAGCGCATCAGTGGCGACAATCGCTGTCGGCGCCGACGTGACCTATACGTTGAAAGTGGCCGACAACGGGCCTGAAGGAGCAGCAGGCGTGACCCTCCAGGACACCCTGCCGACCGGTGCGACGCTCGTCTCAGCGGTGCCGTCCGAGGGAACGTGCAGCGGATCCACGCCGTTGAAGTGCACTCTTGGTGCGCTTGCCTCGGGCACCGGCGCGACCGTCACGCTGACGGTTCAGCTCAACCAGGGCGGCACGGACACCAACACGGCGAGCGTGAGCAGCGAATCACTGGATCTCGTTGAAGCCAACAACCAGTCTCAGTCGGTGGTCACGGTAGTCAGCGCACCTGAGCTGGTGTCAGCAGTCCCGACGATCACCCGCCTCGCGCAGTCGCACTCGGTTTGGCTCGAGAAGAAGGCCCACGGATCGCGCAAACGAATCCACGTGGGCACGAGCTTCTCGTTCACGCTGAGCGAAGCGGCGACTGCGACGCTGAACTTCAGCGAGCGCCTGTCTGGGCGCTCGGTCAAAGGTCGTTGCGTGGGAGCGACCGCGAAGAACCGGCATGCACACTCGTGCCGGCGCACGGTCAAGCGGGGCACGATCTCATTCAGTGCCAAGGCTGGCTCGAACAAGGTGCCCTTCACCGGCCGTGTGCCGCACGTTGGATCGCTGCCCCCGGGCGTGTACACGATCACAGTGCAGGCCATCAACGCAGGTGGTGGTCGCTCCCTGCCCGCCACGCTCAAGTTCACGATCGTCTGAGCGCCGGGCGCTTGCGCGCCGTACCCAGCGTCAGCGGTGTGCGTTGTACTCGGCGGCCGCCTCCCGTAGTCCCTCGCCACGTGCGGGATGCAGCGAGACTGTGACGTGTAGCCAGTAACGTGCGGGCGAATGCCCTGGCAGCATCAGAGTGGCGAGCGCGCGCAGCGCATAGCTCCAGGCGGTCAGCCACCGCACCGCCCTCGCGGCTGCCGCGGAGTGGTGCTTTCGCATGTACAGGTCGCGGTTGCGCGACAGTTCGACGATCCTGCGCTCGGGGACCGTGTCGGTGGAGAGCTGCTCGTGGTGGATCGCGAGCGCCCGCGGCACATACACGCTGCCCCAGCCTGCGTCGCGTAGCCGGCGAGCGAAGTCGACCTCGTCGGAGTACACGAAGAAGTCGGGGTCCAGGTAGTCCACCTGTGCAGCCGCCTCACAGCGCACCAGCAGCGCGGAGGATTGGCACCAATCGACCTCGCGCGTATGCGAGCCATTGCTCTGCACCGTGTAGAGGCGGTGCAGCATGAGTGCCCCGACGAGCGCGGTTGTGACGGTGGGAAAGCGCCACGCGCACGCCTGCCCGCGTCCGTCCGGGCGCATGAGCCTGGCCCCGGCGCAGGCTGTGCGGGGACGCTCCTGGAGCGCCTGCCACAGCGCGATCGTCGCACCCGGCTGGAGCTCTGAGTCCTCATTGAGTAGCAGCGCGTAGCGCCCCTGAGCTCGCCGCAGCAGATCGGAGTCGTTCAGTGCCTTGCCACGGCGCTCACCCACCGCCAACACCTCATCTACCGCGGAATGCTCGCGGGCGGCCTGCGCGGAGCCGTCGCGCGAGCCGTTGTCGAGCACCAGCACCTCAGTCACAAACGGCAGATCCTCGCGCTCGCGGGCAATCGCATCGAGCCCGCGGATCAGCAGCTCGCGCTGGGAGGTGTTCACGACGCAGTAGCTCAGCTCGATCTCCGACACTCGGCGGGACCCTACTTTCAGCGTCGTGGCACGTGCAGCGGTGCTACTTACCAGTCGTGCGATGCATCGTCCCGCGGGCGTGACCGCGGCTACCCCGACCAGGCCCGCTGCCGGTGTCGGTCCTGCCGCGGCCCGGCGTTGGCGTGCGGCGGATGAGCATCTGTAGCGCGCGGTCGGCGGGTCCCTCCTGCCCACGCTCGCTCAGCGTGCTCGGATTGACCGTGCGGAACATGGGGCCACGGCTGGGGTCCACTACTGCGACCACCACCTTGGTCCTGCTCGGTACGTCGAACACGATCCCATCGAGCGGCGGGCCGCCATCGGCGACCGTGACGAGCTCACCAATGCTTGTCGAGTCCATCTGCACAGCCTACTGTGGCGCCCCATGCGTGCTGTCTGGCGGCTCCCGCGGGCACGCCGACATACGCTCTAGCGCGTGCGCGTTCACATCGTCGATCCATCGGCCTTTACGCCGCCCTACGATCACGCCCTCTGCGGCGCTCTCGCGGCTGCCGGTGCTGACGTGGAGCTGTACACGAGCCGGTTCGCCTATGGCCCCGTCGCCCCGGCCAACGACTACGCGCGCAGGGAGCTCTTCTACCGCGCCGCGTCGCATGTGGGCGATGCGCGGGTCCGGCGTGCAGTGAAGCTCGCCGAGCACGTTCCCGACATGCTTCGCTACCGCGCTCGCGCAGGATCCGCCGATGTCGTGCATTTCCAGTGGCTGACCGTGCAGCACATCGACGGTCATCTGCTGCCTGCGCGCCACACCCCGGCGGGCGCCAGCCGGCCGCTGGTATTAACCGCGCACGACATCCTGCCGCGGGAGGCGCGGCCCGGTCAGCGCGACGCCCAGCGGCGCCTCTACGAGCACTTCGACGCGATCGTCGTGCATTCCCAGCATGGCCGCGCACGCCTCATCGATGAGCTCGGCGTAGACGGCGAGCGCGTGCACGTAATTCCGCACGGGGCGTTCGCGCACCTTGCCGCGGAGGATGCGACAGGCGCCGCTCCGCCGCTGCCGTTCCAGACTGATCTGCCTGTGGTCCTGTGCTTCGGGCTGATGCGCCCATACAAGGGCATCGACCTACTGCTGGAGGCGTGGCGTGGGATCGACGACGCGGAGCTGTGGATCGCCGGGGCGCCACGCATGGACATCTCGGCGCTCCGCGCGGCCGCCCCCCCAGGCGTGCGCTTCGTGCCGCGGTTCATCACCGACGACGAGTTGCCCGCCTTCTTCCGGCGTGCCGAGTTGGTGGTGCTGCCGTATCGCGAGATCGACCAGTCCGGTGTGCTGTTCACCGCGCTCGCGTTTGGCAAGCCGCTGCTGTTGAGCGATGTCGGGGGTTTCCCCGAGGTCGCTGTGCAGGGCGCCGCACGCACGTTCCCAGCGGGCGACGCCTCCGCGTTGCGCGCTGCGCTACGGGAGTTGGTCGCCGACCCGGCAACGCTCGAGCAGCTCGCCGCCCGTGCTCGCGCAGCCGCGAGGGGAACGTACTCGTGGAGCGAGATCGGCAAGCGCACGTTGGCGCTCTACGACACGCTGCTTGGCGAGGAGCGCGCACCGTGACGCGCGCGCTGGAGGTCGTCTTCTGGGTCTCGTGTGCGCTGATCGTGTGGACACAGGTTGGGTATGCGCTTGCGCTGGCCGGCATCGCCCGTGTGCTGTCGCGCGCGGCTTCTCAACCACGCGAACGCACCCGGCGCAGCGTTGTGGGTTCCCGCCCGCCGGACTCCCGCTCACCCGGAGCCCCTAAAACGACGTTGTCACAGTCGTCGCTACCTGCGCTGTCCTTGATCATCGCCGCACACGACGAGCAAACGGTGATTGCCGCGAAGGTTCACAACGCGCTCGCGCTGCACTATCCGCGGGAGTTGCTGGAGGTGATCGTGGCGTGCGACGGGTGTAGCGATCAAACCGCCGCGCACGCGCGCGAAGCTGGCGCGGACCTCGTGTTGGAGCTGGCGCGAGGCGGCAAGATCCGAGCACAAGACGCCGCCGTACAGCAGGCGCGCGGTGAGATTGTCGCGTTCTCCGATGCCAATGCGCTGTGGGAGCCTGACGCGGCACAGATCCTGGTTAGCGCGTTCGAGGATCCGCAGGTCGGCTACGCATGCGGCCAGGTCCGCTTCCTTCGTGCGGCCGGAACCGCTGGTTCCGGCACCGTGGATGAAGGCGCCCAGATCGATGTAAACGGTCAGAGCGATGCAGGTGCTCGAGCGGATGCACGCGCGCCGAACCAAGAGGGCGTGTACTGGCGCTACGAGATGGTCGTGCGGGCGCTAGAGTCGCGGCTGTCCTCGATCACCGCGGGCAACGGTGCGATCTACGCCACGCGTCGCGCTTCATACATAGTGGTCGACCCGATCATGGGCCACGACCTGTCGCTGCCATTCAACATGGTCAAGCGCGGCCTGCGGGCCGTGTATGTGCCGGACGCTCGCGCACAGGAGAAGATGGTGCCCTCGCTCGCGGGCGAGTTCGCGCGCAAGCGGCGGATGATGAGCCACACGTGGCCAATCGTGCTGCGCGGCGGCATGCTCTCCCCCCGCGGCTACCCGCCCGGCTACGCGCTGATGATCCTCTCCCATCGCCTGCTGCGTTACAGCGCAGCTGCTCTCCACGCGCTCGCGCTGGCAGCCAACATCGCGCTGGTCGTCTTGGGCGCCGGCGTGCTGTACGTGGTAACACTCGACCTCCAGATCGCGTTGCTGCTGGCAGCCGCGCTGGCCGGGCTGTTCCCGATCCGCCCGCTATTGATCGCCCGCTACTACGTGCTCACCACGGCGTCGCTTGCTGCCGGGTGGTGGGACTGGGTTAGACGTGGGACTGAGGCAACGTGGGACGCCGCGGAGGGCACACGCTGACGGCCGGGAAGCGGCGCGATGCTGCGTCCTCGATCGCTCATGTGCGAAGCACATTTCGCTCACTGCGTCCTTGCCTCGCTTGCCTCCCGGCCGTCAGATCTTCCGACGTGCGCCTATTGTCCGGCGCAATGATCCGCCGCACCATCGACATCGTCATCTCCACCTGTGTGCTTGCGCTGAGCTCGCCGATCCTTGCCCTCGCGGCGGTGGCCATCCGTTTGGAGTCCGCGGGCCCGATCATCTACCGCCAGCGCCGCAGTGGCCTGCACGGCCATGAGTTCGAGGTGTTGAAGCTGCGCACGATGGTGGATGGTGCGGAGCACAAAGGCGCGGGACTTGCGATCAACGAGAACGACTCACGGATCACGCGCGTGGGCGCGTTCCTGCGCCGCACCTCGCTGGACGAGCTGCCAAACCTGGTGAACGTGCTGCGCGGCGAGATGTCGCTGATCGGGCCGCGTCCGACACTGCCCGCGCAGGTCGAGCAGTACACCGAGCGCCAGCGGGGGCGCCTGCAGGTCAAGCCTGGTCTTACGGGCTGGGCGCAGGTGAACGGTCGCGCGTCGCTGCCGTGGTCAGAGCGGATCGAGCTCGACCTTTATTACATCGAGCATCGCTCCCTGGCGCTGGACGTACAGATCCTGCGGCGCACGGTCGCGATCGTGCTCGGAGGGTCGGGCACGTACAAGGGCGCGGCCGGCGGCTGGGAGGGCAAGCTGTGAGCAGATTTGACCGTCCGACCGCGCGGCCGTCGGCAGAGCCGCCCGGGGATCGCCCGGCGATCCTGCTGACGGGCACCGGCAAGCGCTACGACATCGTGTCGTGCTTCGCTGCGCAGACGCTGACGATCGCCGCTGACCCCTCGCCGCTGGCTCCGGCCCAGTACGCGGCGCACGTGCGCGCGGCGGTGCCCCGGATGGATGACCCCGAGTACGTTCCAGCGCTACAGGCGCTGTGTGAGGAGCATCGGGTCGGTGCGGTCCTGCCGCTGACGGATCTGGACATAGAGATCCTCGCCCGTGCGCTGGAGGAGGGACGGCTCCCCGCGCTCGTTCCGTCCGCCGCGGTGGCGCGCGCCACTTACGACAAGTACGAGGCGCATCTGCTGCTCGAGCGCCACGGCCTGCCCTCGCCGCCGACGCTGCTGCCCCAGGACGACCTGAGCACGCTCGAATACCCGGTGATGGTCAAGCCTCGCCAGGGCTCGGGGGCACGCTCGATCCACCTTGCCCACGACCCTGGACAGGCGCGCTTCTTCATCGACTACATCGAACGCGCCCCCGGCGGTCGGCGCCCGAGGGGCCTGCCCGGACCAGAGCGTGTGATGGTCCAGCGCGCGATGGGCGGCGATGAGCTGTCCATAGATTGCCTGGGCGATCGCGACGGGCGCTGCCTGAACGCGATCCCGCGCACGATGCTCGAGTCGCGTGGCGGCGAGTCGATCAAGGGCCAGGTGATCCACGACGAAGAGCTGATCGGGCTGGGCCGGAGCGTGATGGAGGCCCTGCAGGTGCGGGGGCCCGCGACGATCCAGGTATTCCGCGACCCAGACATCGGCCTGGGGATCACCGACGTGAACACGCGCTTCGGCGGCGCCTTCCCCGCGCCCGCGTATGCGGCTCTGCCGGGACGTACCTACCCCGAGCTAATCGTGCGGATGGCGGCCGGCGAGACCATCGAGCCCCACGTCGGGCAGTTCCGCGACGGCCTGACGTTCACGCGCTACTACTGGCAGCTGGAGCTGGATGAGCAGCTGCAACCAACGGGTCGCGACATCGTGTCGGGCTAGAATTCCAGGTTGTGGCTACGTCGCTCGTGGATTCGCCGCCTGCTCCAAGCAGCGGGCAGACGCCGCCGAACGGCTCGGCTGGGGCTCCGACCGAGCCCGCGCCGTCCCGGCCGACGCCTGCGGTAGAGCATCGCTGCATGAAGTGCGCCGCGCCGCTGCAGCCAGGCCAGGATTGGTGCCTGCAATGCGGTTCGGGCGCCCCCGGAAGCCTCGGTGCGTCCGGCTGGCACACGGGCGGCGCAATTGTTGCCGTCGTTGTGCTGCTCGTGCTGGGTGCGCTCGCTGCGGGGTATGCCGCTCTGAACAAAGGCACACCAAAGGCAGCGGTGGTGACCACCACGGTCGCGCAGACGAGCCCGCCTGCCGCGACGACGCCAACAACTACGACGCCGGTCACGCCGGGGGCGACAGCGACTACGCCGAGCGCCAAATCGCCGCTGGGCCTGGGTGCGGTGAAACCGCCGAAGATCCCGCTTACGGCAATTACCCCCGCGGCCGGTGAAAAAGTCGCGAAAACAACCACGCCGGAAACCAAATCGACGACGACCACAACTCCGTCGAGCTCTGCCCCCGGCGGTACGGGGACCAATAGCGGATCTACTAGCGAAGAATCTCAGCAGAGCGCGATCGTGTTGGACACGAACGCCGCCACCCCTTACAACCCATACAACTACCCGGCGGAATGGTTCGGCGACCCGAGCCTTGCGATCGATGGCGACACCTCGACGGCGTGGACCGCGCAGGTCAATCCAGCGAGCGCCCCGGCGATGGCAGAGGGCCTGCTGATCGACCTCAAGGCCAAGCACAAGATCGCCGTGTTGCAACTGGTCACCTCAACACCGGGAATGACCGTCCAGGTGTACGGAGCCAATGGCCACACGGTGCCGACGTCGATCACCGATCCTGCGTGGATCCCGCTCAGCACCTTCAGGGTGGTCAAGAAGAAGCACTTGCGTTTGAAGCTGCGCGACTCTAAGAAAGCGTTCACCTACATCACGTTGTGGATCAGCAACGCGCCTGCGGCAGCGGTGGGTAGCGCCACGGCGCCCGGGCACGTCGACATCAACGAAGTCGAACTGTTCCCGACGCGCTAGCGGCTGCGACTGGCAGTGCGTTTCGCCGGCGTACGCTTGGCCGCCGTGTGTTTCGTCGGCTGACGTTTGGTGGTCTTGGCGGCGGCTGAGCTTTCCCAGATCTCATCGAGGAAGGCGGCTATCTCTCCGGTCAGCCGCTCTGGTTGCAGACGTAGCTCCACGAGCGAGTTGGCCTGGAGCAGTCTCGCGTTGGGCATCTCCTTGGCGAGCATGCCTGCGTCGGAGAACGGATGCACCGGGTCGCGGTGGTGGCCGAGCACGAGCGTGGGCGTGGTGAACGTGGCGCGCTCGCTGCGCGGAGGGGCAATGCGCCCGAAGAACAGGCCCTGAAGCAACGCTCCTCCTGGTCCCGGTTCCTGGCGTACGAGATCGAGCATCACGTTGCCGTAGTGGGGCAGAAGACCGCGCGGCACCGCGCGTGTAGCGCGCGCCAGCAGCTTCATCACGGGCTCACCGAACGTGAGCGCGACGAGCAGTGGCGTGAACGTCAGCGCGCTCCACATCAGGCCGTTGTCGAGCACGGGCATCTCGATGACCATCCCCCGCAGACGCTCTGGATGGTGGGCGGCGAGCTCGAGCGCGGCGTTCGCCCCGAGCGAAGTGCCCATCACCGCTGCCTGCTCAATCTGCAGGTGATCCATCAGCGCGACGATCTGCTCGCCGTAGGTGGCCATCGAGTAGCGCCACATGTCGCGCGGGCGCTCTGATGCGCCGTGGCCGAGCAGATCGAGCGTGATTACCCGATTGCCCCTTGCGGCCAGAGCTTCGGCGAGCGGCCGATGCATCTCCTGGGAAAGGAGCAGCCCGTGGAGCAGGATCAGTGTGCGCTCGGAGCCCTTGGCGCTGCGTGCTGTGCGCCCGCGCGCGCCCGCTGAGGTAACGGCCGCCGGGCCGCCGCCGAACTCCGTGTAGGCCAACTGCTGCCCCTCGAACTCAAAGAACGGCACGTATCAAGCCTACTACGGCAATACTGGCTGCCTGGCCAAAGCGCTAGCTTTGAGTACTACGACTTGATTGGTCAGCCACCATAGGAGGAGACGATGTCCAAGCAGCCGCGCATTCTCGCGGGACAGACAGCGGCGATCACAGGTGCCGCGCGCGGCATCGGACGCGCTACCGCCGCCGCGTTCATCCGCCAGGGCATGCGCGTGGCGATCGGCGACCTCGATCTTGACGCCGCCACTCGTACCGCTTCCGAGCTTGGTGACAGCGCCGTTGCGCTGGAGCTCGACGTGACCGACCGCGCTTCGTTTGCCGCGTTTCTGGACGGCGCCGAAGAGCAGCTTGGGCCGCTGGACATCCTCGTCAACAACGCCGGGATCATGCAGGTTGGCCGCTTCATCGACGAGGACGACCTCACAGCCATACGGATGGTCGACATCAACGTGCACGGCGTGATCATCGGCATGAAGCTCGCGCTCGATCGCATGGTGCCGCGCGATCGCGGCCACATCATCAACATCTCATCACAAGCGGGCAAGTTCGGTGCGCCCGGTGGAGCCACGTACTCGGCGACCAAGCACGCGGTCGTCGGTCTAACGGAGGCCGTTCGTGGTGAGCTGCGGCTGATGGGTGCGCACGTCGACGTCAGCTATGTGATGCCCACGGTCGTCAACACCGAGCTCGGCTCCGGCCTGGGGGCGGTCCGCGGCATGAGCAACCTCGAGCCCACCGATGTCGCCGATGCGATAGTCGAGGCGCTGCAGCTGGGGACGGTCGATGTGTGGGTGCCGAAGTCGGCCAAGCGCACGAACGCCGTCGGAACCTTGCTGCCGCGTTCCCTAGCTGAGGGGATGGCGCGTCTGATGAAGGCCGACCGTGTGCTGGCCGGCGCCGACGCGAACGTTCGCCGTGACTACGAGCTGCGCGCTGCCCAATCGGAGCCGGGGCTTGAGCCCGCGCCCGAGCGACAGCGCATCACGCAGTCAGCCGGCGACTAGCCAGTCCGCGATCAAGCTGCCGATCAATGGGCCCTGATCCTCCTGGAGGAAGTGGCTCGCATCCTCGATCGTGCGGGGCTTCTCACGGCCGATCGACTCGGCGAAGCGCTCGCCCGTCGCTAGCGGCAGCACGGGGTCGCTGTCGCCCCACATCATCAGTGTCGGGCGGCGGTCCTCGCGGAGCGCCGCGAGCACGCGTTGACCTGCCTGCGCGCCGGGAGCGTCCGGCGCGCGCGGAATGAGTAGCGGGAAGGCGCGGGCGCCGGCCTTGGAGGTGGCGTCAGGGTAGGGGGCGTCGTACGCGGCGATCACCTCGTCGCCGGGGTCGATCTTGCAGGCGCCCCGCACGAGGAAGCCGACCGGCAAGTCCTCGGTCCGGGCGACGAAGTCGCGGAATGCGACCCACGCGTCGCTCATCTTCTGGTGGCCTGTGAACAGACCGGTGTCGAGGATCACGAGCCGATCGATCCGCCCTGGGTTTTCTAGGGCCAGCCGCAGGCCGATCGGCCCACCCCAATCGTGCACGACCACCGTCGCGCCGCGCACGTCGAGATCCTCGAGCAGCGTGCCCGTCAGCTCGCAGTGGCGGTCGTAGGAGTAGGAGTCGATGTCGGTGGGCTTGTCTGAGCGTCCGAAGCCGGCAAGGTCCGGTGCGAGGCAGCGAAAGCCGGCGTCGCGTACGGGCGGGATCACCTTGCGCCACAGAAACGACCAGGTCGGCTCACCGTGAAAGAAGATCACCGGTGCGCCCTCGCCCTCGTCGAGGTGCGCTAGGCGCAAGCCGTCGACCTCGCGGTAGTGCGAGGCGAAGGGAAAGTCCGGGAGCCCCTGCAGCGCCTCCTCGGGCGTGCGTACCGCGTCGCTCATCTCAACCCCTAGCATACTCGTGGCCCATCGGTTAGGCTCGTGCCGATGCACACGATCGCCCTCCAATTGGCGCCGGTGCTCGCGGCGGAGAAGAGCAAAGTCCCGTTCTACATCGCGGGAGGACTGCTGGTCGCGTGGGCACTGACGCTATCTCTCGGGATCGGCCTGCGCAAACCGGACTTCCCCTCGAGTCTCGGCGGTCAGCGTGCGGTGATGGGCGTCAGCGTGGTGCTGGTTCTCGCTGCGGTGAGTACCGCCGTCATCACCTCGAGCGTTCCCGCGAAGGGATCGACGACGCCAACTCAGACACAAGTGCTACCGGCTGTGCCAGTCGTGTCCGCTCCCGTGACAGCCGGCTCCTCGAGCACATCAAGCGAACCGACTGCCACCACCGGTACCCCCGCCCCGGCATCTTCGCCGGCCGCCAGCAGAGCCGGTAGCTCGCTCGCGCTCGCGGCTGACCCGGCCGGCGCACTTGCCTACAACACCAAGCAGCTGAGCGCGAAGGCGGGAACGGTGACGATCACGATGACGAACATGTCGCCTCTGGAACACGACGTGGCCGTTGCGGAAGGCACCAAGGTGCTCGGTGCCACACCGGTTTTCAAAGGCGGGACGATGAAGCTCACACTGAAACTGAAACCCGGCAAATACGTTTTCTACTGCACCGTTCCCGGCCACCGTCAGGCTGGCATGGAAGGCACACTGAACGTCTCATGAAGCTGTATGTCTGCTGGGGGACGTTTCCAGTTCCGGCGCGCCCGGGCGGTCATCCGTGCGCGCACGCCTACCACGCGCTCAAGGACGCCGGGCACGACCCAGAGGTGGTGAAGTCCTACGGCCTTGGCTTGTTGGGAGGGGTGTTCAACCAAACGCGCGGCCGTCGCGAGGTGCAGGAGTTGACCGGCAATCGCTGGGTGCCTACTCTGATCCTCGACGATGGCACTGTGATCGACGACTCGCGCGCGATCGCCGACTGGGCTCGCGCCAACCCCGCGTAGCTGCGCCGATAGGTTCTGATCTTGGGTGTGGCGCGCCGCTGCGCGAGCATCTGCTCCGAGGCCCTGTCGCTGAGTGCTGCGGTCCGCGCCAGGGCGATCGCCAGCAGCGCGCTGAATGCCATGGCGCCGAGTGCCGAAGCGACGATGATGGTCAACAAAACCACCCCCTAACTCCCTGCGATCAACTCCCCGCGAGGACACTCGCACAGATCCCGGACAATCGTCCAGTCTCGTGGCGACGAAGACCCCGCTAACTCCGTAGGTTTCTGCGTCACGGGGGTAAAGTCCTCCCTATGAATGGGCGAAACCACCTACCGAAGGGAACCCGCAATGGACGTTCTGGCGAGGCTCGACGAGACACGCAGTGCCATCAACGTGCTCGAGCATCCGTTCTATCAGCGCTGGAGCGCCGGTGAACTAAGCGCCGGTGAGCTAAGCCGCTACGCGGGGGAGTACCGCCACGCGGTAGTCGCGCTCGCTGGGGCCTCGGAGCTAGCGGCCGAGTGCGCTTCAGACGAGCTGCGTCCCGGTCTGCGCCGCCATGCTGAGCAGGAGGCCGCGCACGTGGCGCTGTGGGAGCAGTTCGAGTGGGCGATGGGTGAGCCTGAGGGATCCGGTCAGCCGGAGCTCGAGCAGACGCGGGCATGTGCACAGAGTTGGATGGCGGGTGACGATCTGCTCGAGCGGCTCGCGGTGCTGTACGCGATCGAGGCGAGCCAGCCACAGATCTCCACGACGAAGCTGGAGGGTCTCGCCGCGCACTACGGCTTCAGCGAGGAAGGCCCGGCGACGGAGTACTTCAGGGTGCATGAGTCACTCGATGTCGAGCACGCACGTCAGGCGCGCGAGCTGATCACACAGCTGATGAGCGAGGTCGCTGACCCTGAGCAGCAGGCGGACCGGATGGTGCGTCGCGCGAGCGAGGCGCTGCGTGGCAACTGGCTACTGCTCGACGGCGTCGAAGCTGCTGGAGCATAGGCGCCAGGCAAACAGCACCGCTGCCACGGAGGTGGCGAGGTTGAGGCTCGAGACGCCGGCGCGCATGGGAATCGCTACACGTGCGTCGGCGTTCGCGAGCAGCTCGTTACTGAGACCGTGGCGCTCAGTGCCGAACGCAAGCACTGAGTTCGGTGGCAGTCGGGCGGGCTGCAGCGGCTCACCATCGGGATCCAGCGCGAGTAGCGCTCGCCCGCTCGCCCGCAGCTTGCCCGGGTCTTCCAGGCGAGCGACTGGCAGGGCGTAGTGCAGGCCCGCTGCCCCGCGCAGCGCGTCCGGATGCCAGGGATCGTGGCTGCCGGTGGTGAGCACAGCGGCAGCGTCCGCTGCTGCGGCGACGCGCACGCACGCACCCATGTTGCCGAGGTCGCGCGGATCCTCGAGCAGCACGACCGGCGCTTCGCGTCGCTCGGCGAGGATCGCCGCCGGTGCGGTCGTGCGCCGCTCGGCGATCGCGATCACGCCGGTGCTCGGCGGCAGCGGC
>DATHLT010000184.1:0-8312 GCA_035487855.1 Solirubrobacteraceae bacterium
GCCTGGCGGCGCTCCTGCTCGGCGGTCTCCCACTCGCGCCACTCCAGCCGTCCATCGATCGCCACACGGCTGCCGCGGCGCATGTAGTGACTGACGTTCTCGCCCCGCACCCCGTACACGCTGACGTCGAAGAAGTTCGGCCGCTCCACGAACTCTCCGTCGGCGTCCTTCCTGCTCGAGTTGCAGGCGATGCGCAAGCTGCAAACGTTGGTCCCTGACGGTAGGGCACGCAGCTCGGGGTCCCGGGTGAGACGTCCAACTAGAACGACGCGGTTGATGCTGAAGTAGGCCATGATCGACTCCATTGCTCGATGATTGACCCCCCATCACCAAGCTACGCATCGCTTGGGACGGTACTCGCGCTCGGGGGCGATGCTGGCTCGTTGGCGTCGAGCAGCGCATTGAGGTCAACCACGATCACAGTCTCCTTGGCCTGCGCCGCGGCGACTGCTCGGGTGAGCGCCCGCCGGACATCTACGGCAGCCAGGTAGAGCGTGCCGGCAACACAATCACAGCGCGCCCAGGCCCTGCAGATCTCCAGTAGCCGCTGTGGCGCCTTGACCGTCAGCTCGACCTCGATCGCGACGGGCAGAGATTCCTGTTGGTCGTCTGGCCACAGCACCAGGTCGGGGCGGTGTAGCAGCGGGCCGCCGGCGGGCGCGTCGCCGAGGCGCGCACTTGCCAGCGCGGCACCCACCCGGCGCTCTTCGCGGCGGAGCTCGCGCTCGCCCATGACCGCGTGATCCGGATAGGCCCGCTCGAGCGCGGCAGCCACTTCGGCGCAGGCGATCGTGTGCGGAGCGTTGGCGACGCTGACGCGGCATGGCTTCAAACCGTGCACGCCCGACTCACGCAGTCCGGCATGGGTTATCGCGTATAGAGCTGAAGCGTCGGCGAGCACGCGTCTGCGCGTAAGCAGACCTGCCTGCTCGGCCGCGCGCAACTGGGCGCGCGCGGAGGCGATCGTACGACCGTCGTGTCGCGCCAGTGCCTCGGCGGTGACGGCGCCGAGGCGTCCAGCCCAGCGCACGATCGCCAGACGCTCGGATGTGGGTGATGTTTTGCTTTCCAGAAGCATGTGCTCCTCCTTACCGTGGTTGTTGGACTGTGCGATGGGCGACGCCCGCACGGCGGCTCCGCCCGTCGGAGTGCCGCCCAGAGTCGGCTCAGCCGCGAACGGCGGGCGAGAACATCTGTGCGATGTGAGTGTTGCCGGCGTGTTCCAGCTCGAGTACGGCGGCCCAGCCGCGCTCCAGGCTCATCACCTGACCCGGCTCGAGCACCGGCTTGTGGGTTCTGGTGCGCGTCGTCTTGCCGTCGCTGTGTCGCGAGACCTTCCACGTGCCCACGGTGCCTGCGACGTTTGAGATCAGCTCGGCTGAGCTCGGCACCACCTGGCGGTGGGCAATCAGCACTGCGAGGTTGCCTAGTACCTGCTCGAGCAATCTCTCCCTTCCTGGGAGCCTGAGATCGGATAGCTCCTGTGTCCCCAGCAGCAGGCTGAAGCCGGCCGAGCGGGCGCGGCCGAACAGCCTCACGACGTGCTCGGCGGCGATCGCGGAGAACTCATCGATCACCACCAGCGTGGGGATTGGTCTCTCCTGGCACGCCGCGGCAGTGGTCTGCAGGTCCTGGACAATCGCACTGCCCAGCATCTGGCTGAGCAACGGCCGGCTATCGGACTTCAGGCTGAAATACACGACCGCCCGGTCGCGCACGGCTGTCAGTAGATCGAACCGCTCAGCACCGGGTGTGTCGGGATCCAGCCACTTGCCGACCTCTGACTCGGCGAGGATCGCCAGTCGATCGCGGACGCCGGCAAGGTCGCTCTGTTGGCGCGAGGACAGCGAGTCGAGATAGGCGAACGTGGCGTTCGCCTGCTCGCCGGGAGCGACCCGGGTGAGCGACTCCAAGCGTGCCGGTACCAAGTGCTCGACGATCGTGCTGAGGCTCACTCCGACCTCGGCGCGGCGCAACGCTCGCACTACGTGCCCCAGATACCGCTGGGCCTGGCGCAAGTAGTGCGGCTCGGTGAAGTGCTCGCCGGCCAACAGCTTGTCGGCGATCTCGGTCTCGCTTCCCCGCGCGTAGGGGTTGTATATGTGGCTGCCCTCAGGTGTCCATGCGATGAACGAGCTGCCGGCTGCAAGCGCGGCGCTGCGCACCTGCTCGCGCATATCACGGTCTCCCTTGGGGTCGACCACGACCGCCGCCATCTCATGTTCGATTGCACGCGCGGCGATCCAGCTCTGTGTGACCGTCTTGCCGGAGCCAGTCGCGCCGACCACGAGCGTGTGCCTACCACCGTGGCTGGTGTCGAATGGGATCGACACCGTGCGGTGATTCTCATCCCGGCCCAACACTAGTTGCCGGTCTCGCATCCACCGTGGTCTGTCCACGGCTTCGCGGACTCGCAGCACTCCGGCAGTCACTAGTGCGCGGACGAACCGTGGCGGCGTGCGACGGGCAGAGGCGATGCCGGCCAGGTCTGCGCCGGTATCGATGTCTTCGCGGTGCCAGCGGCGACCGCGGACAGTCGCGAACAGGGCCGCGAGCGCCAGGCTGAACGACCAGCCGCCAAGTCCGGGCTCGACCCCCAACAGAAGGATGAAAGCCCCGGCTGCCCAGCTCCAGTGGAGGTGGCAGTCGCGCATCTGACGTGCGGCGAGCATCCCCAGAGCCAGACCTACGGCGCAATGGATGGCCGCTCCGACGAGCCAGTGGGTTAGTTCTGCGAGAACTGCATGGACATTGCGTTCGCTTTCCAGGAACGCGGTTGAAGAGCGCATTGCGCCACTCCTTTCAGGGCCAGTCCTCAGAGCAGGCCCGTGCGGACCGGCGCGAGCCGGTCATGGGTTGGTTAACGAGCAAATGGCGAGCCGGTGAGCTCGCCATTGCGACTGCGGGTGGTGCCTCTGGGGCTGCTTTCAGCCCGTCAGGTTGTGCGAACGGCCGTCAGGTGGGCGCGAACAGCCGTCAGGCTGCTGGCACGAAAGTGCTCGCCTACTACGCCCGGGAGTAGTCGTCGGTGATGCGCACGATGTCGTGCTCGTCCGAGGGTGACTCAGCGTCGGTGTGTTGCCAGATCTCGGCCACTACACCCCAGGTGTCGAGTCCGATCAGGCGGTGACGCTCGCCAAGCGCGAGCCGCAGCGTCTCACCAGCGGCGTAGCTATGCATTGGTGGTTCCTCGTCACTCGGGCCTCGGCTGACGCCGACTGGTCCCTCGAGGATCCGCCATATCTCACTGCGTTTGAGGTGGTATTGCCACGACAGGCGCCGACCCGGAGCGACAATCAGGATCTTCGGGCTCAATGTCGAGGAAGGGCCGATTTCGTCGTGTCCCACGTCGGGGAAGTAGACCCGGATGAATGTCCGAATATCGGCCTTGGCGATCAACAGGAATCCGCCCCATGGCCGGGCAAGGTCCTCGCTGAGGACGGTCAGCCCGGCGCTGGCTTGTAGCGCTCTCGCTCGCGATACCACGGCGCTCATTTGTGAGGGCGTCCCCATGCGGGGCGAGCGTAGCGCGCCTAGATCTCACAGTCGGTGGTCTCGTCGCATCGGTCTGCCGCTCACAGAGCGATGTTCATCGCAGCCGGTAGCCCACACCCCAGACGTTGATCACCCAGCAACTGGCGTTATCGGGGGCTAGCCGGTGGCGTAGTCGGCTGGCGTGGCTGTCGAGGGTGCGGGTCGATCCGCCCGAGCGGTATTGCCAGACGGCACGCAACAGCTCGTCCCGGGCGAATACCCTGTCTGGCTCGCGCGCCAGGTGCACGAGCAGCTCGTACTCCATACGTCGAAGGTTCACCCGGCGGCCCTCCAGCGCAACCGCGTGCGTGCGCGTATCGATCGCCAACGACTCGACCTCGATTAGGCACGAGTCGTCGGGCACGATTGTTGTGCGGCGCAGGACTGCGCGCACGCGAGCCCTCAACTCGAGATAGGTGGCTCCTCGTGCCAGGAAATCATCGGCACCCGCCTCGAACGCACGCAGCATGTCGAGCTCGCGCGCTCCCGGGCCGAGGACAATCGCCGGCAGCGCTTGGTCCCAAGGGGTGCCGGCATGACCTCGTAGACGGATCTCTTCGAGTAGCCCGAGCGCCCCACGTGGCGAGTCCAGCCAGCCGAGCACGGCCAGTTGTGGGTTACTGGCTCTCACGAGGATGCGAGCGTGCTCGGCGCTACGGGCCAGCTCGACGCTGAAGCCGTCGACAGCGAGTTGCTCGGTGATCGCTTGACCGAGCTGACGGTCTGACTCGACCACGAGGATCGGCCCGTAATGCTCTCCGTTCATCAGAGCTCGACCTCGCGTGGACTAATCCCGAGGCCGTTGCGTGCGATCAATGCGAGCACGTCGCTGTGAATCCAGGGTGTCGGCGTATGCCGCCCGCCCTCGGGCAGCAGCCCGATACGCCGGGCCAGCCAACTCGTCTCACCGCTTTCGTGGCCCTTGCGGTCGCGCTTGATGCGCCCGCAACGCACGGCGATCTCGCTCATGCTCAGCTCATCGCGCGCGACCACCGCGAGCAGGACTTCGCGCAGGCGCCGGTTGAGGACGATCGGGCTTTGCTGCACGCGGGCGAGCTCGCATCGGAGCACCGTCGTGGAGACCTCGACCCCGTCGTGCTGCGACAGGGCCTGCGCGGTCAATGCCCGCACGGGCTCGTAGCTCTCGGTGGCGGCGATCACCTCACGCACGCTCACCGGTTCGCCGGCGGGTGCCGCGACGTCCTCGGCGGTGCGCCACCAGCGCAGCTCGGGGATCGACATCCCAGTCTCGATGGTCTGCAGGCGATAGCGGTGACCGCGACGATCGACCGTCACTTCGGCACCCGGCACAGCGGTGTGGGTATGCGGATTGGGCTGGTCTGCAAACGGCGTGCAGCACAGATCCTCATCGTTCAGCAGGCGACAGCGATGGCGCCCTGTGGCTGCATCGCGCAGGTAGGCCGCGCAAACAAGTGCCGCGTTCTCCAATGGCTCATCAACCGCCAGATGTGCCACCACGCGCAGGTCTTCCAGCGTGACGCGATCACGGTCGAGAACGAGCACGCTTCCCGCTGCGCCGGGTCGGGCAAGCACCTCACGTGCATTACCGCTTCGGTCGGTGTAGTGGCCGAGTAGCCGCTGATCGAGGCCGCGACGGGCCTGCTGGTGTGTGCGAACGTGTCGCTGGCGTGTCGGCTTGGGGAAGTCGCTCCTGGTGGCTCGACGCTGGACCGTGGGGGAGGGTGAGAGGGTCGGTGTCATGGCGATCTCCTGCTGGTTGGGGGTGTGATTGGACGGCGGTGCACGAGTTGCGTTGGGTGCTTGTAGGGAGCCGTGGGGAAGTCCGTCAAGCGGTTCGCATCGGCGGCGGGCGACTATGGGCAGCACTCCGAGAACCCCTTGGGGGTTCTCGGAAATCTCGAATCAGAGGGGGGCTAGGCGGCCGAACTTGGCGCGAACGCGCTCACCGGGGCGGTGTCGTTACGGCGTCACTCGGTGACTGGCAAACGTGCGGCGTGCACGGTCGGCCAGCCGCGAGGGCGGGTCTGCTCTACCTGATTGCTTGCTGGGGAAGCTGTGAGGGGGCCGGCGTGTGCCGGAACGGCTCAGGGAGTGAAGAAAGTGGAGGACGCAAGCGTAGCCAGCGCGAGCGATCAGGAGCGCGTGGCGTGGGTACAGCAGCGCAGTTCAGCGCAGTCGCCCTGCCTTCGGGCGCCGCAGTTTCGCTTTCTGATGCCAAATACTCGAGCGATGGCGGTGCAGTTGCCCGGGGTGCAGGCATGAGGGGGACTGCAGCCTGTGAGCTTGTGGAGGGGTGGTGACTGCAGGGCTGGGCCGCCCAGCTGCATTGCCGCACACGCAACTGCGCCAGCACATTCGCGCCAGATCGTGCGTAAACTGGCGCGCCGCAACCTCAGATCAGCAACGCCGCGCAAGGAGCCGTCGATGCCTGTCAATACAAAAGCGATCGGTAAGACCTACGAGCCCGTGCTTTACGCGGTGGGCCGGGAGAAGATCAAGGAGTACGCCCGCGCCGTGGGTGAGACCAACCCGCTGCACCTCGAGGTGCAGGACGCGCGTGCCGCCGGATATGCAGATGTGGTCGCTCCACCGATGTTTGCCGTCGTGTACAGCGCGCCGTCGGTGGGGCCGCCGATCTTCGATCCCGAGATCGAGCTGAACTTCGCGATGATGGTCCACGGCGGACAGGAGTTCGTGTGGGGCCCGCCGGTCGTCGCCGGCGATGAGGTCACGACGACCGCAAGCGTCAAGGACATCTCCGAACGGGACGGTCGCGGCTACTACGTGTTCGAGTCGATTTCCGCCAATCAGCGCGGCGAGCAGGTCTGTCGTGGAACCTGGACGAACATCGTGCGAGGAGTGTGATCGGTATGGCAGAGCTGAAAGCAGGCGAGCAGATCCCCGAGTTGCGTGTCACGCCCGACAGATTCCTCACGGTGCGTTATGCAGGCGCCTCTGGTGATTTCAACCCGATCCACATCGATGAGGAGTTCGCGCGCGCGGTCGGGTTGCCCGGGCGGATCTTGCACGGCTTGTGGACGATGGCCCAGGTGGCAAGAGCTGAGACAGATGCGGCAGGCGGCCCTGAGCACCTCAAGCGTTTGTCGGTCCAGTTCCGCGGCATGGGCGTGCCCGAGCAGGAGGTCCTTGTCACCGGCACCGTGCGCGAGGTCACCGACGGTCGCGCGACAGTCGATACGGTCGCCGAGCAGGGCGGCAAGCAGATCATCCGCAACGCCGAGGCCGAGCTCGTGCTGTAGGGCCAGCCCGGCTCGGTTCCCGGCGTGGGTGCCCGGTTGGGCGCCAGCCCGCCGCCTACAATCAACTTCATGCTGAGCCCCCGCCAAGAGCACATCCTGTGCAAAGTCGTGGACGACTATCTGCGCACCGGGCAACCGGTCGCGTCGCGATCAATCGCTGCCGCGGCCGATCTCGACTGCGGCCCCTCAACGGTGCGTAACGAGCTCTCGTTGCTCGAGGAGTACGGGCTGTTGAATCACCCTCACGTATCCGCTGGGCGTGTTCCAACCGATGCCGGCCACCGCTACGTGGTCGATCGCCTGCTGAGCGCCGAGCACGTACCGCAGACGCCGCAGCGCCTGGAGCTCTCGCTGATTCGCCGCGAGGTAGACGAGGCGATGCGTACGGCCACCGAGACGCTCTCGCAAATGACGAATCTGCTCGCGGTTGTCTCGGCACCGTCGATGAACACGGCGACGATTCGTCACATCGAGGTGCTTGCACTGCAGCCGCAGGTGGTGCTGGTAGTGATCATCACCTCCGCGGGGAACGTCTCGAAGATGTTCGCGACATTCGAGCGCGCCGTCGATCCGGGGCTCGTCGCGTGGGCGGGCGAGTACTTGAACGAGCGACTCATAGGGCTGGAACTGGGCGCGCGAATGCTCCAGCAACGTCTGATGGACCCTGGGCTCTCATCGACGGAGCTCAAATTCCTGGAGCACTTCGTCCCGGCGTTCGGCGAGCTGGCCTCAGACGGCGAGGACGCACTGTTCGTCGATGGGACCGCGCGGCTGTTCGAGACCGTCCAGATCGAGGGTTCCGCGCACGTAAACGAGCTGATCGACCTGCTCGAGCGGCGGGTGGCGCTGCTACAAGTCTTGCGCGCGGCGCTCCTAGAGCGCGGCGTGTACGTGCGCATCGGGCGCGAGAACGAGCTCCCCGCCATGCACTCGCTTGCGCTCGTCGCGACCGGCTACGGGATGGCCAGGCGCAAGCTCGGGACGGTGTCGTTGATCGGGCCTGTGCGCATGGACTACGCGGGTGCGATCGCCACCGTGCGTGAGGCAGCGCAACAGCTGTCGCGCTTCGTCGAAGACGCCTACGCTGAGAACTGACTTGAGCGACATGCCGCGTGATCCCTATGAGGTCCTGGGCGTCGCAAGCGACGCCTCCGAGCAGCAGATCAAGAAGGCGTTCCGCGCGTTGGCGATGGAGCTGCATCCCGACGTCAACGCCCATGACCCCGACGCCGAGGAGAAGTTCAAGGAGGCAGCGGAGGCAAACGAGATCCTGTCCGATCCGGAGCGACGTGCGACCTACGATCGCTACGGGCATGAGGGGCTGCGCTCGGGCGGTTATGCCCCCAATTTCGACGGCTTTGGGTCGATCAGCGACCTCTTCAGTGCGTTCTTCGGCAGTGGTGCAGGCGCCCGTAGTGGTCCCGCTCAAGGTGGCGACGCGGCGATCGCGATCGAGCTCGACCTGCTCGAAGCGGCCAATGGCGCCAAAGTGGAGGTGTCCTTCGAGGCGATCGAGCGCTGCGAGCCCTGCCATGG
>DATHLT010000185.1:0-15773 GCA_035487855.1 Solirubrobacteraceae bacterium
ACAGAACCGTCCACGTCGCAAGCATCCGCCACCGCTCAGTCGCCTACGGCAACGATCCGCGCTAGCCCCGGCACCGAATCGATGACGCTACGGTAGCCAAGGAGGCGCAGTGAGGCGAGCGGCAGAGCTACACGTCTCGCCGGTCGCTGAGCGCCCCTGCGGCTGGCGTCGTGACCTGTAGCTCATGGGGCCGGCCTGGGGGTCGGTCACTCGCGTAGGGCACGCACGGCATCAACGCCGCTGATCAAGTCGCCACGCGCGTACGCGTCTCTACCCTCGCGGATCTCTGCCGTGGCGCTGCTCGAGCGCGAATAACGCAGGCGCATCCGACCTCCGTGCCGCGCCTGACTGCCGCCCATCGGCGATGGAAAGCCGGTCACAACAGTGGCTGTTGTGCGTCAATTCTCCTAGATGAACGATTCCTCGCGTCCAGATGGAGTGCTGCTGCGCGCGGCGCGCGATGGCGATGGCGAGGCGTTCGGCGAGTTCTACAAGCGAAGGAGAGCTCTCTTGCTGGGATACCTGAGGCCGCGTGTGCCAGACACGGAGACCGCAGCCGACTTGATGGCTGAGAGCTTTGCTGCTGCCCTGCTTGCTGTTCGTGACGTCCAGCGGGCGATCCCGGACGAGCCGGCGGCTTGGCTGTTGACGATCGCCCGTAACAAGTTGATCGACAGCGTCCGCCGTGGCCGCGTGGAGCAGGCCGCGAGAGACGTGCTGGCACTGGCACCGCTTGAAATCGACGATGAGGATGTCGCCCGTATCGAGGACCTTGCGGCAAGTGTCGACGTGGCGGCGAACCTCAAGCATCTGCTGTCCGCCGAGCAGCACGCCGTGCTGAAGGCTCGCATCATCGACGAACGGGACTACTCAGAGATCGCCAGAGATCTGCGTTGCTCGGAGGCTGTAGTAAGAAAGCGTGTCAGCCGAGCGCTGAGGACACTACGTGCGGGACTGCAGGCACCCGAATGAGCGGCTATCTCGACCGCCTCGAGCAACAGCTCATCGATGCGACCCGTGCGGGAGCGCCATGTCGGCAGCGGCGCACCCGACGGCGCCGGACGATTCCCGCGAGCGCTGCCGCCGTGCTCGCCGCATTGCTCATCGCCTCGGCCGTTGCCCTCGCGGTAACGGGCACGTTCAGCACCGGCACGGCCGTGCGAGCCCCGGAGCGCCCCGTGGCCGGCGTGGGCGCCGGCATCGCGGCGCGCGGCACGAGTTTGTTGCCGGCACGTGTAGTCGATCCGGTGGGCGGCCTGCCGTGGGGTATGCGTCTCGTGCGCACGACCCGGCGCCTCGTCTGCCTGCAGGTCGGCAGGGTTGAGGGCGCTCAGCTTGGACTGCTCGGCCAGGACGGAGCCTTCGGTGACGATGGCCGTTTTCACTCAGTCGCACCGGATGTGGTCGGTTACAACCGCGAGACAACGGAGGTGAGCACCTGCCTGACGCCGGGACAGACAACGTCGCAGGAAGCGCGAATACCTCAGAGCGGTGTGTTCGGCTCGCCCCACTCTGAGTCGATTCCGGTGGCGGCCCGCCGCTGGATCTCCTACGGACTGCTTGGCCCGGCAGCGGTGAGTGTCACCTACAGTTGGGCCGGCCAGACGCATACGATTCCCGTCGAACCCCACTCTGGTGCCTATCTCGTGGTGCTCCCAAACCCGGCCAAACGCGGCTTCGAGACAGGCGGGGGCGCCGTGAGCACCAGCCGGTTCGTCACCCCCCAAGGCGTGATCTCCTCGATCACCTACCGCGCGAACGGCAAGACCTGCGTCGAATCGCGCCCGACGAATGAAACGTCAGCCGCGCAACAGCATTGCTTTCGCGGACGCGCCAAGCCGCTGCCGCGAGGTGCTCACCATCTGAATCGCCCGGTACGCGCGCAGGTGTCCGCCAATGGCACGGCGATCGTTACTTTTACGGCGCCGCACGCAATCTCGAGCGCGCTCAGTGACTACACGGTCGAGGTGCCGTCACCGTGCCATCATGGCACGAGCGGAACCCCCGTCGAACGAGATCTACGAGCCGGCCAAACAGTGCACGTGACGGTCCATGACATTTTCGCGAACGCTTGTGGGCCGACGGTGACGGTGCGTGTCATCTACGAAAAAGACCGCAACCGTTTTGCGCTGGGCGAGGCCGAAGTGATCGTCGGGGAAACGTCTCTCCGGCGTTAGAACCTGCCCAGAAGCTCGCAACTCACGCGTGCACAACAATCCCCCGAGTGACCTTTATCGCCGCACCGTGCAGTGGTGTGAGCGTGATCTTCACCGTCAACGCGAGGCGTCGATGGCGGCGCAGCGCGGCCTTTCCCATGGCATTCAGAGGCACCGAGAAGGGCACGCTACCCCCCGCGAGTGACGAGCGCACCAGTCGCCCGACGCGCACCTTCACAGGGTGCGTCGTCTTTGCCAGCGAGGCGCCGGCGGCAAACAGGTTGACTTCCAGTCGTCCGCCGGCGTCGGCCTGGGGCACTTTGATCGACCCGTGCACGCTCGCTCCGTGTTGGCTGCCTGCGAGCTTGAGCGCGCTTGGTTTCCCTTCCAAGGGAGACGCGTAGCCCGGTTCGCTCGGCGCGGTCGGGGTTGTCGTGGTGGTCACCGGTGTGGCGGTTGTAGTGGTGGTGGTTGTACCGATGCTTTCGACCACGACTTCGTATTTGGTGTAGTTCAAGGACCCAACGTTGAAGAGAGTTGAGCTTTCGAACTTGTAGGTCCCTGGCTGTTCGAACTTACATGTGCCTTCCCATTTCGTCATGGCGCTCGCGGGCACACCCGAGCAGGCCGGCGCCGAGCCCGTCCCCGTCCACGAGACGGTCGCTGGGGTACTCGCGTTGTCGGCGAACTTGACTTCGCCACCGGCGGCGATCGTGACCTTGAACGCCGGTTCCGGGTTCGGCCCCGAGCCGGGGGGCGCCCAACACGGCCAGTTGGCCTGCACACAGTTTTCGTTGACTTCGAGCTTCACTTCGGCGGGGGCAGCAGCGAAGGCAGGCAACACAGCCACGGTCGCTCCAACCAGAGCGGCGAGCGCGAAGGGCAAAAGCGCGCGCGGCCTCATGGTCGTAGGGCGAGGCTTCGTGTAATCGTCAGCGCGGCGCCCTGCTTGGGTGTGAGCACGATCTTGACGATCAGTGCCAGCTTGTGATGATGGTGCAGCGCGCTCTTGGCCGCCGCATCGAGCGCGACCGTAAAGGAGACCTCGCCGGCAGGCGCTGAAGCGCGGACGAGCCGCCCCACGCGCGTGCTACTAGATCGTTTGACGCTGGCGAGCGACGCGCCTCGGGCAAGCACCTCGACTTCCAGTCGTGCGCCACCATCAGCGGCGGGGATCTGGACCGTGCCGTGCACAATGTCACCGTGCTGAGTGTTCGCCATCGCGAGCGTAGCGAGGCGGCTCCCCGCCGGCGAGGAAGGCATTTCCGTTGAACCAGTGGTCGTGGCCGTGTACGCCACGCTACCGGAGGGTTGCGTGGAGGTCGTGGCGGTAGGCGTTGTGGTGATGGGTGTTGTTGTGGTTTGCATGGTTGTCGTGGTGGTGGTCGGCGTTGTAGTGGTTGGCGTCGTGTTCGTGGTTGTGGTCCCCGTGGTGGAGGTAGTGCCGGTGCTGGTGTTTCCAACCACGACTTCATATTTGGTGTAGTCGAGGCCGAGCTCTTTGAACATCGCCGTGCTTTCGAACTTGTAGGTGCCCGCTGTTGCAAACGTGCACTTTCCTTCCCAGCCCGTTTTCGCAAGCGTGGGGCTGACAGGCACCGACGGTTCACACGTCGGAGGGGTGCCGGTCCAGGCGATGTTCGCGGCGGTCGAATCGTCGCTGAACGTGACCACGCCACCAGGGGCGATCGTCGTTTGGAAGGCGGGTTTCGGGCTTCCTCCCGGGGAGGTCCAGCACGGCCAGTCAGGCTCCACGCAGTTTTCGTTGACTTCAAGCTTCGCTTCGGACGGGGCGGCAGCGAGCGCGGGCACGATCGCGACGGCCGCTCCCAGCACGGCCGCTACGGGTAGATAACGCTTACGCGGCTTCACAATCCAGACCCACCTCTCGATCGAGTACCCAGTCGGTTCCGCGCGTGCTCCGCAAACGAGGCGGTGCACGCTCTAATACCCAGGACTCCGGCCCGACGCGATCCTTCCCGGGAGTGCCGCCCATCCGCCCCGCGTACCCGCGGCGACGATCGCAACCAGGCACTGAAACCGGCCCCCGGCGGGCTCCTTCGACGTTGTAAGGAAGGCCAGGGGCGGGATCCAGAGGTCTGAGGCTCTGCTACTTGACGGTGAGGGTGCCTTCCATCCCGGCCGCGCGATGGCCCGGCACCGAGCAGAAGAACTTGTACGTTCCTGGCTTCAGGTTCAAGTTCAGCGTCTTTGAGCCGCCCTGGAAGGTGGGTGTGGCTCCCACTTCTTCACCGGATGCGGATTCGACTGTGACGTTGTGGCCCATCGGCGACATGTTGGTGAAGTCGATCGAGACTTTGCCCGCCTTGGCGCTGAGCGAGGTCGTGTTGTATTTGAGCTGGCCTTCGGCGTTGGCTTCGAGGCTTAGGTGTTCCGTCGCGCTTGACGTTCCGGAAGAGGCTTCCGCGCCCGTGGAACTCTGGGGCGAGGATGAGGCAGCGCCGGCGGACGTCGGCTGGCCTTCGTGCAGGAAGTTGAGCGTGTTTTCGCCGTCGTCCACGAAGTAGATGCCCTTGCCTTCTGGGGCGATGACCAGGCCGAACAGCGATCCCGCGCCGGTCTTCTTGTCAGCGCTCTGTACAGCTATCTGCTGGCCTTCGGGTGTGATTTCCACCATGTTGCCGTCGCCTCCGTTGGTGGCGATGATGTTGCCGTTTGGCGCAGCCACCAGCCCGAGTGGTTCCTTGAGATGACCGCCTTCGGTGAGGACCGTCCCACCGCCCGCTACAGGCGTCGTGCGGGTCGCCGCTTCGGAGATCGCGAGAATCTTGTTGTCCTGCGTGGAAGCCACGTACAGCGTGCCGTTGGACGCGAGTGCGAGCCCGGTGGGGCCGAGCACGAGCGCTTCTTCGGAGTCCACCCATGGGATTCCTTCGGCGATTACCTGTTCGCTGAGGACTTTTGGTGACTGCCCTTCGCCCGATTCGAGGTCGATGCGAAGCACTGTCGAGTTGTCGATCGGTTTTTCGCCCTTCACTGGGCCACCATTGAGCGCGTTACTGACGTACAGGCTGGTCTTCGAGCCTTCGCTCACAGCGGTCGAGTCCCACGGTCCCTGGATGTTCTTGCTCGCGATCGTCTGGATCGCCTTGCCTTCGCTGTCCAGCACGATCAGGCAGCCGTACTTGGCGGTCGCGGACTTGCCGTTGGTCGTCGGCAGGCTGCCCACCACCACGTAGCCGCCGGGGAGGATGTTCAGAGCAGTCGTCAACCCAACGCCGCCCGGGCAGGACCCAGGCAGGGTTTTCGGGTTGATGTTCGCGAACAGGCTCGCCTTGCCGGTAGTAGATACCTGCACGATCGTCGTGCCGGTGCCCTGACCGGTCTGCTTGGCGCTTTCCTTGGCGTTGAAGTTGCTGATCAGCATCTGACCAGCTTGGAGCTTGCCGATGCTGCTCGGCACGATCACGATCCCGTAGGGGTTCACATCGCCGTTGGCCGGTTCAGTCGAGCCGAGTTTGCTGACGCTCGTGAACTTGGCCAAGAACGGGCCAGAGCTAGGTGCCGATTCAGCGGGCGCGCTGGCGCTTGCCGCTGAGCTGGAGCTCGACGAGCTGCTTGTGCTGCTGGAGCTGCCGCAGCCCGCGAAAACGAGCGCGACACCAGCTAGAGCAAGAATCGACAGTCTGGGCACTAGGTGTCTCCTGTGGTTCGGGAATCGGACGAGACGGTTTCTTGACTACAGCCCGACCTCGACCGCGAATCTCGCGGTCCCCTGGTCGGTTTAGCTGGCAATCAACGCACGGCCCGCCGTCGCGCGCTTCCCGTATGACTCCGCCGGCGCGTGATTCCTTCCCGGCCAGAGCTCCCCCGTCGCCCGTATCAACCAGCCACGTAAGGAAGCGCGCTAGGCGCCTTCAGCTGCTCGAGGTGCAGCAGCGTCACAACCCGCTGGGCGCCTCCCTTGAGCGACAGCGCGAGGATCACCGATTGCAGCTCGCCAATGTCGCGTGCGACGACGTGCAGGATCGCGTCGGTCTCGCCGGCCACGAGCTCGCCGGAGATAATCTGCGGGGTCTCCCTCACGAGCTTGCGAAAGCGGTTGTCGGCCGCGAGCGTGTGCGCACCGAGCGTCACCTCGACGTGGACCTGGATGGCGAAGCCCGCGGCGGCGGGGTCTACCCGGGCGTGGACCCCCGCGATGATGCCGTCGTCCTTCAGGCGCCTGACGCGATGCAGCGTCGCAGCCGGCGAGAGGCCGACCACGCGCGCCAGCTCGACGTTCGTGCGGTCGGCGTCCTGCTGCAGCTCGCGGATCAGCGCGCGATCAATATCGTCAATTGAGTCTGCCATTTGACGCAATTATATTGCGCAGGATGACCATTCTGTGAGATCCGCGCCTGTACTGACGAATATGGACAACACAATGTTTGTCCAATGCAACGCATCAACTCGATCTCCGAGCGCCCCCGCGCGCTGATGGCACTCGTGCTCGCTGGGAGCACGTGGGGCCTGACGCTGCCGTTGTCGGCGGTGGCGCTGCGCGCTATCGCCCCGGCGGCGCTGGTGAGCATCCGCTTTGGCTGCGCGGCCGGCGTCCTTGCGCTGATCGCCCGTCGTGGGAGCGTGCGGGCGGCCCTGACATGGCGCATCGCCTGGTGGGGCGTGCTCGGATACGGCGCCGTTGTGCTCGCCCAGTGCGAGGGCCTCGAGCGCACGAGCCTCAGTCACGCGGCTGTTCTCGGCGGGGTCATTCCGGTGCTGGTGGTATTGATCGCGATGGCACGCGGCTGTGGGCGGCCGTCCGCGCTTGGCACGCTCGGCCTGCTGGGCGCGGTCGCGGGTGCGGGGCTGTTTACCGGCAGCGGCGGCCAGGCGAGCGTCATCGGCGACGGTCTGGTCCTACTCGCGGGGGTCTGCTTCTCGGTGTACATCGTCGCTCAGCCCTCGCTGCTGGCCGGCCGCGACGCGATTGCCGTCACCGCTGTCCAGATGGGTGCGGCAGCGATCGTGGTGGCTCCGGTCGCGCTCGTGAGCGAGCCGGCACCTCACCTCTCGGGATCGATCGCGTCCGCGCTGATCGGCTTGGTGGTCGTCGGCTCGCTGCTGCCGTTCGCGCTGTACGCGTGGGGTCAAGCCCGTGTGCCCCATGAGCTCGCAGGCGCGTTCTTGAACGTCGAGGCGCTCGTCGGCGGGCTGATCGGCGTCGTGGCGTTCCACGATCGGGTGGGTATCCAGCAGGCATTCGCGATAGTGCTGATCGCCGCCGGGCTGCTGCTGGTGGCAGCGAGCGCACCGCGGACTTCAACAGCCGCCGGCCGAGACGAGCTGATGGCCGGGGGACGATCGAGCCCAGCGTAATCCTCGGCTGTGTTCGTGCGCCTAAGCCTCGTCCTCGGCTGAGTACTCGCCCAGGGCGCTGAGCGACGGCACGAAGTAGTACGCGCCGGTGACGGGGGTCGTGTACCGCGTGAGGTCATCGCGCGTGCCGCCGAGGCCGGCCATGCTTTCGAGCATTCGCTTCAGCGGCCGCTGCTGTGCGGCGAATCCAACGAACATCGTGCCGTGGTCGGTGACCGTTCCATAGGGCATATTCCGACGGAAGATCTTCCCGAAATCGTCTTGGTCGGTGCGCGCCACGTGCGAGCCTTCCGGCTTGTCCTCGAGCTCGATCGAGTCAGGCTTGGTGCGACCGATGACCGCCTCTTGGCGTACGGTGTCAAGTGCTTCCCAGGCTGTGGCGTCGTGCGTCCAGCGCTGCAGCAGCAGAACCGAGCCGCCCGCGCCGGGAGCACCGGGTGCAACGAGCGCTACCTCAGGCGCCTCCGCGAGGCTGGGGTTCTCGCTTCCGTCGATGAAGCCGGTCAAGTCTCGATCGTGCTGGTAGGGCCAACCGGAGACCTCGGTCGCGACCACCGCGATCGCCCCAAGGATGGCGATCGTCGCTCGTGCCACGTCGAAGACGACGTCGTACTCGCCGCCCGTCAGCCAGAGAAATGCGTCGTGCTGAGTTGCCGGCATGGTGAAGCCTTCGCTGCCCACCACCGGCTCGGCGAAACTCGATAGCGCCTGCGGTGCACCGGCGCCGAGGTCGTCCCTCCACAGCTCCGGGCGAAAGCCGACGACCAGATTGACACCGCCCATCGTCGTACGGGGCTCGCGCAGGCTTGCCAGCGCTGAGACGAGGGCCTGAGGCTCGACGCCGGCGAGGAGATCGAACTCGAGGAAGGCGTGGGACGTTGTCCCCAGCGCGAACACCCCGGCTTGAGGCGTGTCTAGGTTCGGCGGCACGTTAGCGCGGGAACTGTATCGCCAAGATAATGCGGTATGCCATCAACTGACGAAGTCCAACTCGATAACCCGGCCTACGCATCGCTGTGCGGGGCGCATTCGCGGTTCGCGTTGGTGCGCGGGCGCACTCGCCGTTACCAGCCCGACGTCGCGCCCTTCCTCGGTCTGCCCTCCTCACCATCGGCGCAGGACTGGCAGGACGCAGCTGATCTCGTCGCACTTGGTAGCTATGTAGCAGTCCCGTATAGCGGCGCAGAACTACCGCCCGGCTGGCAGGAGGTCAGATCGTTTGAGCTCGCGCAAATGGTCGGGGAGCGGGTTGGCGCAGGCGACTACCCAGAGGCGATCCCACTCGGTGGCGCGGACGTGCCCGAGGTGCTCGAGCTCGTCGCTCAAACACAGCCGGGGCCGTTTCTGGAGCGGACGATCGAGCTCGGCGACTACCTCGGAATCCGCCGCGACGGCGCGCTGGTGGCAATGGCAGGCGAGCGATTTCGCCTAGATGGTTGGACCGAGATCAGCGCCGTGTGCACGAGGCCGGACTACCAGGGCCAGGGATTTGCCTCTCATCTGATCGTTGCCTTGGTGGCAAACATCGAGCGTCGTGCGCAGCGCCCGTTCCTGCATGTTCTCGCGGCCAACACGACAGCGATCCGACTCTACGAGCAGCTTGGCTTTCGCGTACGGCAAACCGTGAAGCTCACGGTGGTGACACGCGAATCACCCTGAGGCGTGGGGCCGATGTGAAGCGGGCGGCCCGATCACACTCCCAGCCGCGCGCCAAAGAACGCCAGGATCTCATCGCGGGCGGCGAGCGTCGGCTGACCGGCTTCGTCGATCAGGTGAGCGGTCACCACGCTGTGCGGGCAACCCACCACATCCGCGAAGAATGGCGGCGTCTGGCCGTTGGCGGCGCTGTCGGGGAGCTCGCGCCCGACGAAGCGCTCGCCGAGCGCCTGTGAGTAGGCGCTGAAGCGCTGCGCCTGACAGAACTTGTCGCCCTTGAAGCGGTAGGCCATGACCGTCAGGTCCTCGCGCTCGAGGCGTGCCCGCACGGCGCCCAGATCCTCAGGGGATATCTCGAGGCCGGCGGGGTCATCGAGCGGCAGCGACGGCTGGGAGAGGACCGGTGCGAGCATCGCCTGCTCGAGCATCATCGACAGCGCGAAGTTGCCGGTGAAGCACATCCCGATCGCACCCACGCCGGGGCCGCCGCACTGCTCGTGTGCGAGCCGCGCGAGCGCCCGTAGCCATACAGTCACAGGGCTCGACTCGTTGGCAGCGAAAGCGCGGAACTCAGCGCTGACGCACGCCCGCCGAAATGTGGCCGCACCCTCATCCACGCCCGGCACAGCGCCGTCGCGCCCGAACAGCGAGGGCATGTAAACGGTGAAGCCCGCGTCCCTGACCCAGCGGCTGAAACGGGCGACGTGCGGGCTGATACCTGGCATCTCTGTCATCACGATCACCCCCGGCCCCTCACCGGCCACGTGTACTACCTTCGTGACCTCATCCAATGTGACCTCGCGGTCGTCGAAATCCTCCAGCTGGTCGTCCTCTTCGATCCTCCTTGCCATCACCGTCCTCGCTTCCCTCATTCGCATTGACTTCGTCACACGCATCTCGCTCGTGCACCGGCTGGATCAATATAGACGATCGTCCGTATTATTTTTAGATAAGATGGAGAGCCTTATGCAAGTAGCGCCCACCCCACAACCAAAGCCAAGCGACGGCCGGCGAGCGCGGGGGATGCGCAGTCGCGCGGCGATCCTCGAGCGCTCCGTGCAGCTGGCCTCACGCGATGGCCTGGAAGGTCTCACGATCGGCGCTCTTGCAGCCGATCTGGGGGTGCACAAGAGCAGCGTGCACGCGCTGTTCGGCTCAAAGGTTGAGCTGCAGCTCGCGACGCTCGCCGCCGCGCGGGCAATCCTGATCGAGCATGTGATCGCCCCGGCGCACTCCAGCCAGGTCGGCTTGCCGCGACTGCAGGCGATCGGCGAGGCCTGGTGGGACTACCTCGGCGCAGACGTGTTCGCGGGTGGCTGTTTCCTATGCGCCGCTTCTGCGGAGATGGACGGGCGTCCGGGAGCCGTCCGCGACGCAGTGGAAGCGGTCATGCGCGAGTGGATCGAGACGCTGGAAGCCAACATCGAGGCAGCGATCGCGGCAGGGGCTTTGCGCGCCGCCGTCGAGCCGGGCGCTGTCGCCTTTCGCTTGAACGCGCTCGGCATGGCCGCCAACTGGCAAAGGCAGCTGATGAACGATCCCGCCGGCATCGAGCACGCGCGATCTGCCTGGCGTGCAGAACTGGAGCAGCTCGCGCCGGAGCGCATTACTCCCACGCGAGCCGCGTAGTTGTAAAGTCGCGGCAGTGACGCTCGTATTGCTCACCGGGGCTACCCGCGGTATCGGCCAAGCCGCCGCGATCGAGCTCGCACGCGAGGGCGTCGAGCTGGCGCTCGTCGGCCGCGATCCTGAACGCGTCAAAGCAGTGGCAACGCAAGCGCAAGCGGTTGGCGGCAGCGCTCCGATCCACGAACACGTAGCCGACCTGACGCTGATGAGCGATGTCCGCGCCCTGGCTGAAGAGGCGAGCGCTCGCTACGAACACATCGATGTGCTCGCGAACAACGCGGGCGCGCTGTTCGCCTCGCGCAAGCTCACCTCGGAGGGGTTTGAGCAGACGTTCGCGTTGAACCACCTGGCGCCGTTTCTGCTCACGAACCTGCTGCGCGAGCGCCTGCAGGGCGGGCGCGTCGTGACGACCGCCTCCGACGCCCACAAAGCGGGGGTGCTCGACCTCGACGATCTGCAGTCTGAGAAGTCCTACTCGGCGATGCGCGTTTACGGCACCTCGAAGCTGTGCAACATCCTCTTTACACGCGAGCTTGCCAAGCGGGCACCTGAGCTTCACGCCAACTGTTTTCACCCCGGGGTCGTTCGCACCGGCTTTGGCAAGAATGAAAACGGCGTGTGGAGGGCTCTGACAACGCTCGGCGGACCGTTCTTTCGCTCGCCGCGGCGTGGCGCCAAGTCGCTCGTGTGGCTCGCAGTCTCCCACGGCGCGGCCGATCTGGACGGCGAGTACGTGGTCGACGAGAAGGTCCAGGGCCCCAGCGGCCAGGCCCGCAACGACACGCTGGCCGAGGGTCTGTGGGAGCACAGCGCGGAACTCGTGGGCCTGTCCACCGGCTCGCCCGCCTGAAAGCCACCCGTCTCAGCCACAGCCACCACGGCCGGTGACTCAAGCGGCAGAGCTATACCCCGACCCAGGCAGTAGAGCTACGCCTAGGGCGAGGGGGCGGCAAGCCCGAACGGGCTGCCCTCGGAGTCCTTGCAGATCGCCCAGCGCTCGCCTGGGTGAACCACGCTGCCCCCGAGCGCGAGCACCCGCGCGAGCGCCTCGGCGAGGTCCTCGACGGCGAAGTACGGCAGCGAAAAGGAGTCGCCGGGCCCACGGCCGCGGGCGTGCACGCCGACCGCGGGCGTCCCGGAGCGCGTCTGCCAGCCCTCCCCTTCCGCCTCTTCACGCTCGGCCAACTCGTTCTGCAGCAGCCCTGTCCAGAACCGCCGCGCGCGCTCGGGGTCGTCGGCGGGGAACTCGATCAGTGACGGCGATGCAAGCGACACCCTTGCACCATAGCTCGACTATGGCCAATCGAAATGAGAGGCTCCGCGCCGGCTCCTCACTGCCGGGGTCGAGGATGATCGGTGCGCTGAAGGTTCGACTGCAGTACCTTCAACGACGGTGACGCTTGACGAACTGGCTGAGGCTGTCGCGCTGGGGAGCATCGACACGGTGCTGCTGGCGATGACCGACATGCAGGGGCGTCTGCAGGGTAAGCGCCTGACGGCGACGCACTTCCTGAAGGAGGTCGCCGACCACGGCGCGGAGAGCTGCAACTACCTGCTGGCGGTGGACGTGGACATGCGTACGGTAGATGGCTACGCGATGTCCTCGTGGGAGGGCGGCTACGGCGACATGGTGCTGAAGCCCGATCTCGGCACGCTGCGCCCGGTGCCGTGGCAGGAGGGCACGGTCGTGTGCCTGGCGGACGTCGCCTGGCCGGACGGCTCTGACGTGGTCGCCTCCCCTCGCCAGGTTCTACGCCGCCAGCTCGCGCGGCTGGCCGAGCGTGGCTGGGTCGCCAACGCGGGCACGGAGCTCGAGTTCCTGGTCTTCAAAGACACCTACGAGCAGGCGTGGCACAAGGGCTATCGCGACCTCGATCCAGCGAACCTGTACAACATCGACTACTCGCTGTTGGGCACAGCGCGCGTGGAGCCTTTGATCCGACGCATCCGCAACAGCATGGTCGCGACGGGAATGGTGGTGGAGGACTCCAAGGGCGAGTGCAACTTCGGCCAGCACGAGATCAACTTCCACTACGAGGATGCCCTGCGTACAGCTGACGAGCACGTGATCTACAAGAACGGCGCCAAGGAGATCGCTGCGCAGGAGGGCATGGCGATCACGTTCATGGCCAAGTACGACGAGCGTGAGGGCAACTCGTGCCATATCCACTTCTCGCTCGCCGACTCAGACGGCCCTCTGTTCGCGCGCGATGAGGAGCTGTTCCATTCCTTCCTGGCTGGCCAGCTCGCGTGCCTGCGAGAGATGACGCTGCTGCTGGCGCCGCACATCAACTCCTACAAGCGCTACGCCGCCGCGACGTTCGCGCCGACGGCGGTCGCGTGGGGCCACGACAACCGCACGTGCTCGCTACGGGTGGTCGGGCACGGGCCGTCGCTGCGCTTCGAGAACCGCGTGGGCGGCGCGGACTTGAACCCGTACCTCGCGTTGAGCGCGCTGATCGCCTCGGGGCTGCACGGGATCGACGCGGGCCTCGAGCTCGAACCGGCGCTGGCAGGCAACGCGTATGTCGCAGACGATCGCCCGCGCCTACCGGCGACGCTGCACGATGCGCGTGGGCTGTTCGCCGCGAGTGACGTCGCCCGCGAAGCGTTCGGCGAGGATGTTGTCGCGCACTATCTCAACGCTGCCGACGTAGAGCTTGCGAGCTTCCAGTCGGCCGTGACAGACTGGGAGCGAGTACGCGGATTCGAGCGACTGTGAACCTGTGGGGGCCGGAGAACGATGGCGGGCAGAGCCGACGATAGAGCTGCTGCGGGAATGCTGGCCCCTCCGGATGCGATCTTCGCTCCGGTGCGCTCGCAGACAGCTTTCGAGGAGACCGTTGATCGCCTCGGCACGGCGATCAAGCTCGGCTTGCTGGCCCCCGGCGCGCGGCTGCCGGCCGAGCGCGAGCTGTGTACACGGATGGGGATCGCCCGCTCGACGCTCCGCCAAGCGCTCACAGCGCTGAGCCAGAGCGGCCATGTGTTCGCCACCCGCGGGCGCGGCGGCGGCACGTTCGTGTCCGATCCGCAGCCGCCCAGCAACCCGCCGTCGGAGCTGATGCTGACGCAGTGGCGCGAGACGTGCGACCAGCGCCTGGCGGTCGAGCTGGGGGTTGCGGTGTTGGCGGCCGAGCGCGCCGCCAGCACCGACCTGGATGCGCTCGACCAGGTGGCCGGAACACTCGAGAACCTGCTCGAGGACTTTGTCGCCTACCGCCAAGCTGACATCCGCCTGCACGTGGGGCTCGCCGAGGCCACCCGCTCAACCAGCCTCGTGCGGGCGATGACCGAGGCGCAGGGCGCGATGAGCGACCTGATCGCCTACATCGCTCACCCACCGCAGGTGCTCGCATCCTCGAACGCCCAGCATCGTCGGCTGCTGGCGGCGGTGCGCGAGCGCGACGCGATGCGCGCCGCGCGGGTGATGACTGGGCACCTGCAGGGCACCGAGCACATCCTCGCAGGGCTGCTGCCCAGCGGCTGATCCGCCCGATTGGCCAGCTGTCCGCCTGAAAGGTCGCGATTTGCGTCATCTGCACTTGACAGCAATCCGCGATCGAGCGTATTGTCACGAATGAAGGACGGATAACCAAACCTTTTCACCTTCAGGGGGCCCGATGAGCACGACGACGGGGACGTTGAGCGCAGACGAGCAGCGTCTCGCTGAGCTTGGCTACAAACAGGAGCTGAAGCGCGGCTGGAGCGGGTTCTCCAACTTCGCGATCTCCTTTTCGATCATCTCGGTGCTCGCAGGCTGCTTCACGACGTACGGCCAGGCGTTCAAGAACGGCGGCCCGATCGCGATCTCGATCATGTGGCCGGTGATCAGCGTGCTGATCCTGATGGTGGCGTTCTCGATGTCGGAGCTCGCCTCGGCGATGCCGACGGCGGGCGGTATCTACTACTGGGCGTCGAAGCTCGGCGGCGCGGGCTGGGGCTGGTTTACAGGCTGGTTCAACCTGATCGGGCTGGTGGCAGTGGTCGCATCAGTGGTGTATGTGAGTGCCACGTTCCTGGTGTACCTACTCGGCCTGTACAACGTGCACTTCATCTTCGACTTCGCCAAGGCGGCGGCAGGTACGAACGTCCACTACACGGCCCACGTTGAGTTCGCGGTGTTTGGGGCGATCCTCCTGCTCGATCTGTTGACGAATGTCTTCTCGAGCCACCTGGTGTCGATCTTCAACGGTATCTCGGTGTGGTGGCATGTGATCGGCGTGGCCGTGATCGTCGTGATCCTGATCGCGGTGCCGAGCAACCACGCGAGCCTCTCCTACGTGTTCGGGCACCGCATCAACGACTCGGGCTTCAGCGACAGCATGTACTGGTTCTACGTGCTGCCGCTGGGCTTCCTGCTGACGATGTACACGATCACCGGCTACGACGCCTCGGCGCACGTCTCCGAGGAGACGAATGACGCCGCGCAGGCGGCCCCGAAAGGCGTGTGGCGCTCGGTCTTCTACTCCGCGGTGATCGGCTGGATCGTGCTGCTGGCGATCACCTTCGCGGTCCAGAAGAGCCACGAAAGCGAAATCATCAAGGCGGGCTACCCGGCGCTGACGATCTTCACGAGCGCGCTGAGCTCCTCGGCGGCGAAGGCCGTGATCCTGATCTCGACCGTGGGGCAGCTCTTCTGCGGCGTGGCCTGCTGCACCAGCGCGTCGCGCATGACCTTCGCGTTCTCGCGCGATGGCGCCGTGCCCGGGCACAACCTGTGGCGTCGCCTGGGCAAAAACAAGACGCCCACGTGGTCGGTGCTGTTCGTGGTCCTGTTCGCGGCGATCGTCACCTTCCCCGCCTACTTCCCGAACAAGCTGGGCACGCCTGTCGCCTTCCTCGCTGTCACCTCGATCTCGGTCATCGGCCTGTATATCGCGTACACGATCCCGGTGTTCCTGCGTTGGCGCATGGGAGACGGCTTCCAGGCCGGCCCGTGGACGCTCGGCAGGAAGTACAAATGGATGAACCCGATCGCGTTCACCTGGGTGGGTCTGTGCGTGATCA
>DATHLT010000186.1:0-7344 GCA_035487855.1 Solirubrobacteraceae bacterium
CCGAGCCTCGGGATGGCTTGCACGCAACGACTGCTCCATCGTGCGCGCGCGCGCAAGCGAGCCGCGACTCGCGATCGTACATACGTGCACGAGCCCATTCTATGCGCGGCTTACAGCCGGGGGACCGCGGCGTGCCAAGGCCACCACGAGCCAACGGCGTCGCTCCACTCGCTGCTAGCTTCCCGCGCATGCTGAGCCTGAGAAGCCACCCGCGGATACGCCGCCTAGTCGAACGCGCTGCGCGTCGATCGCTACGTGCCGTAGGTGCCAAGGAGGCACCGACATCGGTAGCCCGCCGAGTGGCTCCCGGACTGCTCGCCACAGAGGGCAGCGTCGTGACCAACCGCCTGTTCGAATCCCTCGAGCCGACGGATGTCACCAGCGTGGAGAACCAGATCAGCCAGGATGCGCACCTCGCGCTCCAGTACTCGACGCCTGTCGACGAGGCCGCCAGGCAGCAGATGATCCTCACGTTTGGCGCATGGCTTGCGAATCCAGGCCTGTTGGAGCGGACCGGCCTGAGCGCCGCGCAACCGCCGGACGACGTGCATGCGATGGCCCGCGGACCGCTTGCGGCGGCCGGCGGACTCTATGAGGCGGACATGGTCATCGATGCCCTCATGAGCGCAGGCGTCGATATAACCGGCGTGAAGAATGCCCTCGACTTCGGCTGCTCGTCGGCGAGGGTTGTGCGTGTGTTGGCAGCGGCCTATCCAGAGGTTCATTGGTACGGGTGTGACCCCAACACACCCGCGATCGCCTGGGCGAGCGAGAACCTGCCCGAGATCGACTTCTTCGTCAGTGGGCACGCGGCGCCGCTCCCGCTTGGTGACGCCTCGCTCGATGCCGTCTACGCGATATCGATCTGGTCGCACTTCGAGCCCGCGCTCGGGCTGCGCTGGTTCGAGGAGATGCGTCGCGTTCTCAGGCCCGGCGGCCATCTGGTCTGCACGACGCACGGCCTGAACTCGATCGCTTATTACGATGAGGTTAAGCTGCGCACAGCCAGCCAGCTGAGCGAGATCGCCAAGACCGTGTACCGCCTTGGCTGGTGGTACGCGCAGGAGTTCGGCGAGGAAGGGGATTGGGGCGTGGTCAACCCCGACTGGGGCACGGCGTTCCTCTCGCCGGAGTGGATGCTCGCGCAACTCTGCCCCCGCTGGCGCGTTCTTGAGTTCGCGCCCGGCCGCAATCAGGACAACCAGGATGTCTACGTGCTCCAGCGCGTCTGATCTGCCGCGCATTACCGCGTTGCTAGCGTTCACCAAGCCTTGTCGACCACAACCCCCCTAGCAACAGACGCACCAAAAGCGATTCGGACCACAGCGCCCGTGGCCGTCTCGATCGAGAACGTCAGCAAGACCTTCCGACTACCTCACCAGCAGTACTCGACGCTCAAGGAGCGCGCACTACACCCGCTGCGCAGCACCACCTACGACGAACTGCACGCCGTCAAGAACGTCTCAATAGAGATCGCCGAGAGCGAATTCTTTGGGATCGTCGGACGCAACGGCAGTGGCAAGAGCACGCTGCTGAAGTGCATCGCCGGCATCTACCGCGTCGAGACAGGGCGCATCTCAATTGCTGGGCGGCTCTCGCCATTTATCGAGCTCGGCGTCGGCTTCAATCCCGACCTTAACGCACGCGACAACGTGATCATCAACGCGATCATGCTAGGCCTCAGTCGCAAGCAGGCGATGCAGCGCTTTGAACACGTCGTCGCGTTCGCCGAGCTCGAGGGCTTCATGGACCTGCGCCTGAAGAACTACTCCTCGGGCATGCTCGTGCGCCTCGCGTTCGCCACCGCAATCCAGGTCGACGCCGAGATACTGTTGATCGATGAGGTGCTAGCCGTCGGCGATGCTGCCTTCCAGCAGAAGTGCTTCGAGGAGTTCTTCCGGCTCAAGCGCGAAGGCAGGACGATCGTGTTCGTCTCACACGACATGTTCTCCGTCGAGCGCTTTTGCGACCGCGCGATGCTGATGGAGCACGGCGCCGTCACCCAGATCGGGGATCCGCGGGCAATCGGGCGTGCCTACCACGAGCTGAACTTCGGCCAGCTGGCCCACGAGGCACCTGAGGAGAGCCAGTCCACGAGCACCACCTCAATCGCCGACGCATGGTTCGAGAAGGCCGACGGCGAACGAGTGACGAGCGCCAGCCAAGAAGACACGCTAAGCATGTGCTTCGAGGCGAAGCTCGGCGAGGACCTCCACGACCCGGTGTTCGCCGTGACGCTACGCACCGAGCTCGGCCACACGATCATCGTGGCGCGGTCAGACCAACACGGCAACTCCAGCGGCTCGTTCAAGACGGGAGAAAGCGTCGTGGCCAAGTTCGCGATCCCCAACTGGCTGACCGCCAGCCGCTACATGCTGACACCGTCGCTCGCGCGCGAGGGCACCGGCGATGCCGCGCTTGCACTCGTCGCAGACATGGCCTCGATTGTGATCCATGGCTCCACCACCGGCGGCATTTTGGAGCTTCCCGTCGAGTTCGAGCTGGAGCGCCTATGAGCACGATGCCGGACATCGGCCTGCCCGTTCCCCCCCACCGCTCGCCACCGAGCCACCGCGTGTACGGGCCCTCCGCGCTCGGTGGCGGCCTGCACCGCTTCTGGTCGCTGACCTTCATGCTCGCCCGCACCGAATTCAAGCTGCGTTTCTTCGGATCGATACTGGGTTATGTGTGGACGCTGATGCGCCCGCTGATGCTGTTTGGGGTGATGCTGTTCGTGTTCACCGACATCATCGAAATCAACAAGGGCAATCCGACCGAACATTACGCTGAGTATCTGCTCGAGTCGATCATCCTTTACACCTACTTCCAGGAAGCGACGGCAGGCGCAGTACCAAGCATGGTCGCTCGGGAGAACCTGCTGCGCAGAGTCCGCTTCCCGCGCTTGGTGGTACCGCTGTCGGTGGCGCTCTTCTGCCTGTTCAACCTGGGCATGAACCTGATCGTCGTCTTCACCTTCATCCTCGCGAGCGGAATCACCCCACAGCTGAGCTGGCTGGAGCTGATACCGATGGTGATGCTGCTAGTGGTCTTCTCGACCGGCGTCGGCATGCTGCTGTCGGCACTGTACGTGCGCTTCCGCGACGTACAGCCAATCTGGGAAGTGTTCCTCCAGCTTCTGTATTACGGATCGCCGATCATGTACACCGTGCAAACTGCCGCGAAACATCACTTTCTGAACATCCCCTTCTCCCGCATCCTGGTACTCAATCCCCTCGGCGCGATCATCACCCAGGCGCGCAAGGCGCTGCTTCAACCAAGTGCACCGTCAGCTGCTGCCGCGCTTGGCGGCACCGTGCGCCTATTGATTCCGCTCGGCATCGTCTTCGGGCTATTCGCGCTCGGCCTATGGTATTTCAACCGCGAGGCGCCGCTAATCTCGGAGAAGCTTTAGCGATGAGCGCCGCCGATACATCCACCGAACAGCAGCTGCAGGCCGAACTCGAGCGCCTACGCGCACGTATGCAGGCGCTCGAGCTGGAGCTCGTCGAGGTACAGACACACGCCAACTCGGTCGTGGCGGAGTGGCAGGATCGGGTGTACTGGCTAGAGCGCTGGCACCTGGACCTCAACGCGCTGATGCGCAGGCCCGGCGCCGCGGAGTTCCGCACAGCTGTGCGCGCCGTCCGCGCTGTCGTACGGGCCGCCAAGAAGACCAAGCGCCGGCTGCAGGGCCAGTGATAACCGTCTCCGTCGTGATCCCCGTCAAGGACGGGGAGCGCTATCTGCAGGAGCTGTTGGATGCGCTTGCCACCGAGGGCGTCGATGAGACGCTGGTGATCGACTCGGGCTCGCGCGACCGCTCACTGGAAATCGCCCGCGCTGCCGGGGTCGAGCTGATCGAGATCGCTCCGGAGGATTTCGGGCACGGGCGAACGCGAAACCTCGGTGCCGAACACACATCGGGGGACCTGATCTGCTTTCTCACGCAGGATGCCACCCCGTGCCCCGGCTGGCTGGATGCCTTCCGAGAGGCATTCACGCTCGCCGATCACATCGGCGCCGCCTACGGTCCACACCTACCGCGGGCGGATACCAGCCCGATGATCGAGCGTGAGCTGACCGAGTTCTTCGCGGGGTTCGAGGCCGATCCGCCCAGACCCGGTACACAGGCCGTCGCGCGGGCCGCCGTGCAGCACTCGGGCGATCCGCACTTCATGTCCAACGTCAACGCTTGTTACGCGCGTAGCTGCTGGGAAGAGATTCGCTTCCGCGAGGTCGCCTATTCGGAGGACCAGGCATTCGGGGCAGACATGCTGGCCGCCGGGTGGTCGAAGGTCTACCACCCGGGTGCCGCTGTCCTGCACGCCCACGACTATGGCGCGGTCGAGTTCATGCGCCGCTATTTCGACGAGTACCGCGGGCTGCGGGTGAGCAGCGGCCACGTGGAGCCGTTTGCGCCGATTAGCGCGTCCCGGGAGGTCGCCGCCGCCGTGGCTGCCGACCGGCGGTGGCTGGCACAGCGCGATATCGGCGGCGCAGAGCTCGCACAGTGGACGGCGCGCTCAGCAGTGCATCACGGCGGGCGGCGCGTGTTCTCCGCGCTCGGCTCCCGCTCCGAGCGCCTGCCCGCCCCACTGCGGCGTCGAATCTCGCTCGAGGGCCGAGACGGCGTCGAGGCGACGGTCATCAGCACGCCGACCGACCCGGCGCAGGCAGTGCCCGCGCTGCCTGCCGGCAAACACATAGCCAAAATGTTGCCTCACGACGACTACGAGCCGATCACACGGATCTGGCGCGAGGGTTCCGCGCCCCTGCTAGACCCGGTGCCGGGCATGTCCGAGCGCGAGCACCTGCGGTTGGCGCTCGTGATCCCGCCGTTCAGCCGCGGCAGCGGCGGCCACAACACGCTGTTTCAGATCTTCTCGCGGCTGGAGCGTCGCGGGCATGCGTGTAGCGTGTGGCTCGCCGATTACCACAACCAGATGCGCGAACTCTGGCCCGGGGTTATCTATCACGACATCAACGAATTCTTCGCACCGATCAAAGCGCCGGTGTACAAGGGCTTCGACGAGTGGCAGGGAGCCGACGTGGCGATTGCCACAGGCTGGCAGACCGTGCATCCGACGCTCGCCCTGAACGACTGCCGCGCGCGTGCTTACCTCGTCAACGACCACGAGCCCGAGTTCTTCTCGACCTCAACCGAGAGAGTGATCGCTCGCGACACCTATAGCCACGACCTGCACTGCATCGCGGCGAGCCCGTGGCTGCGAGACCTCTTGATCGAGCGTTACGGCGCCAGTGCTGACGCCTTCCAGCTGGGCGTCGACCAAGCCGTCTACCAGCCACTGCCGGTCGAGCGTCGCACGGACACCGTTGTCTACTACGCGCGGCACACGACCACCCGCCGCGCGGTGCCGATCGGCTTGATGGCCCTGACCGAGCTTCACCGCCGCATGCCTGAGGTACGAATCGTGCTGTTCGGCGCAGAGAACCCCCTGCATGCCGCGTTCCCGTACGAGCATCTCGGTGTGCTCAGCCCCGCCCAGCTGCCCGCCCTCTACGCTCAGGCCACGGTCGGGCTATGCCTGTCGCTGACCAACTTCTCGCTAATGCCCAAGGAGATGCTCGCCTGCGGCCTACCGTGCGTCGAGCTCGCCGGCGTAAGCGCAGAGTCGATCTTCGGCGAGCACGGTCCGCTCGAGCTCGCGCCGCTGGATCCGGTGCGAATCGCTGACGCGCTAGAGCGACTGCTCACCGACCGCGTGCTGTGGGAGCACCGCTCGCGCGAGGGTGTCGAGTTCGTCGCGTCTCATACTTGGGAGCACGCCACCGATGAGGTCGAAGCCGGCCTGCGTCACGCGCTGCGGGAGCGCGAAGTCACCGCCGGCGTGCGCTGAAGAGCGGGCGCCCTCAGCGCGTCAGCTCGAGCCAGTCCAGCGACTGACCGCAGAGCGAGCGCCACGCGCTCGGCGCGATGCTCCCTACGGTCTCACTTTCAGCGCTGCCGCCGACTGGCTCGAGCACGATCCCGTCGATGGCCGTGCTGCCGTTGTCGTCGGGAAGCAGATCGCCGCTGTAGCGCAGCAGCGTGACCAGGTGCTTGCCGGCGCTGAGGTACACCCTGCCGACGGCGATGACGTTGCCGTCATCGCCGGTCTGTTCGGAGGGCGCGCCGACCTCGTGTCCGTCGATGAACACGTGCATGGGCCTGTCGAGGTCGCCGCCGAGCCACACTTCATAGCTCCCGGCGGTGCTTGTGCGCAAGCTCGATTCGACCCTGCCTGGTCCGCCGAATATCAGCTGAGGACGACCCTCCAGGTCGCTGGCGACCACGATCGCCGGCGAGTGCGATGCCTGCGCGAGATTCGCCGCCACGTCTAGCGGGCGCTCAGCGTAGGTGATTTGCGCGCCGGCGTGCTCAGCCGCAGCGGCAATGCTCTTTACCTGTCGGCATGCAGGCACTCCCGAGGGCGTGAAGCCTTCGCCGAGGGGGATGTGCGACAGCGGCGAGGGCCCGTCGCGACGCCAAACCGAGTAATAGCGTCCGCTCCACACGAGCTTGAAGTTCGATGGGGGCCTGCTCCAGGCGGGGGAGCGGCGCATCACGACCATGTGAAAGCGCTCCACGCTCGCCAGAGCGATGGTGTCGAGATCGTAGCTCTTGCCGTACTGTTTCGACACACCCCCGACGAACGTGAACGGGCCACTGTAGGCGGCCCCCGGAATATCGACCTCCATCTTGCGCAGCAGGTATAGGTCGTATTCATCGAAGTCCGAGGCAAGCGTGGGCCCCTCCCGGGCGAAACGTCCGCCGATCGTGTCCAGTTCGGTGTAGCGGGCAGTGGGCGCGAGGTTGGTCGCGTGATAGAGCAGCGCATCGGAGCCGAGCACTCCGATCAGCAGCGCCGCAACCAGCACCAGCCCCTCGAACATGCGCGTGCGCATCACGCCGAACGCACCCACGAGCGCCACAAACACAACCACCGGCGAGAGCAGCATCAGCAGCTTGGCGTCAGTCCAGGTGGTGCCGTGGTGGTGCAGGAACGCCCACACGATCAGCGAGCCCGCCACGAACACGATCACAGTCCATGCACGACGGCGCATGAGCCAGATCACACCGAGCGCAAGGCAGATGATGACCACACCTATCAGCACGTTTGTCTGGTTGAGGTACCGGGGTTCGACCCGATGCGATTCTCCCAGCCACACTCCAAGCGTTTGCAAGAACTTCAGTGGGCGCAGCAGATTGCCAGGGTCGCTCACCGCCTGCGCATCGGAGCCCGACACGCCTTCAGCTAGTTTCAGCGTGCTGGAGAGCCGCGCGACTGTTGGCAGGGCAACCACCGCCGTAGCGACGGCAAGGGCGGCGCCGCCCAACACAAA
>DATHLT010000187.1:0-11063 GCA_035487855.1 Solirubrobacteraceae bacterium
CCCATCGTGACGACCACGTCGGCTTGTTCGGCGAGCTCGCGAGTGAGGAGGCGGGGCTTGCGGTCAGTGAGGTCGACGTTCAGCTCGCGCATGACTTCCACAGCTTCCGGGTGTACGTGCTCGGCGGGGGTCGTGCCGGCAGAGATCGCGGTGTGTTGGTCGCCTGCGATGCGCTCGAATAGCACTTGGCTCATCTGCGAGCGTCCGGCGTTGTGCAGGCAGACGAATAGAACGGTCGCCATCTAGCTTGTGGCGGGCCGATTGGAGGTTGTCAAATGCTCGGTGTGGGGGAGGAGCACGTCGGCGGCGTCCGCTGGTGTAACGCCGGGGTACAGGGTCTTGATCGTGAGTACGGCGAGCGCGCCGCCAGCGAGTTGCGCGAGGATGAAGGTTGGAACGGACGCGGGCGCGATCCCGGCAAAGGTGTTGGAGAAGATGCGCCCGATGCTGATGGCGGGGTTGGCAAAGCTTGCGGAGCTGGTGAAGAAGTAGGCCGCGCCGATGTACGCGCCGACCGCTGCGGGCGTCGTGTGCGAGCGGCGCGTGCGGGCGAGGGAGAAGATCACGAGCACGAGGCCCGCCGTAGCGATCGTCTCGGAGAGCAGGTGCGCGGGTGAGGCGCGGTGATGTGTCGCGATCGTCACGGCGCCGAGAGCGAACATGCCGTTGGCCGCGATGGCGCCGAGCACGCAACCGGCGCTCTGGGTCGGGATGTAGGCGAGCGCGTCGCGCCAGGACAAGCCACCGAACGCGGCGTCGGCGAGCGACACGACCGGGTTGAAGTGCCCGCCGGAGACAGGTCCGAACATGAGGATGATTGCGAACAGTCCCGCGGCGGTGGCGGCGGCGTTCTCGAGAAGCTCTAGACCCGTGTCGTTCGGTGAGAGCGTCTGTGCTGCGATACCCGAGCCGAGCACGAGCGCTGCGAGGAACGCCGAGCCCAGCAGCTCGGCAAGCAGGCGGCGAGCAATCGGAGGCTTGTCCATCGCCCGAGATCTTATTACATCGATGGACGTGAGTGTTATTGATATAAGTAGATTGATGCCTATCGATTTGCAGCTGTTCCCGAAGCAGAAGCGAGCCAATGGCTCGCCTTGCTGTGAGCCCGTCGTCTATCCCGATGTGCAGCGTGACCACGCGCTGCGGATGGCGGAAGTCGCCAAGGCTCTCGGAGACCCGATCCGGCTGCAACTCGTGGACGTGCTGCACAAACACGCAGGCAAGGTCTGCGTCTGTGAGCTGGTGCCGCTGTTCGACATCTCACAGTCCACGCTTTCCCACCATCTGGGCAAGCTACGCGCAGCCGGGATTGTGGACTCCGAGCGCAAGGGCCTGTGGGCGTACTACTACGTGATCCCCGACGCCTTGAAGGAGCTGTCCGCATGGATGAGCTGACCGCCGACGAGACAAGCGCCAACTCCTGCTGTGCGCCAGAGGCGCGAGCGACGTGCTGTGGGCCGAGCGCCAAGGCCAAGTGTTGCGACCCGAGTCACGGTTTAGGCCACTGGCTGGCGCCGGTGGCCCAAACGTCAGGTGTGAGCCCGAGTGCGACTTCAGTGATTTTCCGTGGCCCGCAGCACCTGGCGCCGAACTTCCGCGTGGAACCGTTCCTGCTTGAGCGCGTCTCGCATCGTTAGATGGTTCTGAAGATCGCGTCGCATAACCTGGTCGAATGCGTATCCTTCTTGCTTCAGGACATCGTCGCGATCCTCGCCTTGCTCGATGCGCGGTTCGGCATAGGCTTCGTTCCACTGAGTCCAGAGTTCGATCTCTATGAATACGGGCGCGGCTTGCTTGTGGAGTGTCGGTAGCTCAACCTTCACGCGGCTTTGGTTGTGAAAGAAGCGCTGTTGCAGCAGCTCGATGCCAATCTCTGTAAGCGCGCAGATTCGTCGGTGGAGATCCAGATCCTCAGCAGGAACCATGCCAAACTCGGTGAGCTTCGCTACATAAGGCGTGTCGTCGCCTCGGAGGTCTGGTAGCGGCATCACCCGATAGTTGCCTTTCCATCCGCCAATAGGAATCTCGATCGACGGCACAACGGGCAATGCTTGCACGCGCTCGACAAGTTGAACGCCGTCCGTGCGGAGCGAACAGGGATGCGAGAGGATCATCACGGCGCTGTGCTCGTCGCATCCAGGTACTGTTGGCCCATCAAAGACATCACCGGTCATGACCGGTCGCCATGGCTCGATTGGGTTATCCCGCTCGAGGTACAAGCCGTCGATCGAGCTGGGGGTGTCGAGCTCGACCGCCACTTAGCGCGGCGCTCCTATTCGGGCTTCTCGATGATTGTGAGGTGGCCATCGCCACCGTCCACGACAGTGAAGGCGCCGTCATTGTCGTAATGCTCGCGCCATTCCGGATCGGCTTCGTCCAACATGGCATGTGCCGGTAGCCGCTCGGCTATGTGATCGATGAGAAGCGGCATCTTGCCCATGGTGTAAAGATCAAGCGGTGTCAAGGTGGCACGATCAGACAAAGGCATCTCGAGCCATGAGCCGATGTCTACGATCGGCGCCGCGTTCTCGCCAATGATTTCCAGGAACGTAACCGAGCGGGCTAGCGCGCGCCGGTTATCGGGCGCAATGGTTTCACCGCGCCTCCACTTACGCACCGCAGTGGGTGAGACTCCGGTGAGTCTTGCGATAGCCGACCACGACAATCCGTACTCGTGAGAGAGGGCTTTGAGTAGGTCTCTTGGGTCACGTAGCGCTGCAGCCGTTGTGCGCTCATCGAGCGCGAAATCGCGAGCTTGGTGATGCAGAGCACGGACATCGTCATCGAGATCGATCGTTCTGTCACGGAGCGCCGATACACGGTTGAGCAGACGATTATCGGCGGTCTCTCGCTCGACGACCGTCCGTCGGAATCCACCTGTGCCTTCCGTTCCTGGGTTAGGCGGTGCCGTTGGGGTTGCGGCGTTAGGGATACGAGACTCAACAGTGCTCATGATGGATTCTCCTTGCGGAACAGATCCCTGGCGCGATCTTCTATTGCGTGCTCGAACAGACGATGTGACGCATCGTCGAGGCGCCAGTAGGTGTCAATTATGTGCGTCCCGGCGAAGGGCACGAGGTTATCCTCGTCCGCGACCCAGAACGTGTCGATGTCCAAAAGAAAGAAATGTCCTTCCTCGACCAAAGGTAGCCTTAGTCGTCCGCGTGCATCCACGGCCGAGCCGTTGTTCGGCCCAAACCGCATGACAGCGCGGACGTCGTCGTCTATCTTGAGCGCCAAGCGGCTCTCGCTCGACTCGACCTCACAGTCGTCAACATCGTCGGCAAAATGTACGGGTCCTATGAGGTCGGGGCTCAAGAATCCATCCCACTGGTTTGCACGCTCAATCTCCGGTACACGGATCTCGTCGATGAACCTGAGGCCGACACGACGACTCGCCGAGATGCCCGCAGACTCAACTGCACGTAGAGCCTCGGTGATCGCCACGGCAAATTCCGCAGAGTCGGAGAATACTGTCGATTGTACGGTGAGTGCGCCTCCGCCGATGGTGATGCTGCGTGTTCGATCTCGGGTGATCATCACCAACTCGGCCGTTGTTGGCGGCGACTGGACGGCGCCTTGAGGGCCGATCGTGACCTGCATGGTCACCTGCGCATCGGAAATCGGGTAGGTCTCTCGCAGGCTCTCGTAAAGCGCAGCTTGCCCGTCGGGTGTTGCCAAGGTCGGGGTCAAGCCGAATTGGACCTCGAACGCCACGAAGCGAAGGGGGGCAGACGGGTATGGAGGGCGAGCGAGGTTCGGCATGGCGGCGACGGCAGATGTTATATCGGCAGAACCTAAACCGAACTATAACCGAACCGGGCGGCGGCCGGGCAACGCTGAGGGTGTGCCCTCCATGACTTTGCGGCACTGCGCTGCGTGTGTCTGCCCCTGGCTCGCTCATCTGTACCTACCACGAGGAAGGGGGGTCCCGCCTCTTCGCTTCGCTCCGACCCGAGGACCCCTTCCTCGACCCAACACATCACAGATGTTCAGGGGCAAAAGCAGGTACAGAGCGTGAGCGGGGGAGCGGGCAGCAGTAGTGCGATCGAGAGCAGCAGGGGTTCAGGCGGTCGGGAACGGGAGAGATACGTTTGCCTGTGGTGGGTGAAGCGCAAGCCGACTGGTGGGGCGCACGGCCGGAAAGTTACGATGGTGGGAGCCACGGAGACGGTGGCTGAGGGCGCCTTGGTCCGCCTCTAGCCTTTGCGTTGTTGCGTTGCCTCCGCACGAGAGGTTTAGGCATGTTTGGGGCCACCGAGCCCCAATACGCCCGATCCGGCCAACGAGCCCGCCGAACAAGCCAGCCCATTTGCAGGCACTTCACAAACGCGCCCGGGCCGATTCGAACGGCCGACCTCTCGCTCCGGAGGCGAGCGCTCTATCCACTGAGCTACGGGCGCGGATCACGTTGCAAGGAGCAGATCCCAGCGTTTGGAGCTTAGCGCCGCGCAGCTTCCACAGCTGAGCACGCGCCTGCACTGACCTGCATCGCACAGCGTGGGCCGGTCCGCCGTCGCTACCGTTGCGCGCATGGACCTATCGCTGTTCTTCGCCGGTACCGCCGGCTCGGTACCCAGCGCGCGCCGGGGGCTGCCCGCGGTGTTGATCCGCCGTGGCGGCGACCGCCTGCTGTTTGACTGCGGGGAAGGCACGCAACGCCAGCTGCTGCGCTCGGTCGGGCTACTCGACCTGGACAGCGTGTTCATCACCCACTTCCACGCCGATCACTGGCTGGGGCTGCCGGGTATGCTCAAGTCGTTTGCGCTGCGCGAACGTAGCGAGCCGCTGACGGTATTCGGACCCGTGGGGCTCAAAGCGCTGCTGGCGGAAATGCGGGTCATCTTCGGCCGCCTGCCATACAAATGCGACATCGTCGAGCTCAAGCCCGCCGATACCGTGCAGCGCGACGGCTACCTTATCGCCGCCATTCCCGTGCGTCACAAGGCTCAATCCGCGTTTGGCTACGCGCTTGTGGAGGATGCACGGCCTGGCCATCTCGACCCCAAATTGGCCGAGCAGCTCGGGGTCAAACCCGGCCCCGACTTCGGCCGCCTGCAGCGCGGCGAGACCGTCGACGGCGTCAAACCCGAGCAGGTCATGGGCCCAACCCGCGAGGGGCGCAAGGTCGTGCTCTCTGGTGACACCGAGCCATGCGACGCGCTGGCCATCGCCGCTCACCAGGCCGATCTGCTGGTATACGAGGCCACGTTCCTGCATGAGGAGGCCGAGCGCGCCCGCCAGACCCAGCACAGTACAGCGCGCCAGGCGGCCGAGCTTGCGCTCAAAGCGGAGGTCAGGCTGCTCGCGCTCACCCACGTATCCAGTCGCTATGCCGGCGGCGAGCTGCGCGACGAGGCCCGCGCAATCTTCCCTGCTACCGAGGCCGCCCGAGACTTCGACACCATCGATGTGCCGTTCCCCGAGCGCGGCAAAGCCACGCTCGAGCGCTGGTCAGAACGTGTTGCCCGCGAGCGTGCTCAGGCCGCGGCAGGGAACGTCGGTCCTGCAGGCGCAGGATCTAAATCGGAGGCGGACCAGACGAGCTCGCACGCCGAGCCCGTCGCATCCCCCTGATACATTCCCGTTGCTCCTTTAACCCGGTCCCGTGAGGCCAGGAAGGAAACAATGACTGCTGACGAGAAGGTCGTCCTCCACGAGGAGGAAATAGGGCGGGCGCTCACGCGCATAGCGCACGAGATCCTCGAGCGTAACGCCAATGGGCCCACGCCTGCACTCGTCGGCATCCATCGTCGTGGAGCCTTCCTCGCGCAGCGGCTGCACACCATCCTCGAGGAGATCCTCGACGCTGAGGTGCCACTCGGCGACCTTGACATCGGCTTCTACCGCGACGACGTCGCCACCCGTCCCGACGCGCCCGTCGTGCACGCTTCGCACATCGACTTCGACGTCACCGGCTTGACCGTGGTGATCGTTGACGATGTCCTCTTCACCGGGCGCACGGTGCGCGCCGCAATCGAGGCTCTGTCTGCCTACGGACGCCCGCAACGGGTACAGCTGTCGGTGCTCGTCGACCGTGGCCATCGCGAGCTGCCAATCCGCCCCGACTACGTCGGTAAGAACCTGCCCACCTCCAGCACTGAGCACGTGTACGTGCGCCTGCAAGAGCTAGATGCTCTTGACGAGGTCGCCATAGGCGAGTCCTCCGCGGTGGGGGCAGGCGTATGAAGCACCTGATCTCAATCGAGGATCTAGATCGCGCGGACATCGAGCGGATCGTCAGCCAGGCGGAGCGCTTCGCCGAGGTCTCAGACCGCGAGATCAAGACGCTGCCCACGCTCCGTGGGCGCATGGTGCTGAACCTCTTCTACGAGTCCTCCACTCGCACCCGCAGCTCCTTCGAGCTCGCCGCCAAGCGCCTTTCTGCGGACGTCGTCAACTTCGCCGCCAGCGGCTCGAGCGTCGAGAAGGGGGAGTCGCTGAAGGACACTGTGCTCACGCTCAGCGCCCACAAGCCCGACGCGATCGTGCTGCGCACCCCATGGGCAGGGGCGGCAGATCTCGTCTCCGGGTGGTGTGACGCCGCGATCGTCAACGCCGGCGATGGCAAGCACGAGCACCCTACGCAGGCGCTGCTCGACGTCTACACCCTGCGCCAGCGCGTCGGCTCGATCGACGGGTCCTCCATCTGGATCGTCGGCGACGTCGCCCATTCGCGCGTGGCTCGCTCGAACGTGCTCGCGTTCCAGCGCATGGGCGCCAAGGTCACCGTCGTCGGACCGCCCACGCTGATCCCGCGCGGCATCGAGCAGCTGGGCTGCGAGGTTCGCTACACGCTCGATGAGCTGCACACGGCCGACATCGTCTATGCGCTGCGCATGCAGAACGAGCGCATGAGCGAGATGTGGATCCCCTCGATCCGCGAGTACGCCGCCTGGTATCAGATCAACGGTCGGCGGCTCTCGCCTCACCAGGTGTTGATGCATCCCGGTCCCGTCAACCGCGGCGTGGAGCTCTCCGGCGAGGTTGTCGATTCGCCGCAGGCCGTCATCACCGCACAGGTGCAGGCCGGCGTGGTCGTGCGCATGGCCGTTCTGTACGAGCTGCTCGCCGCCGCCAGAGAGCCGCGGCCGGTTGCCGCCATGGCTGGAAGCCGGCTGGCATGAGTGCCGCCGAGCCGCTCGTGGGCGGGCGCCAGACTCCCGCCGAGCTGTTGCTGCGCGACGTGCACGTGCTCGATCCACGCACTGGGATCGACGCCCGCCACGACGTGCGTGTGCTTGACGGCAAGGTCGTCGAGCTGGCAGAGCCCGGCTCACTACAGGGCGCCGGCGGGGGAGAAGGCACTGGCGAGGATGAGCTGGTCGACGGCGCCGGACGGCTGCGATTGCTACCAGCGTTCTTCGACCCACACGTGCACCTGCGCACGCCCGGGCAAGAGCACAAGGAGGATCTCGACAGTGGCACACGCGCTGCTGCTGCCGGTGGCTTCGGCGCGGTGATCGCCATGCCCAACACCGACCCCGTGCTTGACTCCGCGCCGCTGCTGCGCTCGTTGCGCGACGCCGCCGCCCGCGAGACGTGCATACCCGTGGGTTTTCTGCCGGCGATCACCCGCGGCCTCGCGGGCGAGCAGCTCTCGGAGATGGCAGAGCTCCGTCGCGAGGGCGCGCTCGGGTTCACCGATGACGGCAAGCCCGTCACGAGCGCCGGCATGCTGCGCAAGGCGCTCCAGTACCAACGCCTGTGCGGCGGTGTGCTGGCGCTGCACGAGGAGGACCCCACGCTTTCGCGCGGCGGCTCGATGCACGAGGGGGCCGTCAGTGCCGCATTAGGACTCTCCGGGATTCCCACGATCGCCGAGTCCACGATGGTCGCGCGCGACGCCGCGCTCGCTGGCTACGAGGACGGGCGCGTGCACTTCCAGCACCTCTCCTGCGCAGCTTCCGTCGATGCGGTGGCTGATGCCAAGGCGCGCGGCTGGCGGGTCAGTGCTGAGGTCTGCCCGCACCACCTGCTGCTCACCGACGAGGATGTGCGCGGCATGAACACCAGCATGAAGATGCACCCCCCGCTCGCCACAGAGGCCGACCGCATGGCGCTGATCGAGGGGCTGCGCAACGGCACGATCGACTGTGTGGCCACCGATCACGCGCCGCACGCGCGCAACGAGAAGGAGGTGCCGTTCGAGCAGGCGCCCATGGGCTCAACCGGCCTCGAGACGGCGTTCGCCGCGCTCTACACGGGCCTCGTGCTCACTGGCCTCATCGATCTCTCGCTGTTGGTGGAGCGCATGACCGGCGGTGCAAAACTGTTCGAGCTGCCGACGCCCACGATCGCGCTCGACGCCCCCGCCAACCTCACGCTCGTGGATCTCGACGCAATCTGGGTAGCCGGCGAGCATGGCTGGGAGAGTCGCTCGGAGAACTGCTGCTTCGCCGGTCGTGAGATCCAGGGCCGTGTGCTGATGACGATCGCCGCCGGCGCCATAGCGCACCGCGACCGTACGCTCTCGCTGGTGGGCGCCTGATGGATCTGCTCACACGCGACCGCACGGCGCTGGTCGTCGTCGACGTGCAGCAGGGCTTTCGCCCATACGCGTCCTTCGAGGCCGTCGCCGGCGCTTGTGCGACGCTGCTCGAGGCCGCCCGCATCCTTGGTCTGCGCACGCTCGTCAGCGAGCAGTACCCCAAAGGCCTCGGCCACTCCGCCCCTGAGCTCGGGCTGCAGGACGAGCAGCCGATCGAGAAGGTCGTCTTCTCAGCGGCGCGCGCGGAGGGCTTCGACCTCGCCGGCGCGGAGCAGGCGATCGTGTGCGGGATCGAGACGCACGTGTGCGTCAGCCAGACCGTCCACGACCTGCTTGCCAACGGCATCGAAGTCCACGTCCCCGCCGACGCTGTCGGCTCACGCCACCACATCGACTATGAGTGCGGTCTCGAGCGCATGGTCGGCGCGGGGGCCGTGCTCAGCACCGTCGAGACAGCTCTGTTCGAGCTGCTCGAGCGTGCCGGCACGCCAGAATTTAAAGCCGTCCAAAAGCTGATCCTGTGACCGACGCGACCGCCTACATCCTGCTGGAGGACGGCACGCGCTTCGACGGCGAGGCGTGCGGCGCAGACGGTCACGCGGTCGGCGAGATCGTGTTCACGACGGGCATGTCCGGCTACCAGGAGTCAATGACCGACCCGTCGTTCGCGGGCCAGCTGATCGCCTACACATACCCGCACATCGGCAACTACGGCGCGAGCGCGCAGGCGATGGAGTCCGAGCGCGCGTGGGCGCGCGCGGCGATCATGCGCGAGGCGCGCAACAGCGAGGATGCGCCGAGCGCCGAGCGCGGCTGGCTCGACTGGCTGAGCGACTGCGGCGTGCAGGCGATCAGCGGCGTAGACACGCGCTCGCTCGTGATGCACATCCGCGAGGCGGGCGCGATGCGCGGCGGCGTGTTTCCCGCCGCGCTGCCCGAGTCACAGGCGCGTGAGCTGATCGACGCGGAGCCGCCGATGGCCGGCCAGGACCTCGCCCGCGAGGTCACGCCCGAACGCGTCAGCTATCACGGCACCGTCGGCGCGGACGGCGCGGGGGAGGGGCCGCGGATCTCGGTGATCGACTCCGGCATCAAGACCTCGATGGTGCGCGAGCTGGTCGCACGCGGCGCACGCGTAACGCTTCACCCGTGCACGAGCAGCGCTGCCGAGCTGCTCGCGAAGGACCCCGACGCGATCTTCCTCTCTAACGGCCCCGGCGACCCCGCCGCGCTGTCCTACATCGTCGACACCGTCCGCGAGCTCGTAGGCGTCAAGCCCGTATGGGGCATCTGCCTCGGCCACCAGCTGCTGTGCCGCGCCGTCGGCCTCGAGACCTTCAAGTTGCCGTTCGGCCACCACGGCGCCAACCACCCCGTCCGCGATCTGCAGACCGGGCGCGTCGAGATCACCTCCCAGAACCACGGCTTCGCCGCGCTCGGCCCCGGCGGCGCGCGCACGATCGACAGCGACGAGCCTGTGCGCTGGGAAACCGACTTCGGCGCCGCTGCGCTGTCGCACGTCAACCTGTATGACCGCACCGTCGAGGGCCTCGAGCTGCTCGACGTGCCCGGCGGTACCGTCCAATATCACCCCGAGGCCGGCCCCGGACCGCACGACAGCCTCTACCTGTTCGATCGCTTCCTGCAGAGGATCGCGCAGGCGGCATGACGCGTGCGAACGACATGTTTTATGGGGACCCCCAGAGGGGGTCCGGGTGGGCTTGCGCGTGGCTTGGATGGAGCACCGCCTGATGCCGCGCCGCGATGACATCCACAAGATCCTGATCCTCGGCTCCGGGCCGATCGTGATCGGGCAGGCCGCCGAGTTCGACTACTCCGGCGTGCAGGCGTGCAAGGTGCTGCGCGATGAGGGCTATGAGGTGGTGCTGGTCAACTCCAACCCCGCCACGATCATGACCGACCCCGAGTTCGCCGACGCCACCTACATCGAGCCGCTGCTGCCCGGGCCGGTGGCGCAGGTGATCGAGCGCGAGCGCCCCGACGCGCTGCTCGGCACGCTCGGCGGGCAGACCGCGCTGAACTTGTCAAAGGCGCTCCACGACGACGGCACGCTCGAGCGCTTCGGTGTGGAGCTGATCGGCGCCAACTACGACGCCATCGCCTGCGCCGAGGACCGCGACCTGTTCCGGGAGGCGATGGCCAAGGCGGGGCTGCGCATGCCCAACAGCGAGATCGTCACCAGCATCGAGGAAGCCCGCGCCGCGATGACCGGAGCCAATGGGGGGAAGGGCTCGCTTGGGCTGCCGTGCATCGTGCGCCCCGCGTTCACGCTTGGCGGGCGCGGCGGCGGCATCGCCCGCACCGAGCAGGAGTTCGAGCGGATCGTCGCACAGGGTCTCGAGGCCTCGCCCATCGGCCAGGTGCTGCTCGACGAGTCGGTCATCGGCTGGGGCGAGTTCGAGCTGGAGGTGATGCGCGACAGCGCCGACAACGTCGTGATCGTTTGCTCGATCGAGAACGTCGACCCGATGGGCGTGCACACGGGGGACTCGGTCACGGTCGCCCCCCAGCAGACGCTCACCGACCACCTCTACCAGCAGCTGCGCGACCA
>DATHLT010000188.1:0-20002 GCA_035487855.1 Solirubrobacteraceae bacterium
GGACGGACATCGCGCCGACGCAGCTACCGGCCACCAGCAAGCCGTACAACGAGGCCACGGTGGAGGACGCCGGGGCGGTGCTCAAGGCCTCGCAGTCGGTGATCTTCGTGCCGGGATACGGGATGGCCGTCAGCCAGGCGCAGCATGCGGTGCGCGATCTCGCCGCGGCGCTGGAGAAGCGCGGGGTCGAGGTGAAGTACGCCATCCACCCGGTGGCGGGGCGCATGCCGGGGCACATGAACGTGCTGCTGGCAGAGGCCGATGTGCCGTATGACCAGCTCAACGAGATGGACGAGGCCAACCAGGAGTTCGGCCGCACCGACGTCTCGCTCGTGATCGGGGCCAACGACGTCACCAACCCCGCCGCCAAGAACACGCCCTCCTCGCCGATCTACGGCATGCCGATCCTGGAAGTCAACGAGAGTCACTCGGTGATCGTGATCAAGCGCTCGATGAACCCGGGTTTTGCGGGCATCGAAAACGAGCTGTACTACGACCCCAAGACAGCGATGTTGTTCGGGGACGCCAAGTCGGCGGTGAGCGAGATCACCGCCGCACTCGCAGACCTCTGAACTAGGCTTGGCTCGTGATCGAGCGCAGCCAGGCCCTTGCCGCCCTCGCGCAGGACGAGTTCGACGTGGTCGTCGTGGGCGGCGGCATCACCGGCGCGGGCGTTGCCCTGGATGCAGCTACGCGCGGCTACAGCGTGGCCCTGCTCGAGCGCGCCGATTACGCGTCGGGGACCTCCAGCCGCTCGAGCAAGCTCGTGCACGGAGGGCTCAGGTATCTGCAGAACTTCGACCTCGGGCTGGTGCGCGAGGCGCTGCTGGAGCGCCAGCTGATGGTGGCGCTGGCGCCACACCTGGTCAAGCCGCTGCCGCTGGTCGTGCCCGCGTTCGACGGCGCGCACCCCGATCGCCTGGTGGGTGTTGGCCTGAACCTCTACGACGTGATGTCCCGCGACCGCGACCGCAAACGGCGCAGTGAGTCATGGAGCCCCGAGCGCCATCGCATGATCTCCGGGGAGGAAGTCGTGGAGTTGCTACCCGCGCTGGCGGCGCGCGAGCCCACCAGCGGCTACCTGTTCTACGACTGCCAGACCGATGATGTGCGCCTCGTGCTGACGGTGCTTGGCGAGGCTGAGCGCTTTGGTGCGGTTTGCGCCAACCGCCTTGACGTGACCGGACTGCTCGAGCGCCACGGCCGTGCACAGGGTGTGCAGGTGCTCGACACCGAGAGCGGCGAGCGCTTCGAGGTGCGCGGCGCGAATGTCGTCAACGCCACGGGCGTATGGGCCGACGCGCTCAGCCCGCAGGAGCTCCACGAGGAGGCCGAGCTGCCGCGCATCCGACCCAGCCGCGGCACGCACATCACGATCAAGCACGAGGATCTGCCGCTCGTTGGCGGTGCGATCGTGCCTGCCGGTGCCGGACGCAGCATCTTCGCGCTGCCCTGGCTCGGGCACACCCTCGTGGGCACCACCGACAACGACTACGAGGGTCCGCTCGAGCACATCAGACCGTCTCCGGATGACATCGACTATCTCCTGGAGGCCGTAAACGAGTTCTTTGGCACCGCGCTCGAGCCATCCGAGCTCACCGGCGCGTTCGCCGGTGTACGACCGCTGATCTCCACCGGCGACCCCAAGAAGTCGGTGGACATTTCGCGCAAGGCCGAGCTGTATGAGACCTCCTCGGGGATGCTTACGATCACCGGCGGCAAGCTCACGACCTGGCGTCGGATGGCGAAGATGACCGTCGACCGGCTCGTCGAGCGCGACGCTCGCGATGCCCCCTGTCGTACCCAGGAGATTCCGCTGGGCCAGGCGATCGCGGTCGAGGAACTGCCGCACGTGGAGGGAGTGCCGAGCGCGTCATATGAGGCCCTGGCAGCGCGTTATGGTCATGCTGCCCACGATGTGCTGGCGATCGCAGGGGAACCAAGTCCCGTCCACCCTGAGCTCGCCCAGCCGATCGTCGCGGGGCTCCCCGACCTCCTTGCCGAGGTGGCCTTGGCTGCTCGCCGCGAGCAGGCACGCAGCCTGGGTGACGTTCTGCTCAGGCGCACGCGCCTCGGACTGTTGGCGGCTCGACAGCTGGCCGGGGGAGAGGCGTCGGCCGCTGAGCTCTCACCCGGGCAGGAAAGCACAGCTCCAGTGCGCCGCGTGGCAGAGGTGATGGCACGCGAGCTGAACTGGAGCGCTGAGCGCCTGGCCCTCGAGCTCACGCGCTTTGCCCAAGAGGCTCTCGCGGAGGGGATCGTCGCGGACGCGCGCTCACCTGACGATCGTCGGACGCCGGATACGCCACCGGCGCCGATGCCGTGAAGGCTCCCGTTCATCGCCTGCGTGCATGTGGTCACACGCTCGAGCTGGGCGAGCGACCGTGGCTGATGGGGATCGTCAACGCTTCGCCTGACTCGTTCAGCGATGCTGGTCTGCACGAGAGCTTCCAGGAGCGAGTGCAGCTCGCCCGAGGTCTGCTGGATGCGGGTGCCGACATCATCGACGTCGGCGGCGAGTCCGCCTCCACCGGGCGCCCGCCGGTGCAGGTACAGGAGGAGATCGAGCGCGTGGTACCGCTCGTGGAGGCCCTCACTCGTGAGCTGGGCGCGGTCGTGTCTGTCGATACCTACAAGCCCGAGGTTGCGCGTGCGGCGATCGCCGCGGGGGCAAGCATCGTCAACGACGTCAGCGGTCTGCGCGACGCCGAGCTGGCCGACGTGTGCGCCGAGACGGGCGCGGCGCTCGTGCTGATGCATACCCTTGCCGCTCCGCGCGAACGGCTGCAGGACGCCGATCTCTACGAGGATGTGACCGGCGAGGTGATCGGTTTCCTGCGCGAGCGGATGACGCTGGCGCTGTCCCTTGGAGTCGGCCGCGAGCAGCTGATCGTCGACCCCGGCCCGGACTTCGCCAAGACACCCGCCCAGACGATCCGGCTGCTTGCCGAGGTGGGGCGGCTGCATGAGCTGGGTCTGCCGTTGCTGATGGCGATCTCTCGCAAGGACTTCATCGGGGCGCTGACAAACCGCCCGCCGCGTGCGCGCCTGGCCGGAACCCTCGCGGCGCTCGCCCACGGTGTGGAGCACGGCGCGCAAATCTTCCGAATACACGATGTCTCAGCCGCGGCGGACTTCCTGTCGGTGCATGCCGCGCTCGCCCGCGAAGCCGACGTGGGCAGGGATCTGGCGCTTTCCGAGGAAATCCGCTATGAGCGTCACGGTGGGCAAGAACCGGTCTCCGGGGGGCAGTTCGCAGACCAGGTGGACCGCCCTAGTCGCTAGTCTGAGGGTCATACGGGTGCCCGCTGCTGTCCAACGCAGCGGGACGCCAACCGCCCATCCACAACGAAAGAAGGAACAACTGATGGCAGTACTCGAGCGCTCCGAGCTGGAGGCCAGCCCGCTGGCCGATCTCCACACAATCGCCAACGAGGTCGGACTAGACGGCTTCCGGCGACTGCGCAAGGCTGACTTGGTCGACGCGATCCTCGGCGAAAGCAGTGCCGCGAGCGACAGCGACTCGCGCGGGGGCGAGCAGGACCGCGACGGCGAGCGGCCGCGCAGGCGTCGGACGCCGCGCGCTCGCCGCAGCAAGGACGAGGACGGCGCCGATGCCGAGGGCTCGACCGAGGAGACAGACGCCGAGAGCGATCAGAGCACCGCCGACGGCGCCGGCAAACCCCGGCGCAGCCGACGCAGAGGGGCACGCGCAGGCGCTGGCACGAGCGCGCCAGCAGGCGCCACGACCGCCGGCGACACTCGCACGGGCAGCTCAGAGGACGCGGGCGACACGCCCGCACGGATCGCCGCGGGCGTGGTCGAGGTGCTGGGCAACGGCTCTGCGTTTCTGCGCGTCGACCCGCCCGAGCCTTCGGACGAGGACGTCTACATCTCCGCCGCTCAGGTTCGTCGCTGTGAGCTCGTCTCCGGTGACCGTGTCACCGGACCGGTCCGCACGCCGCGCCGCTCCGAGCGCTACCCGTCGTTGGTGCGCATAGACACGATCAACGGCGAGTCAGCCGATGCGGTCTCCGACGGCGCGCGTTACGACGAACTCCCGGTCGACTGGCCGCAGGAGCGCTTGGCGCTCGGCTCCAAGGACGCAACGCTCGAGGCGATCGAGTGGCTCACGCCGATCGGTCGAGGTTCGCGAGCGATCATCGTGGGCGCCCGCCACGCGGGGAAGACCGAGACACTGCGTCGCCTGCTCGGTACTGTGCAGGGACGCGACGACCTCGAGTTCAGCCTCGTGCTCACCGGCGCCCGGCCGGAGGAGATCTCGCAGTGGCGCGATGGCACGCCGGCGCCGGTCGCCGCCCTTACGTTCGCCGCCTCGGCCGACTCCCAAGAGCAGGCCGTCGAGCGTGCGCTCGACGCGGCCAAGCGCGTGGCTGCGCGCGGCGGCAACGTGCTCGTGGCGATCGATAGTCTCGACGGCTTGAGTCCCGCCGCGGCGCGCAAGGCGCTGGCAGCAGCGCGCAACCTGCGCGAGAGCGGATCGCTGACCGTGATCGCGACGGCCTCCCAGCCATTCGGTGGGGAGACGACCGTGATCGCGCTCGACGCAGCCCTCACATCGACGGGGCGCCAGCCGGCACTCGACCTGGTCAACAGCGGCACCCTAAAGCCCGAGCTGCTCGTCGGCGAGGACGGAGCCGAGGCAATCACCAAGGCCCGCGCAGCAGCGCTCGAGGCCGCCGTCTAGCGCGTGACTCGGGGATGCAGCGTTGTGGTGTGCATGACGCCACTACAGGCGCTAGCTGGCCAAGCAATGCAAGGACGCAAGGAGCGTGGCGTGCTTTGCACGCGAGCGACTGAGGACGCCGCAGTGCGCCGGCCAGCTAGCGCCTGTAGGCCACTCTGCCCCAGGAGGGCTCGGGCGCTAGCTCGATCGGTTCGCCGCTGGTGGCTGGCGAGGCCGGGTCGGTCGGCTGCACGTAGGCGAAGCTCCCGGTCTGGTCGCTGAAGATCACGTTCAGCTCACCCTCCTTGACGCGCTGGTCGAGCCACGCGCCGCGGAAGACTAGCCGGCGCAGCCAGTGCACCAGTGAGCGCTCTGCTGGTCCGACGAGGTCCGGCCAGCAGTCGTTGACGTGTTCGCCCAGGCCTGATGCGGGGTCGATGATCTCGCCGTTGACGGCGAGGTTGACGAGGTCTTCCAGCTCCTCCTCGCCCAAGCGGCCGCCCACGAACCCCAGCTTCAGCGCTGCCTGCTCGCAGCGCTCGGAGAAATCGGCCTCGTTGAACGTGAACCGAAGCTCGCCGTATTCCAGGACGAAGTCCTCGCCGGAGTCGTAGTTTTCGCGTCGCGCAGTTTCCATTGCTTGTTCTAGATCCCATTTGCCCGGCGGTGCGGACCCGGCTCGTCGGGATCATACGGCCGGTTCCTCTTTTCGCGCTCCCCATGCATGGGATTTTGCACAGCGGGAGACATCGATAGCCTGGCGGACCGATGGCACGCCTCTCAGAGCATGGATTGCGCAAGTCGGTGGGCGTCTCGGGAATGTTCGCGACGGCCTACGGCAACGTGGGCTCCTCGATCTACTACGCGCTCGGCCTGGTCGCCGCCCACGCACTGGGTCTCACACCGCTCGTGTTCGTGTTCGCAGGCGGCCTGTTTGCGCTGACGGCCAAAACCTATGCCGAGGGCGCCTCGATGTTCCCCGAAGCGGGCGGCTCATCGTCGTTCGCGCGCCATGCCTTCGACGACGTTGTCTCGTTTTTCGCCGGCTGGGCGCTGAGCCTCGACTACATCCTTACGATCGCGATCTCGGCGTTCTTCGTGCCGCACTATCTCAGCGCGTTCCCCGGACTCGGCGCGCTAAAGCACAACCCGGATGACATCTTTGGCGGTCTGATCGTCGTGGCGCTGCTCGCATGGCTGAACATCCGCGGGCTGGGCGAGTCGGCCAAGCTGAACATCGTCCTCGCGCTGCTGGACCTCTCGACGCAGATCATGCTCGCTTGTTTGGGCTTCGTGCTGGTCCTGAATCCCCACCTGCTGGTCAACCAGGTGCACCTGGGATCGGTGCCGAGCTGGAAGGAACTGATCTTCGCGCTGTCGCTGGCGATGCTCGCCTATACGGGTATCGAGACGGTCGCGAACATGGCCGAGGAGTCAAAGGACCCCGGCAAGCAGGTGCCTAAGGCGGTCAACCTCGTGGTGCTCGCGGTCCTCGGCGTGTACGCGGGCATCTCCGTCGTCGCGCTCTCGGCGCTGCCAATCCTTCACCACGGCGTCGGCTATAGCGCCGAGCTCAAACAGTCGTTCAAAGCACCCGGCTATGCGACCTCGCTGGGTGGTTTCTTCGAAAACGACCCGATGCTCGGCGTCGTCGAACACCTCGGCCTGCACGGCACCGTCCTGCAGCTCGCCCGCTACTACCTCGGGATCCTCGCCGCGACGATCCTGTTCATCGCGACCAACGCCGGCATGATCGGGATCTCGCGCCTGTCGTGGTCGCTGTCTGAGCATCGTCAGCTGCCACAGCTGTTCTCGCAGCTGCACTCCAAGTACCGCACACCGTGGTTCACGTTGATCTTCTTCTCGCTGCTTGCGAGCACGTTGATCATCTACGGCAACACCGAAGTTCTCGGCAACCTGTACTCGTTTGGCGCGATGCTGTCATTCACGACCGCGCATGCGGCGATCGTGAGACTGCGCGTTAGCGACCCGGATCGAGAGCGCCCCTATCGCACCCCGTTTGGTGTGCGCATCAAAGGCTCGGTGATCCCGATGGCGGCGGTGATCGGGGGCATGGGCACGTTCGCCGCTTGGATTGCGGTGACGATCCTGCACAGCGAGGCGAAGATCGTGGGCATCCCGTGGATGGTGATCGGTATGGGCGGCTACTTCTACTACCGCAAGCGCCAGGGGCTCGACCCCCGCAAGAGCTACAAGATCGAGCGCGCGGAGCGCCCGCCGGACTTCGAGGAGCTCGAGTACAAGACCGCGCTGGTGCCGATCTTCGGCGATGACGTGAGCGCCTCCGCGCTCAGTAGCGCAGCCAAGCTGATCGGCTCCGAAGGCGTGGTGTACGCGATCTACGTGCTTCCCGTTCCCAGTCAGCTGTCGCTCGAGTCGGGCTTGGAGGATGAGGAGGCGCGCGGGCGCTCGGTGCTCGAGAGCGCGCGCATCCAGGCGAAACGGGCCGGCATCAAGATCCACACAGGCCTGATCCGCACACGCAACCCCGGTTCGGCGCTGGTGGAGGAAGCCGAACGCGTGCACTCCGATGTCATCTACTGGTCGACGATCCATGCTCCCGCGGGTGAGCAGCGCATCGGGCCGACCGCGGCTTACCTGCTCAGCAAGCGGCCCTGCCGGGTGATCATCGAGACGCAGAACCGCCCGGCACCTGCTCGCGAGCGCGTTGGCGCATCAGCCTAAGAACCTGAGGTGATCGCGGAGCGCAGCGCCTCGTGCAGCGCAGGGTGGGCGAACTCATAGCCCAGCACCAGCGGCTTGGCCGGCATCACGCGCGCGCCGGTGGTGACGATCTCGGCCATATCGCCATACAGCACGCGCAGCCCAAAGCCGGGGACGGGGAGCAGTGATGGGCGCCCCAGCACGCTGCCCAGCGTCTTTGAGAACTCGCGGTTGGTGACCGGCTCGGGCGCCGTCGCGTTGATCGGCCCGCTCCAGCGCTCGTCGTCCAGCGCCGCGAGCATCATCCCTACGACATCCTGCGCGTGGATCCACGACATGAACTGATGGCCTCCCGCCACGGGGCCGCCCACGCCTAGCCGAAACGCAGGCAGCATCTTGCCGAGGGCTCCCCCTGATCGGTCAAGCACCACGCCCGTACGCACCTGCACCGTTCGCAGCCCGAGCCGCTGCCCAGCGCTCGTCGCGGCGGCCTCCCATTCGATGCATACCTTCGCTAGGAAGTCATCGCCCGGCGGCGCCTCCTCGTCGAGTGGCTCTTCGCCGTGGGCCCCGTAGTAGCCGATGGCGGATGAGCTGATCAGCGTGCGTGGTGCTGCCGCGGAGCCCTCGGCTGCCACTACGTTCGCCAGACCCTCCACGAGGTTGCCAGTACCGATCGTGCGGCTCTCGCGGATCGCTCGCTTGACATTGGTGCTCCAGCGCTGTGCAACCGGCTCACCTGCCAGGTGCATCACCGCGTCGCGTCCCGCCAGCGCCGCCGACAGTGGCGCTTCGCCGAGCGGATCCCAGGCGATCGCCTCCACCTCGCCCAGACGCGTGCGTGCGCGTTTGGGATCGCGCGTTAGGACGGTCACATCTGCTTCGCGCTCGAGCAGCGAAGCCACCAGCGACGCGCCGATCAGGCCGGTGGCTCCTGTGACAGTCACGCGCAGGGCGCACATTGGCTCAGCCTCTCACAAGCGCTCGTCAACCACCTGTGCCGGAGCTGGCGCTGAGCGTTTCGCCGGGAGCGAAGCCGACTTGCTGCCCAGCCTGGGCGGTGCCGGCCGCGCGTGCCTGCTCGGCAACGGCCGCGGCCACGGCGGGGGCGACGTCACGGTTGAAGACGGAGGGGATGATGTAGTCCTCGCGCAGCTCGCGCTCATCGACGATCGCTGCGATCGCATCGGCGGCGGCCATCTTCATCTCCTCGGTGATCGCGGGCGCGCGCACGTCCATGGCACCTCGGAAGATGCCCGGGAAGCAGAGCACGTTGTTGATCTGGTTGGGATAGTCGGAGCGCCCGGTAGCCATGATGCGAACGTATGGCGCGGCCTCCTCGGGATTGACCTCCGGGTTGGGGTTGGCCATCGCGAACACCATCGCGTCTTTGTTCATCCGCGCAAGCGCCTCCGCGGGTAGCGCTCGCGCACCGGAGACACCGATCAACAGATCGGTGCCGTCGATCACATCCGCCGGCGCGCCCGCTCGGCAGTCGGGGTTGCTGACGTCCGCGAACCAGCGCTTGATCTTGTTCATCGAGCCGTCCACGTAGTCCTCGCGTTGCTTGTGTACGACACCACGCGAGTCGGCCCCGATGATTTTGCTGATACCGGCAGCGAGCAAGATCTTCGCGACCGCGATCCCGGCGGCGCCGAGACCGATGATCAACACGTTCAGGTCCTCCAGGCGTCGTCCGGTCAGCTTGACGGAGTTCAGCAGCGCGGCCAGCACGACCACAGCGGTGCCGTGCTGATCGTCGTGGAAGACTGGTATGTCGAGGCGCTGCTTGAGCTGATCCTCGATCTCAAAGCAGCGCGGCGCGGAGATGTCCTCGAGGTTGATGCCGCCCAATCCGGGGGCCATCAGTTCGACGGTGCGCACGATCTCATCGGTGTCGTTGGTGTCGAGGCAGATCGGGAACGCGTCGACGCCGGCGAACTCCTTGAACAGGCAGCACTTGCCCTCCATCACCGGCATCGCCGCGCGTGGCCCGATGTCGCCGAGGCCGAGCACCGCGGAGCCGTCGGAGACGACCGCGACGGTGTTGCGCTTGATCGTGTACTGAAAGGCCTTGTCTGGATCGTCAGCGATTGCGCGGCAGACACGCGCAACGCCGGGGGTGTAGACCATCGAAAGGTCATCGCGGGTCTTCAGCGGGTGCCGGTTGGCCTGCTCGATCTTGCCGCCGATGTGCAGCTGGAAGGTGCGGTCGGTGGTGTCGATTACATCGGCACCATCGATCGCGTCGATCGCGTGCAGGATCTGCTCCCAGTGGTCGCGCCCGGAGGCGTCGACCACCACGTCGCGCAGGCTGTGACTGCCGTCGACCTCGACGAGGTCCATCGCACCCACGATCCCTCCGGCCTCGCCGATGATGCTGGTGACCTGTCCCAGGAGACCCTGGGAGTCATCGAGCTTTACGCGGATCGTGAGACGGTACTGGGCGCTTGGGGTCGCGCTCACTGGTGGGCTCCTCCGTTGTTGGCGGGACGGGATGTTAGGAGGTATGCGCCATCGAGCACGTGCCCCTGCCGCGACGCGCTCGGGGCGCCGATCGTGTGCCGTGGCTCGTAGAGTGCTCAGGCGTGCCCACCGACAGCTCGACCATCGCCAGTGCCACCGCCAGCGCCACGAGCGCTGCGCGTGGTCTGGCGCGCCCGTCGTCCTCGGGCGGGCGGCTGTTTTTGATCGACGGACCGAGTCTCGTCTACCGGGCGTTCTTCGCTCTGCCCGAGTCGATCGCGACCTCGACAGGCGTGCCGACGAATGCGATCTTCGGCTTTGCCTCGATGCTTGTGAAGATCGTGACCGAGTATGGCGTGTGTCCAACTGTCGTCGCATGGGATGCCGGTACCTCGGGTCGCACCAAGATGTTCCCCGAGTACAAGGCGCAGCGGCGCTCACGACCGGACCTGCTCAAGCAGCAGTGGCCGGCGATGGAACCGCTGGTTGAGGCGTTCGGCTACAGCAACGTGCGTGTCGAGGGCTACGAGGCCGACGACGTGATCGCGTCGTTGACCGAGCGCGCTCTGCGGGCGGATCCGCCGGTGCCGGTGACGATCGTGACCGGCGATCGCGACGTCTTTCAGCTGATCGACGAGCGGGGTCTCGTGCAGGTGATGGCGACCGCGCGCGGGATCACCGAGACGAAGATCTACGATCGCCGCGCTGTGATCGACCGCTACGGCATCCCGCCGGAGCTGATCCCTGATTTCTACGGTCTCAAGGGCGACACCTCCGACAACATCCCCGGCGTTCCCGGGATCGGCGACAAGACTGCCAGCGAGCTGCTGCAGAGCTTTGGTTCGCTCGAGGATGTGCTGGCGCACATCGACGAGGTCAAAGGCGCCAAGCGCAAACAGAACCTGATCGAGCACGCTGAGGACGCGCGCGTGTCTAAGCGCCTGGCGACCGTTCAGCGCGACGTGGCGGTCGACTTCGACATCGCCGCCGAGGCGATACGCGAGCCCGATCGCTCACGTGTGCGCGAGGTCTTTCGCGAGTACGAGCTGCGCGACCCGCTGCGCCGTCTGGAGGAGGCGCTCGGCGCCCCCGACGTCGCCGCGCCGGTAGCGGCCGCTGAGGTCACCCTGACGGCGCGTGTGCGGGCCGGCTCGCCGCAGGACATCGCGCGCTTCGCCGGCCCCGAGAGCGAGCTGTGCGTAGTCGTGCAGGCCAATGAGGCGCCTGAGGGCGCGTTGTTCGCCGAGGGTGCCCCGTGGCGCTTCGCGGTCGCCGCGGACGGGGAGATCCTCGCCGGCGACTGCGCCGATCCGGCGGCGCTGGTGCTGGCCTGCGGGGAGCGCCCGGTGGTGGTCCACGACGCCAAGGCGCTCGGCCAGGTGCCCACGGGGCTGGTCCACGACACGCTGCTTGGCGCCTACCTGCTAGAGCCAGCCCGCCGCGGCTATCCGTTCGCGGAGCTGTGCGAGGAGCGCGGCCTCGCCAGCGACATCGAGACACCGGCGGCGGCCGCTGCGGTGATGCTCAGTGCGCTGGCTGACTGGCAGCGTGAGCAGATCGCCGAGCGTGGCCTCGATGGGCTGATGCGCGAGATCGAGCTGCCGCTGGTGGCGGTGTTGCGCGAGATGGAGCTACTGGGGGTAAGGCTCAACCTCGATCGCCTGGCGGAGATCACTGGGCGTGTACGCACGGAGATCACGAGCCTTGAAGAGGACATCTTCCTGCTCGCCGAAGAGGAGTTCCTGATCTCATCGCCCCAACAGCTGGGGGAGATCCTGTTCGAGAAGCTCAGGCTTTCGCGTAAGCGCCGCGGTAAGACGGGCTTCTCCACTGACGCGCGCGTGCTGCAGGCGATCCGCGCCGAGCACGAGATCATTCCCAAGATCGAGCGCTGGCGCGAGCTCTCGACGCTGATCAAGACCTATCTGGACGTGCTCCCCGAGATGGTCGACGGGCGCTCGCGCATCCACACCACGTTCCTGCAGGCGGTGGCGCAGACGGGGCGTCTTTCGAGCACCAACCCGAATATGCAGAACGTCCCGGTACGCACGTCGCTGGGGCGGGAGATCAGGGGCTGTTTTGAGGCGGAGGATGGCAACGTCCTGATCTCTGCGGACTACTCGCAGATCGAGCTGCGGGTGCTGGCCAACGCCGCTGGTGAGCAGGTGCTGATGGAGATCTTCGAGCGCGGCGAGGACGTGCATACGGCGACCGCGTCGCGGGTCTTCGGCGTGCAGGCGGATGCGATCGACCCGGGGATGCGCTCGAAGGCGAAGATGATCAACTACGGGATCGTCTACGGCCTCTCCGACTTCGGCCTCGCGGACAGGCTGAACATCCCCAGGGCGGAGGCCAAGGAGTTCATCGACGCCTATCTGGAGCGCTTCCCGCGCGTAGCCGCGTTCATTGCGGAGACGATCGAGCAGGCCAAGGAGGCTGGCTATGTGACGACCCTGTGGGGGCGCCGACGTCAGATCCCCGAGCTGCGTGCGCGCAACTACCAGGTGCGCACGTTGGGCGAGCGCCTAGCGGTCAATACGGTGATCCAGGGTACCGCCGCAGACATCATCAAGCTGGCGATGGTCCGCGCCCATGGCGCCTTGGCCGAGTCGACGTTGGAGACGCGGCTGCTGCTAACGATTCACGACGAGCTGCTGTTCGAAGGACCGCCCGATGATGCCGATGCGGCACGCGCGCTGATCGAGCGAGAGATGATCAGCGTATGGGACGAGCGCCAGCCGCCGCTCGGTGTGGACATCGGCGTCGGGCGCACGTGGTTGGATGCCAAGTGACGCCCAGGGTGGTGCCGGCTCAACCCAGCCCCGTCTGAAACCCCTCGCGCCAGCTCGCGTATCGCGGCTGCCAGCCAAGCTCGCGCTTGATGCGCTCGTTGCTGGCGCCGCGCAGCCCGCCGAGCATCTCTACCGCTAGGCGTCCGGCGGCGAGCCGGCCGAGCCACACGGGCGCATGCCATGGCTTCGGTGCGCCGATCGCCTGGGCGAACGCCGGGACCCACTCGCGTAGGGGTGCGGGCTCGTCATCGACGACGTTGTAGACCGCGGGGCCCCGGTGCTCGAGCGCAGCCACGGTCGCGCTCGCGGCGTCCTCGACGTGGACGAAGGAGAACACCCCGGCGCCCTGGCCGATGATCGGAAGTTGGCGGCGGTGCAGCGCATGTGCCCATGACCCGTCGCGGGTATATGCGGTGCCTGGCCCATATAGCCAGCCATAGCGGAGCACGATGCCGCCGACGGCTTGCACCTGGCGCTCCAGATCGGCGACGGGATCGGCCGCGGAGGGCAGTGCCTCGAGCGCTAGCGGCGCGTCCTCGCTCTTGACCCAGTCGCCGACGGGCGCGTAGGTGAAGGCGATGCTCTCCGCGATGATCCGCTCCACGCCGGCCGCGGTTGCGGCGGCAATGAGGTTGGCGGTGCCGACTCGGCGCAGACGTCCGGTGCTCGCTGTCTCCTGCTCGAAGCGGCGCATGTTGAACGCGTGCGGCAAATCGGTGAGCAGGTGCACGACTTGATCCGGGCGCGCTTCGGCGATGGCGCGTGTGAGGCCGGGCGCGTCGTAGGCGTCGCACACGCACGCCTCGATTCCGCGGGCGCTCAGCGCGTCTGCCCTCTCGGCAGAGCGCGTCATCGCGATCGGCTCGTGACCGCTGGTCAGCAGCGCCGTCATCAGCGGGCGACCGATCGCGCCGGTGGCCCCGGCGACGAACACCCTCACGGTCGCGCCTCCAGTGCCGCGGTGCGCCACAGCCATGCCAACAGCATCGTCGCCACCGCGAGCGAGAAGAAGCTGAAATAGCCATTCCACGCGGGGTGGGCCTTGCCGATGTCGACGAGATGGTTGGCGCTGTGCAGCGTGTATTGGAGGCAGGTCAGCGCGAGTACAGGCACGCGCCAGCCGGAGCGGCCGATGGCGATCAGCAGGCCGATGCCGATCGCGCCGTAGAAGCTCGCGACGTCGCGGATGTAGTGGGGGTTATAGGAGCCGAACGGGCCGACGTCCTTAAAGAAGCTGTGCGGGCTCGCAGCCATCCACAGCGCTAGAAACAACTGGATGACTGCGAACGCGATCAGGCCCACGGTCACAATCGACTCAGCGGGGTCTTCATGCTCGGCTGTGCCGGATGACTCATACGCGCTCACTGGAGCGCCACGATATGGCCTGGACCTGGCTCTGCCGAGGTCCAGTTAGCGGCTTTGGATCGAGTCCAATGCCTCGCTGATGAGGCGAACGCCGTGCTCGATCGCCGGCTCCGGCAGGTTGCCGTAGCCAAGCACCAGGCCTGGCGGTCCGCCGTGGGTGAAACGATGCCAGGAGATTCCCTCCATGCCGACGCCGCGCGCCGCGCCAGCCGCGAGTAGCGCAGGCTCGTCCACGTCCTCGGGGAGCTCTACGAGCTCAAACAGCCCGGCATTGGTGCCGCTGGGTATCGCTTGTGGCAACCAGCGAGCGAGTGCTTGCAGCAGCGCCTCACGGCGGTTCTGGTAGCGCAGCCGCATACGCCGCACGTGCCGATCGAGCTCGCCTCGTTCGATGAAGTCACAAAGCGCAAGTTGCCCGATGACCTCTGAGCCGCCGTCCTCGATCGCCTTCGCCGAGATCAGTTGCCAGGCCAGCCACGACGGCAACAGCATCCAGCCCTGGCGCATGGCTGGTGCTAGGCGCTTACTGGCCGAGCCGATGTAGAGCACTCGCTCGGATGCCAGACCCTGCAGTGCGCCGACGGCGACCCGGTCGTAGCGAAACTCGGCGTCGTAGTCGTCCTCGATAATCAGCCGCTCACCATCCTCGGCCCATTCGATCAGCGCCGCGCGCCGGTCGCTGCTGAGGACGACGCCCGTGGGGAACTGGTGCGCGGGGGTAACGAGCACGGCACGCGCATCGGTGGCCGCCAGCGCAGCGACGCTGAGGCCGTGCTCGTCGACTGTCACAGGGACCGTTTCCAGCCCGGCCTGTTCGGCGATCAGTCGGTGCACCTGCCAGCCGGGGTCCTCCATCGCGATCGTGTCGATCCCCTGGCCGTGCAGCCACCGGCACGTGATTGAGAAGCCCTGCATGAAGCCGGTGCAGACGAGCATGTTCTCTGGGTCCGCCGCGGTGCCGCGGGCGCGCCCAAGGTAGTCGGCGAGCGTTTCGCGTAGCTGCGGCACGCCGCGCGGGTCGCCGTAGCCCACGGCGTCCAGCGGCGACTGGGCCAGCGCGGCGCGCAGCGAGCGCAGCCAGCGGTCGCGGGGAAAGCCGGCGAGGTCTGGCAGGCCCGGATGGAAGTGATAGGGGAAGCTGGGCAGCAGCGATCGCGCCGGCGCGCGGGGGACCGCGGCGCGTGCCGCGCGGGTGACCCGCACGGCTGCTCCCTGGCGGGTTTCCAGATAGCCCTCGGCACCTAGCTGGCCGTAGGCCTCGGTGACCACGCCGCGTGAGACCCCCAGCTCGGCGGCCAGTCCGCGTGTTGAGGGGAGTCTCGTCCCGGCCGGCAGACGACCGTGACGGATGTTCTCGCGCAGCGAGCTCTCCAGCTGCTCGTGCAGCGGTAGCTCGCTCGTGCGGTCGAGTTCGACGAGCAGCTCTGGCCCCACAACTGGCCCTTTTGAGTCAAGCATTACTGGAACTGTATAGCGGACCAGTTTTCTCGTACGGTGCTGGTGTAAGCAACCGTCAGGAGGATCGCCATGAGCCTGCCAAGCCGGAGCACGAACACCTCGACCAGCAGCATTACGATCGTCGGGGGTGGTCTCGCGGGGCTCACCGCGGCGATCTCCTGCGCCGAAGGCGGCGCGAATGTCTCTCTGCTCGAGGCTCACAGCGCGGTGGGGGGTCGAGCGCGTAGCAGCGGAGGGCGCTACAAGGCGAACTTCGGCCCACACGTGCTCTACAAGGACGGTCCCTTCTGGCGGTGGTTGGCAGACCGCAAGCTCCTACCGCGCTATGCGGGTCTGCCGCTGGCCGGCGTCAAGGTCCGCTGGCGGGGCGAGTTCCGGCGCACGCCGCCCCTCAGCGCGCTTCCCGCTGTGCTGCGGCTGCGCGGTCGCGAGGCACCTGTCGATCTTGACTTCCGTACGTGGGCGACCGAGCACACCGATGAGCGAACCGCGGCGATGCTGTCGTCGGCGGCAGGGGTGTACACCTTCCACCACGACCCTGGCGAGCTGTCCGCGGCGTTCGTGTGGAAGCGTACGGTCAGGCTTCTGAGCCCACCGCCGGCGGCGCGCTACGCGATTGGTGGCTGGGGTGCGCTGGTGAGCTCACTCCAGTCGCGCGCCATCGATCTGGGCGTGGACATCACGACCGGGGCTCGTGTCGATCAGCTGCCGGATCCGCCGGTGATCGTGGCGACGGAGCTGGGCCAGGCGCGCAGCCTGCTCGCGGATGACTCCGTCGCGTGGACCAGCGGGCACACCGTGTGCCTGGATCTCGGCCTCAGTCATCGCCGCGGCGACCCGTTCGTGGTGTCCGATTTGGACGAGGCGGGCTGGATCGAGCGTTTCTCCGCGCCTGATTCCTCGCTCGCGCCTGCCGGCGAGGAGCTCGTGCAGGCGCAGATGCCGATTCGTCCCGGGGAGGATGTCGAGCGTGCGGCTGCACGGCTGGAGGCACTGCTGGATGGCTCCCTGACGGAATGGCGCGAGCGCGAGACGTGGCGGCGCCGTCAGGTGATGGATGGGCGCAGCGGAGCACTCGACATGCCGGGCAGCAGTTGGCGCGACCGACCGGCCGTCGATCGCGGCGATGACGTCTTCCTCGCAGGTGACATGGTCGCCGCGCCGGGCCTGTTGGCGGAGGTCGCCTGGGCAAGCGGGGTAGAGGCCGGGCGGCTCGCGCTGGCGGCGCTGGCAAGCGCCACGCCGCAGCTGCGCAGGGTGGCCTGAGCGGCCGTTCAGCGAGCAGCGGCGGCCGTCAGCTGCTTGCGCGTCCGGGAGGACGCGCTCGGCCCTGCCGCGACGAACTCAGGCGGCGCGATCGCCAAGTAGTGCTCGAATGTCCAGGTGGCGAGCCGGCGGCTCTCAAAGCCACGGACGATCGTCGTGAGGGCGCGACGCGGTGTCATCTGCCCAACGGCGCGCTGCACGTTCAGCAGCCAGGTGTATTTGCGCCGATGCGAGTCCGAGAACGCGCCGTAATGGGCGAGCGCCTGCTCGCGGGTGCTGCGACCGTCGAGCACCGTGCGCAGCTCGCGCCCGCATGCCAGGCCGAAGTAAAGCGCTGTGCGAATGCCCTCGGCGGTCAGCGGCAGGCAATGGCCGGCGGAATCGCCCGCGAAGAACACGTCGTCCTCGATCGCGTCGCGCAGCTGGTGGGGAATCCAGTTGCCCTGGTAGCCGTGCGGGGGCAGGTCGAGGTCGTCGGCGAGCCGCACGGTGGGCTCCTTGACATGGTGGGATGGCCAGAAGGAGCCGATGCCGATGCGGACCTCATCGCTGGCAGGGAAGCTCCAGCCATATCCAGCGCGGATGTAGCCGGCATCGATCCACAGCTCCATCTGATCGCCTGATCCCTCGGGGTGGACCTCCAGGCCGCGTGAGAGTCGTGCGTTCGGTGGCTGGATCGGCGTGGAGTTGGAGAGGACCCGGCGCCAGCCGAGCGCGTCGACAACCAGTGGGGCACGCAGCTCACCGCGGTCGGTGTGGACGGTATGGCCGTCGCGGCCCGTCACGGTGGCGGTCTCGAGTTCGATCTCCGTAGACGCGGACTGCTCCCACAGCAGCGAGCACAGCTCGCGGTAGTCGAATGTGGAGAACGACCACGGCAGCTGCCAGTGTGCGGTCCGAAACGGCGTGTGCACGACGATCTCCTCGAAGCGCTGGCGCCAGGAGCTCATCAGATCAAGCGCCTGCAGCCATTTCGTCGGCATCGCGCATGCTGAGGTTTGACGCTCACCGAGCTCATAGCGATCGACCACGAGTACTCTCGCGCCCGCGCCGGCGAGCTCTCGGGCAACCGCCAGGCCGGCGAAGCTGGCACCGCAAATAAGCACGTCACAGTCCCGTTCCAACGGGGTTCGCTGTTCTCCCCGCTTGGTCGCTCGAACAGGCATGTGCCCGGCAATGATACGGCTGCGCTACGCTTCGCCCGGTGCAAACAATGATGGAGAATCCTCAGGCCCGCGTGGTCGACGGGTCGAACGGGCTCTTGCTCGAAGTCGACGGCCAGATCGTGCCCAACTACGACGCCACTTTCCGGGCGATCGAGGAGGGCGAGGTCGTCACCGGCCACGTCGTCCGGATCGACAAGGACGAGGTGCTCGTAGACATCGGCTACAAGTCCGAGGGCGTCATCCCGGCGAACGAGCTTTCGATTCGCAAGGCGGTCGATCCGAACGAGGAGGTGCACCTCGGCGAGGAGGTCGACGCCATCGTCATGACCAAGGAGGATCAGGACGGCCGCCTGATCATGTCCAAGAAGCGCGCCCGCTTCGAGAAAGCGTGGCGGCGGATAGAAACAGCGGCCGAGTCCGGCGAGCCTGTGGAGGGCACTGTCATCGAGGTCGTCAAGGGCGGGCTGATCATCGACCTCGGTGTCCGCGGCTTCCTGCCCGCTTCACTCGTTGATATTCGTCGCGTGCCCAACCTCGACGAATACATGGGTACCAAGATCGAGACCAAGGTGATCGAGCTCAACCGCTCGCGCAACAACGTTGTGCTCTCCCGTCGCGCGGTCCTCGAGGAGGAGCGCAAGGAGGTTCGCCAGCAGATCCTCGACCGTCTGCAGCCCGGCTTGGTTGTGGAAGGGCAGATCTCCAACATTGTTGACTTCGGTGCGTTTGTCGATCTCGACGGCATTGACGGCCTGATCCACATCTCCGAGCTTTCCTGGTCGCACGTGAACCACCCGAGCGAGATTCTCACGATTGGAGACACGGTCAAGGTCAAGGTGCTGGATATCGACCGTGACCGCCAGCGTATCTCGTTGGGTCTCAAGCAGACCCAAGAGGACCCGTGGCAGCGAATCGTCGACACCTACAACGTCGGCGATGAGCTGGCAGGCAAGGTGACCAAGGTGGTCACCTTCGGCGCATTCGTGGAGATCCTCGATGGTGTCGAGGGCCTTGTCCACATCTCAGAGCTTGCCCCGCACCATGTGGAGAGTCCGCGCGAGATCGTCCACCCGGGCGATGAGATTCGCGTGAAGATCCTCGAGATCGACTCTGAGCGCCGCCGCCTGTCGCTGTCGGCCAAGCGCGTGGAGGACCAGATCCTGCCCGTGTCGCGGCCCGGCGAACCGGCTCCGGAGCCGCTCGCTGAAGGCTCAGCCGAGCTGACGGAAGGCGAAGGCGAGCTGGTGGCGGAGGTTGTCACCGAGGCTACCGCTGAGGCTGTGGCGGAGGTAGCGGAGGCGATCGAGGTCGCAGAGGCCGTCGATGAGACGGTCGAGACTGAAGCTGTCGAGGAACTCGCCGGCGCCCCCGAGGTCGCTGACGCGGTCGCGGAGGCCATGCCGGCCGCCGAGAGCGCACCCGCGGAGCAGTCCGCCTCGGTGGATGGCGAGGCTGACGGCGGCGAGCCGACGGCCGAGTCCGCTCAGCAGGACTGACGCGGCCTGAGCCACTCCGGAACGGTGGAGCGGACGGTTCCCTTCGTCGGGCTCACCGGCGGCATGGGTTCGGGCAAGTCGACTGCCTTGGCAGCGCTGGGACGGCTCGGAGCAGAGGTGATCTCGAGCGACGCGGTCGTGCATGAGCTCTATGAAGGCGGGCAGCTGCGCGACGCGGTCCTCGCGCGCTTCGGCGCTGAGGTAGCGCCCGGGGGAGTGGTTGATCGCGCGGCTGTGGCTCGTCGCGCGTTTGCCACGGATCAGGACAGGAAGTGGCTCGAGAGCCAGGTGTGGCCGCTCGTTGGCGCCCGCGTTGCGGTTTGGCTCGAGCAGGCCCGCGCCAAGCAACCGCCACCGCCGGCCGCCATCGTGGAGGTGCCGCTGCTGTTCGAGGCTGGTCTCGAGCAGATGTATGACGCCACGATCGCGGTTATCTCCGATGAGTCGGTGCGTCAGCAGCGCGCCGCGGTGCGCGGCCACGCCGCGGTGGATGAGCGTGCGGCACGGCAGCTCTCACAGGATGAGAAGGCGCAGCGCGCGACTTTCGTCGTCCGCAACGACGGCACAGAGGCCGACCTGGAACGCGAGCTGTCGGCGGTTCTTGGCAAGCTTGGAGGATGA
>DATHLT010000189.1:0-2128 GCA_035487855.1 Solirubrobacteraceae bacterium
GTCGTCGGTTGGCTGACCAGCGGCCACTATCTCGATGTGCCGCGTCGCGGTCAAGCACGGGTTGTGTCAGCCATCGATCGCATCCCCGCACGCACGCCAGCCGCGCTGGGCATACCCCTGCACAGCTCGATGTTCCGTAACGGGAAGATCGCGCGGTCGTCGACTATCTCAGCTGGAGACGAATCGCGACGTTTGTTCAGATGCCTCCAATCGCAGCGCTCGCGTACCCGTCGGCGCGAGGCGGAGCACAGAGGTACAGAATCGGCGCTGTATGGGCCTGCGCGTGTCTCCTACTCGCTCCGGCGGTGTGCGCTTAGCGCTCGTGGCTCACTGTGGACGCCGGCTGGCGTGCACCTGGGTAGTCCGCATCCAGCACGTCAAAGACGGGCACTCCTGGGATCGCCTCGCCGAGCAGCGCCCGCAAGCGCGCCGAGTTGAACTGGTGCGACTGAGGGGCCAGCGGGTTGACGGTGAGTGCCTGCAGCTCAACGCGCTCGAGTACCTGCAGTTGCACACCCTGGCGTCGGTACCACTCGGGACCGCGTTTCCATAGGAACACCTTTGTGGGGTCGCTCACCACCAGCACGAGCTCCCGCCGCCGATGGTGAACCGGGTGCAACAGGCTGCGCAGGAACCTGTCCGGGAGCGCTCCACCGACGAGCAGCCAGTGGGCGTCTGGGTTGGCATCGAGTTCCTCCGCGATCTGCTCCGCCTCGCTCGTCAGCACGAAGCGCGGTGGCAGCGAGGTGGGCTCGAGATCCTCCCCTATGAGAAAGCTCGTCCTGCCGGTGCCAGCCGTCTCGCGGAGACTAGAGCCGGGAGCATTGCCGAGGAGCGATGCGTCCTCGGCGTGTGGTGCTGACAGCTCCCGCAGCAGTTGGCCGATCTCTGACGCGTCGTCCACGCGAGGCAGGCGCACGAGGTCCACTGCGTCCTTCGTTTGTAAGACGACCTCGTTGAGGTCATTGCTAAGCACGGCGCCCGTGGACACCAGCAGGCCGTCCACGATTGCCGGCGATGAGGCAGCACGGCGATCGATCGCCCCGTCGATCAGTACCTGATCGGCCCCGTGCACGAGCATCGCATCGGCGGCCGCGCGCACATCTGCCGCGGCGCTCGGTCCCGCGACCTCGATCGCGCCGTCGCCGTGCAGGCGCGCGATCAGCACCTGCCCAAGCGGCGTTCGCACGTCCAGCTCCTCGAGCAGCTCGTGCGGGATCGTGCTTGCCCGCAGCAGCCCGTCGGTCGTTGCCACGATGCTGCCGGCGGGCAGGTACACGCGTGGCTTTGAGATGCGCGAGTCGATCACGTCATGCTCCTCGCCGTCGCGCCCCACGGAGGTGACACCTACCTGTCGGCCTTGCGCCTGCAGCTCGCTTAGTAGCGTCGCCAGCGCCACCGTCTTGCCCGTGTTCTTGGCCAGCCCAACCAGCGCCAAACGCCGGTCAGAGCTGGTCAGCTCGGCGAGCGTCATCGGCTCAGCTGGGCGCGGACACGCGCGCGGCCAGCTCGCGTGCGATGAACGTCGCCAGGTGCTGCGGTTCGGTGCCTTTGGAGAAGCCCGCGTCGTAGCCCAGCTCCTTCGCCAGCTCGTTGGACACCCGCGGCCCGCCGCACGCGAGGATCATGCGACCCCGCACCCCCTCCGCCTCCACCATCTCCACGAGCTCTGTCAGGTTGTGTACGTGCAAGTTCTGCTGCGTGACCGTCTGTGATACGAGCACCGCATCGGCGCCCACCTCCATCGCCTTCGCCAACAGCACGCTGTTGGGCACCTGGCTACCGAGGTTGTACGTCTCAAACGAGCGGTAGCCCTCCAGGCCATGGTGACCGTGGTAGCCCTTCAGGTTGAGCATCGCGTCGATCCCCACACTGTGCGTGTCTGAGCCCGTGCTTGCGCCTACGACCACGATCTTGCGCCCAAGGTGCTCGTGCACGAACGCTTCGATCTCGTCCTCGCTCATGTACTCGATGTCAAAGCCCTCGCCCTGCAGCACCTCGAAATCCACCGTCTGCGTGCACTTGCCGAACATCACGAAGTACGTGTAGCCGTCCGTCAGCTGCTCGTAGTGGACTACCTCCGGCTCTGAGAAGCCCATCTTCGCGGCCAGCTCCAGCGCCGCGCGGC
>DATHLT010000190.1:0-43142 GCA_035487855.1 Solirubrobacteraceae bacterium
GCTCGGCGGCAGGAAGGAAGTTGCCTGGCGCGATCAGCTCACCGGGTTCGTCGGCCAGCCGCAGCAATGCCTCGTGGTGGGAGACGAGCCCATCCTCGAGCGAGATGATCGGCTGGAAGTGCAATACGAACAGGTCGTCGATCAGCGCGCGCCGCAGGCGCTCGAGCCACGGACGCCGCTGCCAGCCGGCGGGGGAGCAGAACTGCTCGGCCAGCACTCCCCCCTCGAGCAGATCTCGATAGCCCGTGTAGGCGGACGTTCGCTGGGCCCTGATGGACATGCGGGGCGCCGCATGGGTGCTCGTGGTGCTCAGCATCGCAACCGACTTCTTCGACGGCACCGCGAGCTCACCTGCGTATGCCAGCGCCTGTGGGATGCCTGAGCCCGTGGCCTTTAGGTACGTCTGCGGTGGCCTGTGGGCACGTCTGCGGTGGTCAGTGGGTGCGAGCTTCTACGAGCGGGCGCGGCCCTCGAAAGGCCGCCGCGCGCGGTCGGAGACCACGAGCAGCAGGGCGACGAGCACGAAGTTCATCACCACCGAGGAACCGCCATAGGCAACGAACGGCAACGTCACACCGGTGAGCGGGATCACACGCGTGACGCCGCCAACGATCACGAACACCTGCAAGGCGACCACGAACGACAGCCCTGTAGCGAGCAGCTTGGAGAAGGAATCTCGCGCGAGCACGGCTGTCTTCAAGCCGCGGGCGATTAGCATCAGATAGACCCCAAGGAGCGCCGCCGCGCCCACCAAGCCGAGCTCGTCGACGATGACCGCGTAGATCATGTCGCTTTCGGGCACCGGCAGGATCGAGCGGTGAACGATGTGATGGTTGGCCAGTTCGTAGGGGTACTGCAGCAGCGAGCGATCGAAGCCCGTGCCGAGCAGCCCGCCATCGGCCTGCGCGAACAGCGACTGCGCCAGCTGGTAGCTGCCGCCAACTTCACGGTGGTAGAGGAATTCGTTGAAGGGGTGTTCCCACGCTTGCACGCGGGCCTGCACATGGCTGACATGGCCGGTGAGATACCAGGCACCGACGGCGAACAGAGCGATCCCGATCAGCGGGAACGACAAGCGCCCGGTGGCCACGTACAGCAATGCGAGAAACGCGCCGTAGAACATCAGTGAGGTGCCGAGCTCGTCGGTGAGCAGCAGCGTCATCATCGCCGCGCCCCAGACGATCAGCATCGGGCCGAACTGCTTCATCGGCGGGATCGTCAGCCCGAGCACACGCCGCCCCGCTGTCACCAGTATCTGGCGGTTGTCGCGCAGGTAGCTGGCGAGGAAGATTACGATCGCGATCTTGGCGAGCTCGGCGGGCTGGAAGGAGACGCTGCCGATGTGGATGTCCAAGTAGGCGCCGTTGACCTGTTCGCCGATGCCGGGGATACGGGGCAGCACCGTCATGCCGATGCCGACTGCGGCGATCGTGTAGCGGTAGCGCTCGAGCACCCCCACCCCGCGCTTTCGCAGCGCGAGGATCGTCGCCGCGAACAGCACCAGCCCGAGCACCATCCACTGCGCCTGCTGGCGGGCGAGCACCGGTTCGATGCGGTACACCATCACGATCCCGACGCTCGCGAGCACGGCCACCAGCGGGAACAGGTACGGATCGGCGTGCGGTAGCGCGAAGCGGATTACCAGGTGCGCCGCCATGCATAGCGCAAGGAACAGGGCGCCGTAACTGAGCGAGACGCTCGAGATGTGGTTGAACGTGACGTTGGTGGCGGCCTGAGAAGTGTTGTTCTGGGCCTGGATGAAGATCGCGGTGAAGCCGCCCGTGACCAGCAGCGCCGAGGGCACAAGGCCGAGAAGCTCTCGGTTGCGGGGGCTGAGCACCGACCGAGCGTACCCGCCATAGCGGCGCGTGTGCTCCGATCGGCTCGCTACCCTGCAGCGACCGCGCCGCACCCGCAAGCCGCAGGCTGAGGGGTGCTGCGCAGCCTACCCTCGGGCTTTTATGAGCTGCTACGTACCCAGACACCATGAATGACAAGGGTGGGCCTTCACTGATGTGGAGCATGTGGAAGCGTTTCCTGATCGCCGGCGTGGTGATCGTGGGGCTGAGCGGCGCCGCGACGGCCACCGTCGCGCTGAACGAGGTCTCGAGCATCGCCCACCAGGTGTTCCCTGAACTCAGCCACATCAGCGCGCCGAAAGGCCTGCTCACGCAGGAATACGGGGGCGGCCCGCAGACGTTCTTGATCCTCGGCTCGGACCGGCGCACGGGCTCCAAGAACGAAAGCGAACGCGACGCATCGCCGCACAGCGACACGATCCTGCTGGTGCGCTTCGACCCCTCACAGGGGCAAACGTCGGTGCTGTCGATCCCGCGCGATTTGATGGTCAACATCACCATGCCGTCGGGCCAGGTCTACACCCAGGAAAAGATCAACGCCGCCTATACGCTCGGCAGCCAGGTCGGCGGCTCCAACGAGGCGAGCGTGCTCGCCGCGGAGACGATCAAGCGTGAAGTGTTCCCGTCGCTGAAGCTGAACGGCATCGTCGATGTGAACTTCTCCGGCTTCATCAAAGTCGTCGACACGCTCGGCTGCGCGTACGTGATGGTCGACCATCGCTACTACAACGAGAACGTCGGCACCACGGAAACGGACTACACGTCGATCAACCTGCAGCCCGGCTACCAGAAGCTCTGCTACGAAAACGCGCTGGATTACGTCCGCTACCGCCACACCGACGATGACCTCGTGCGCGTCGCCCGCCAGCAGGACTTCCTGCGCGACCTGCGCGAGCAGCTCAACCCGGCCAACGAGCTCGGGCAGATCGAAAATGTGGCGAAAGCGGTTGGGCACGCGATCAGGACGAATTTCCCCGCGTCGGCGAGCGAGCTGATCCTACTCGGCAAGCTAGTGGCGTTCTCACAGACCAAGCCGCTACGCCAGGTGAAGTTCCTCACGACCAACATCGACGACCAGGTCCCTGGGGGCGGCGACTACGTGACCTCGTCTCCAGAACTCGAGCAGCAGACCCTCAACACGTTCCTCAACGACGGTGAACACACGCATCTGTCGACATCTCACTCCTCCAGCGGACACAGCTCGAGCCACCATCACCACCACTCGAGCCACAGCGTCTCGCCGGCTGCGATCGGGCTCTACCCGACATCCTCTAGCGGCGAGGACGAACTAGTCAAAGAATCGCTGTCGGTGCCCTTCCGTCCCCTGTACCCGACGCTGCAGACCGGCCCGGCCGAACAGCAGATGGTGCGCGCGTACACGCTCAAGGACGAGCACGGTAGACCACACCACGCATACGTGATCGTCTGGCAGCAGAACATAATCGGCGGCTACTACGACTTCGAGGCAACCGACTGGCTGGGGCCACCGCTGTTCGCGCACTCTCGCTCAGAGAACGTCGGCGGCATCGAATACAAAATCGTCGAAGACGGCTCCCACATCCACATCGTTGGGTGGGTCTCCAAACACGTGCTCTACTGGCTTAGCAACACCTTGCTCGAGGAACTCACCAATGCACAGATGCTGGGGATTGCCAAATCAGCGCAGCCTTTGCGTTGAGGCAACGCTGCGCGATGGCTCAGCGGGAGGCTGCGGCGGCTTGATCCAATGCCGCGTTTACCAGCGCGTCGGCTTCTGCGTTCTGGGCTCTGGGCACCGTGCGGATGGACCACTTCTGGAAGTGCTTGAAGGCTTCCATTGCTTCCATGTACAGCGGGCGCATTGATGGGTGCTTGACCTTGTAGAGACCTTTGACCTGCTTGGCTATTAGCTCGGAGTCCCCGACTACGTCTACTTCGGTTGCTCCCAACTCGCGCGCTCGTGTTAGGCCGAGTAGTAGGGCTCGATACTCGGCTACGTTGTTGGTGACCTTGCCCAGCAGCTCGGCCTGCTCGTCTACGACCTCGCCGGTGGGGGTGCTGAGTACGCATGCGGCGGCCGCTGGGCCGGGGTTGCCTCTTGCGCCTCCGTCTACGTGGATGATCAGCTTCATTGCGGCTGGATTATGCAGCTCGCCGGGGACGAAGCTGTTTGGCGCACGATAAAGCGTGCCCCCGCGTGGTCCGAGGGTCGATGGGCGGCGGCCGCAGCCGACTTAGGATGCTTGCGCGAGCGGCAGCAGATCGCCGGGCACACGCGCACGACGGCGGTCGCGCACGATGCGGCGCTGCGTTGCATCCCCGCCGGCTGACGCGCTCGAGCGGGCGTAGCGGGCCCGCCGGTCGAACTCACGCCGGTCGACGATTACGGTGACGTTCTCGTCGTCGCTGTAGTGCTGTACGAGCTTGGGATACAGCTCGTCGGCTAGTGGTCTTGGTACCACGCAGTAGATCATCGTGCGTCGATCTTACTCCGCGCGCGCCAATACGCAAGCGGAGCACACGGAATCGTCACACCGCTGTGAGCTCGAGCTTGCCTGACTCGCCGGCGCTGGCGTTGGGGCGACGATCGTCACGGGCTAGCTCGGCTAGCTCGGTACCTTGGGCGATCACTTGGGCCTCGACTACAGGTTCGCTGAGGTCGACCTCGTAGCGATACCAGCAGAGCTCCCAGGCAACGACGATCGAGACGACGCTGGAAAGGTGCTCGGCGGAGCGGACGTTAACGAGCGGCGCCCCTAGTGAGCGGGTGACGCCGGCGACGCGGCGGGGGAACTCGCTCGCGTTGAACACGGCGATCGCCTCTTGGACGTACTCGGACGGTGGTTCCGGGGCGGGTCCTGTCTCTGAGGCGGCGGGCACAGCGACTTGTTGCCAGTCCATCACGCCGCTCACGCCCACCTCGCGGGCGTGAGCCTCGCGATAGCCGTTCTCAGTCTCCTGCGCGTCCGCTTGCGCGGGCCTAGCGGCAACGGGCTCGACACCGGCACTGGTGTAGCCGTCGAACAGGTCATAGGACTGCTGCTCTGGCTGCTGTCCGCTCGCTGACGCTACTTCGGGCGCTTCACCAGCAGCCTCACCGGGCGGCTTGGTCACCTGGCGCAAGCGATCGAAGAAGCTGCGCCCGCGCCGCGAGCGCATTGGCGGCAGGCTCACAGAATGGCTGTCGGTCTCGCGCATCCAGCCCTCATGGGCAGCCCGTGGGGCGCATAGCTCGCAGACGATCCGACGGCGTCCAGCAGCAAGAAAAACGTCCGGCTGCTCGCCACGGAGTAGCCGTCGTTCGCAAACCTCGCACTCAACGTCTGGCTGTGATGTGACGATTGTGCGGGTGGCCATCGGCCCACCAGACTAGCTGGCGCTGCGCCCCAGGGCAATGACCGCTGCCTAGACGTGCACCTGGGATCGCTGCTCGCCTGCCTCCTGGACGACCTTCTGGGCGAGGTGAGCGGGGAGCTCCTCATAGCGCAGGAACTCGAGCGTGTAGTCGCCCTGGCCCTGCGTGATGGAGCGCAGATCGGGCGCATACGTGAGCATCTCGGACATCGGCACCTCGGCTTTGATCTCGGTCATGGCGCCGGCTGGCTCCAAGCCCTGCGGGCGCCCGCGACGGCCGTTGAGATCGCCGATCACATCACCCACGCATGCCTCTGGAACCGACAGCGTGACCTGCATGATCGGCTCGAGCAGCACCGGGTCGGCGAGCGCGAGGGCCTGTTTCATCGCCTGCGCACCGGCGAGCTTGAAGGCGATCTCGGATGAGTCGACGGAGTGGTGCGCGCCATCGAATAGGCGCACACGCACACCCTTGACTGGATAGCCGGCCAGCACGCCGCTCTCCATTGCCTCGTGCACTCCCTTCTCGACGGCGGGAATGAACGAGCCGGGGATGACGCCACCCTTGATGTTGTCGACAAACTCAAAGCCGGTGGGGTGAGCGTGGTCGCCCAACGGCGCTATCTCGATGTGGCAGTCGCCGAACTGGCCGCGCCCGCCGGACTGCTTCTTGTGGCGGCCGTGCGCGGCGGCGACGGCACGGATCGTCTCGCGGTAGGGCACGCGCGGCGGCTTCAGTGTGACCTCCACGCCGAAGCGCGTGCGCAGGCGATCGACGATCACTTCGACGTGCACCTGGGAGAGCCCGGCGACGATCTGCTCGCCGGTCTGCTGATCGCGGTGCAGGTCGATCGTCGGGTCCTCCTCCTGCAGGCGTCGCAACGATGAGAGCACCTTGTCCTCGTCGCCGCGGCTGTTGGGCTCGACCGCAAAGGCCATGACAGGCGAAGGGAGCTTCAGCGCGGGCATGTCGATCGGTTCGTCCTGGGCGGCCGAACCGGGAGACACTCGCTCCGCTCGAATCCCCGAACCGGCCAGCCAGTCGCCGGCGCGAGTCTCCTTGAGCTTGGCTACCGCACCGATGTCGCCGGGGCCGAACTCCTGCACGTGCTCCACGTCCTTGCCGGCGAACACCATCAGCTGGCCGATTCGCTCCTTGACGTGTGCGCGCGTGTTGAGGACCTGGCTGTCGGCGCTCAGCACCCCTTGGTAGACGCGCAGCAGGTTGATCCGTCCGGCGAACGGGTCGGCTCTGGTCTTGAACACGTATGCGAACAGCTGGCCGCTCTCGTCGGCGCTGAGCTCGACGTTGCCGACCGTTAGCGCGCCGTGCTTGACGGGCGAGGGCAGATCCTCGACGATCGCGTCCAACAGTCGCGTGGTGCCGAGATTGCTGGTCGCTACACCGCACACGACGGGGAAAATCTTGCCGTGGTTGGTGCCCTCCTTGAGTGCACCAACGATCTCCTCGTGGGAGACCTCCTGGCCCTCCAGGTAGCGCTCCATGAGCGCATCGGAGACTTCGCATACCTCATCCATGAGCTTTTCCCGATACTCCTGCGCGCGGGCGGCCTCGCCATCGGGGATGGAGATCTCGCTCCAGCCCCCACGATCAGCGCTGTCCTGACGGTAGGCCTTCATGTCGATGAGGTCGATCACCCCTTCGATATCGTGCTCGACACCGATCGGTATCTCAGTGGCGACCGCATGAGGGCCGAACGCCCGCTTGAGCTGATCGAGCGTGCGAAAGAAGTCCGCGCGCTCGCGGTCGAGCATGTTCACGAACAGCATTCGTGCGATATCAAGCTCAGCGGCACGTGCCCACAGGCGTGTGGTCGAGACCTCTACGCCCATGACCGCGTTGATCACGAACACGGCCGACTCGCAAACCCGCAAGGCGCCCAGCGCATCCGCCACGAAGCTCGGCTCGCCGGGGGTGTCCAGCAGGTTGATCTTGCGCCCCTGCCACGCAAACGAGCTAAGCGTGGTGGAGATCGACATCTGCCGTGCCTGCTCGTCGGAGTCGGAGTCCGACACGGTCGTGTGATCGGGAACGGACCCCAACCGGTTCGTCACGCCAGCCTCGAACAGCAGCGCCTCATGCAGCGCAGTCTTCCCCGACCCTCGATGTCCGACGAGGGCCACGTTGCGAATTCGATCCGCTGGGGGGTGCATGAGTATCTCCTTCGGCTGGGTACAGCCACGATAACGCCGCTCGGCCACCGGCGCCAGTGGTTCTCAACGCCAGTAGGCGGAACAGTGCGGTGCTCCACCCAGCAGCGCTCGACACGAGCAGTGCCGAAGATCAACAGTGCGGATGCGTGCGTTGCTGTTCTGGTGGGTACATGTGCCCACCAGCGGGGTCTCACATGTGCGACCCCAGGCCAAGCCGCATGCGGCTTGGCTACGGACGGCGCATGCGCCGTCCGGGCAGGGCCGCATGCGGCCCTGCCTTGAGCCAGCGTATGCGTTGGCTCGAGGAGCTCCTGTTGCTCAGACTTGGGAGGTTCGAGCGAAACTGAACGCAGACGAAGAGGGCGTCACGCGTAAACCAGCTCGGCCCTGGCTGTGGTCTCAGCCGGCGGCAGACGCAAGTGCCGGAGAGTCACAGTGGGAACTCCTCCGTTGGGCAGTTCGAGCACCAGCGAGATACCCTCCTCGAGGCTTTCCCGAAGCTCGTCCAGGTTGTCGCCTGTGGCGAACACCCCCGGAAACTCATCAACCGTCGCCCAGAGTGACTCGTCCTCGTGGCGGACTTTGACGTGCAGATCCTTGATCGCGGTCATTGGCTCCAGGATACGTATCGACTCAGGTGATCTCGTCGTTTAGGTCGGCCTCGCGCCGTAGCTGCGCCTCAAAGCCCTTTGTGTATACGCGACGCTTGTTCTCGGGGAGCGTGATCGGCCGGTGGCCGGGCTTGGTCATCTTGACCTGGTGGTTCCCACCCCTCCCAAACATCCAGCCCTCCCGTTCGAGGCGCTTGATCCAATGCTTCTGATTGTGCGGCACTAACCACACAATCAGACGAATTAATCGTCGAAGGACGACATAGCGGCCTGGCGTTCGAAAGCCAAGCCAGACGTTAATTGATGCCCGCCCGCCCGGCGTGGCGTGCTATGCACGCGAGCCGCCGAGGACGCAGTATGGCGCCGGCTATCGGACGCCAGGTCAGTCGTCGAAGGACTCCTCTTGCATCCTCGACCTGAGGCGCAAAACCGCCTTGGTGTGCATCTGCGAAACCCTCGACTCGGTCACGCCCAGCACCTCGCCGATCTCTCGGAGGGTGAGGTTCTCGTAGTAGTAGAGCGCGATCACGAGCTTCTCGCGCTCAGGAAGCTTGGCGATCGAGTCGGCGATCCTGTCCTTGAGGTCGCCCACATCAAGTGCCCGCGCTGGGTCGGGAGCTCCAGGGTCCTCGATTGTGTCAATCAGCGACACCTGATCGCCGCTCGCGTCAGAGACGCTCCACAGCTCGTCCAGCGCGACGATCGAGGAATGGGAGATCGCCAGCAGCGATTCGTTCAGCTCATCAACCGTGATGCCAAGCTCGGCTGCCAGCTCCGCGTCGGTGGGAGCGCGCTGGAGGGTATGCTCGAGCTTTGCGTTCGCTCGCTCGACCTCGCGCGCACGCGCACGCACGCTACGCGGCACCCAGTCGAGCGAGCGCAGCTCGTCGATGATCGCACCCTTGATGCGCATGATCGCGTACGTCTCGAACTTGATGTCCCGTGACAGATCGAAGCGCTCGATCGCTGAGATCAGGCCGACGAGCCCATAGGAGATCAGGTCGGCCTCCTCCACGTGCGGGGGCAGCCCCGCGGCTGTGCGCCCGGCGACGTACTTGACCAGCGGCGAGTACGCGACGACCAGACGCTCGCGCACACGGGCGTCCCCTTCGTTCTTATAGCGCCGCCACAGTTCGCGCAGCTCTATCGGTTTGACGTTCGTCTCCAGGGTTCCATCCCCCCTAGGGGCGGTTGGGCTTCTCAATCACGCCCGAGGGTGACTGCGCGCATAGGCACTTCTAAGCCTGGCGGACTCTACCCGAGTGTAAATCTGTGTGCTCGACACACTCGCATGGCCCATCAGCTCCTGAATGCTGCGTAGGTCCGCCCCGCCATCCAAAAGGTGCGTGGCGAAGCTATGGCGCAGCGCGTGCGGCGAGGCGCCCTCGGCGACGCCAACCCGTGTTGTCCATGTGCGCAGCCGCCTGCGCACATCGCTCGTGCCCAGCGGCCGGCCACTCTTGCTCAAGAACAGAGCATCCGTTCCGCTGCCCCTGGCCGCACCGGCCAGCGCCGGACGGGCGCGCTCCAGATAACGCCTCACGGCTGCCATCGCGGGCTCGCCTACCGGTACGAAGCGCGTCTTTCGTCCCTTGCCCTCAACTCGCAGCTGCTCGCCGTCGTGATCCACATCCGCACAACTCAACGACACGATCTCCTCCGCCCGCAATCCACACGAGTAGGCAAGCTCAAACAGAGCGCCGTCTCGTACCGCCAGTGGATCGGACGCTGGGATCCCATCCAGCAGCCGTCCTGCCTCACCAGCGCTCAAAACACGCGGCAAATAAGAGGAGCGACGTGGCGTGGAGACGAGATCAGCCGGGTTGTGGGCAATCACACCATGCTCGCGCTGGCTCGCGAACAGCGCCCGCAACGCGGCCAGCTTGCGTGCAGCCGTGCTCGGCGCGGCGCCAGGACCGGTTGGGGTGCGTTCTGACAGGTGCGCAACATAGCGACGCACCGCCTTCGCATCGACGCTCACGGGGGACAACCCACGAGCATCCGCCCAGCGCGCGAACTGCTCCAGGTCAACCGCATACGCACGGCGCGTTCGCGGCGCCGAGTCGCGCCTGCGCAAGTCGTCTTGGAGCAGCGCGAGCGCCTGCACCCACGCGCCACTTGGCACGGTCTCCCCTGCCTCCACTGCCGCTTCCTGCGTCATCACACTCATTTGTCCAGCTGTAGTTCGCCGCGTACGTTGCTCTGCCTGCCTGCCAAAGGCGCTGTGTTGCTTTGCGCTGAGACCATAGCTATACAACGATTCCCCCAGGCACCCAGCGGGCGAGCACAGCTGGAGTACATTCAAGTGATGAGCTTCCAGTCGCACAGCCACGGCGCCGCCAATTGGAGCCAAGTCCACGCCAACGGCAACGGCAACGGCTCACACCACCAGACAGCCGATCATGGCGCCTACGGCCCCATCGGGCGCTCGCCGTGGCTCGACGTCGACTGGCGTGCACATCAGCGCTGGGTCGTAATCGACGGGCAACCCGTCAACACGATCGAGATCGGACCAGAGCGGGCCTCCAGCGGCGCTCCACTGGTGTTCATACACGGCCTCTCCGGCTGCTGGGCCAACTGGCTCGAGCAACTACCCGTGCTCGCGGGCGAGCATCGCGTGGTGACGCTCGACCTACCCGGGTTTGGGTACTCGCCGATGCCACGTCAGCCGATCACCATGTCCGGCTACGCACAGCTGCTCGACCGCCTGCTCGACGAGCTGCAAATCGACGCCGCCACCGTCGTCGGCAACTCGATGGGCGGATTCATCTCCGCCGAGCTCGCCATCTCCTTCCCACAGCGGGTGGAGCGCCTCGTGCTGATCTCCGCCGCGGGGATCTCAACGACTGGCCATCGCGGCTCGACACGCGCCCTTCCCGTACTGCGTCGTGCAGAGACGGTGCTCGCCGCTACCGGCGCCTGGATGGCCTCCAAGTCAGACGCCGTCGCCCGCCACCCACGCCTACGCGAGGCCACGCTGAACGTCGTCATACGCCACCCCAGCCGGCTGCCGGCCGCACTCGCCGCCGAGCAGCTGCGAGGCGCCGGCAAGCCTGGCTTCATGCAGGCGCTACAGGCCGTTCTCGACTACGACATCCGCGAGCGTCTCCCCGAGATCGCCTGCCCCACGCTGATCGTGTGGGGCGACAGCGACCGCCTGATCACAGTCTCCGACGCCGACGTGTTCGCCGAGCTGATCCCCAACTCGCGCAAGGTGATCTACGAAGACACCGGCCACATGTCCATGCTCGAGCGCCCCGCCGCGTTCAACGCGTTGCTCGAAGAGTTCATCGCCGAGTAGCGGATCTAGCGGGCGACGGCACCCTGGGCGGCGCTGCCCACGAGCTTGGCGTACTTCTGGATGGCCACGTCAACGTGCTCGTCGGCGCGTGGGGGGCGGCTGTAGGCGCTCACCCGCGCGGCGATCTCTTCATCGGAGAGCGCCACGTGCAGCCGGCCGCTGTCCACATCGATCGTCAGCTCATCCCCGTCCCTAATGGCCGCGATCGGGCCTCCGCGAACGGCCTCAGGCGCGACGTGAGCCACCATGAAGCCACGCGATGCGCCAGAGAAGCGACCGTCTGTAATAAGCGCAACGTCCGCGCCGATCCCCTCTCCGATGATCGCGGCTGTGACCGAGAGCATCTCGCGCATGCCGGGGCCGCCGGCGGGCCCCTCCGCGCGGATTACCACCACATCGCCCGCTTTTAGCTCGTGTGCGAGCACCGCCTTCATGGCGTCCTCCTCCCCGTCGAACACACGCGCGGGCCCCACGTGTTTGCGACGCTCATGGCCTGAGAGCTTCACCACGCAGCCGTCAGGCGCCACATTGCCTCGCAGAATGGCAAAGCCACCGGTGGGTTTGATCGGGTTGCTGAGCGGCCGCACCACAGGCTGACCGTCGGTCTCCACCGCCTCATCGGCATGCTCGCCGATCGTCCTACCCGTCACCGTCGGCGCGTCCGCGTTGAGGATCCCTGCCTCCTTTAGCCGCGCGAGTACCAGCGGCACGCCGCCCGCTTCATACAGCTCCGTCGCTACGTACTGACCGCCGGGCTGCAGGTCACACAGCAGCGGTGTCCGCTCGGAGATCGCCTCGAACTCATCGATCTCCAGCGGCACTCCCATTTCGTACGCCACCGCCAGCAGATGCAGCACGCCGTTGGTTGAGCCTCCGCTGGTGGCGACTGCGGCGATCGCATTTTCGAGCGCCGGCTTGGTGATGATGTCGCTCGGGCGCTGTCCTCGGCGAAGGACGTCCATCACGAGTTCGCCGCAGCCCTTTGCGACCTCGAGCTTGCGCCCATCCTCGGCTGGAACCATCGCGGCGCCCGCAGGCGAGATTCCCAGTGCCTCAAACGCCATCGCCATCGTGTTCGCGGTGAACTGCCCGCCGCACGCGCCCGCACCGGGCGACGCCGCTTCCTCCAGTTCGTGCAGCTCCTGCTCGGTGATCTTGCCAGCGGCGAGCTCGCCCACGGCCTCGAACACCTGCTGGATGGTCACCTCCGCGCCCTTGTAGTAGCCGGGCTTGATCGAGCCGCCGTAAAGCATCAGGCCGGGGATGTTCAGCCGCGCGAGCGCCATCACCGTTCCCGGGATCGTCTTGTCGCAACCACTGATCGTCACCAACGCATCGAACGCATGGGCCGAGGCGACCAGCTCGATCGAGTCGGCGATCAGCTCGCGTGAGACGAGCGACGCGCGCATGCCCGCGGTGCCCATCGTGATGCCGTCGGAGATCGCGATCGTGTTGAGCTCCATCGGCGTGCCGCCGGCGGCGCGGATGCCCTCCTTGACCTTCGCCGCGAGCACGCGGTTGTTGAAGTTGCACGGCATCGTCTCGATCCACGAGTGCGCGACGCCAACGATCGGCTTGGCGAGATCCTCCGCCGAGTAGCCGATCCCGTGCAGGTAGGCGCGCGCAGCCGCGCGCTCGGGCCCCTCGGTGAGGGCACGGCTGCGGTGCTTGACGTCGTAAGTGCCCGGAGTGCTCACGCGGCGCGGATGTTATCCGGGTCAAGGCCATCCGACCCGGACCCCCCACCCGGCTGGATCGGCTCGCGTGCCAGCTGCTGCTCCCAGCGGCGCAGGCGCGCGATGTCGCGCCTGACCCTGTCCGGGTCGACCTGGCGGCCCGGCAGGTGCATGTTCGCCTCGCCCACCAGCCGTCGCTCATCGGCCGTCAGCGCCATCCACTTTGCAAGCACGTCATCAGAGTCTGGTAGCCGCGAGCTGCCATATGGCTTGGTCAGGTCGGGAAACGCCACGCAGTACTCGTTCAGCAGCTCGCCCGTCTGTGGCATGTACGCGACGATCGGCTTGTGCGGGTAGATCAGGTAGGCGTATGCGGCGCCCGAGCCGCGGCCGTGGTCGCCCAGCCCGCCCCACACATGTAGGAAGCCGAGGTCGCTGTACATCGCCCAGTCGCGCTCGCTCACACACGAGCGCAACAGCGCACGCGCGCGCTGCTCGGCGCGACGTTCACGCCCGGGGTCATAGCCGGCTGGTATGCGACCGCGCTGGTGTTCCCGCCAAAGCAGGTGAAGGCGCGTGAGCGTGCGTTTGAATGTAGGTCGCGCGAGCTCCCACAACAGCACCACGAGCACCACCGTGGCTGTGCCCAGCGGGAGGCCCATGGCGGGCTAGCGTGCGGCCGGTGGCGCTCCGCCGGCAGCCCGCGGAAAGAAGATCACGCGCTCTGCGTCACGCGGCACTTCGTCGAAGCTCTTGACCAGCTCCGCCTCACGGCGACCGCCGGGGGTGGCGGTAGGCACGGCCGCCCACATACCCGCGTCGAGCTCACGGCGAAACGCCTCGATCAGCTCCTGCTCCTGCTCCGGTACCTCGACGTCACCCTCAGCGAGCACGATCTCACCATGACCCGGCTTCATACGCAGCAGCCTCATCGTCTTTTGATTATGGCAAACGGATGCGTGCAAATCGTCAGCTGCCACGCAGAGCGGCCAAGCCGATCACATCCACCGGGCCGGCGCCCGCGCCAATGTCGCGTAGACCGTGCGCCACCGCCTCCCCAGCAAGCACTCGAGCACGGCGCGCAGCCTCCAGTGGTGTGTAGCCAAGCGCCAGCTGAGCCGCCAGTAGCGATGAGTGCGTGCAGCCCGACCCATGCGCAGCCCCGTCGGGGTAGCGCTCACCCTCGATCAGCACCATCGAGCCGTCGCTGGGATCGAGGAACAGATCGGCAGCACGGGCGCGATGCCCGCCAGTGAGTACCACCACGCGCGGACCCAAGGCCAGCACCGCTCGCGCCAGAGCCTCCATTTCGGCGTCCTCGTCGGCAAGAACCTCACCGGCTGAACCCTCCCCGGCCGAGTCCTCGCCGGCGCGAGATTCGACACCGGCACCGTCGATGGGACCCGGTTGGAGCCGACCTCCGGCGAGCACGCGCGCCTCGGGGACGTTCGGGGTGAGCACGCTGGTCCGCGGCAGGATCTCCCGCACGAGCGCCTCCTGAGCATCGGCAGCGAGCAGCCGCGCACCGGACTCGGCAACCATCACCGGGTCGACCACAATCGGTGTGCCTGACGGCAGCTCGTCCAATGCTTGTGCCACCGCCAGCGCCACCTCAGCGCTGCCGAGCATCCCTACCTTGACCGCATCCACACCGATGTCTGAGACAACTGCGCGCACCTGCGCGAGCACCATCTCTGGCGGCACCTGGTGTACGCCCGTGACGGCAAGCGTGTTCTGCGCGGTGATCGCTGTGATTGCGCTCATACCGTGCACGCCGCAGCGCGCGAACGCCTTCAGGTCGGCCTGAATACCGGCCCCACCGCCGGAGTCCGAGCCGGCGATCGTGAGCACTCTCGGCGTCAGCGCAGCTCCGGCGGCACGCGGATCGAGTAGCTGCCAACGGCGGTGACCAGCAGTCGGCCGTCCTCGTGGCGCACCTCGGATTTCATGATCCCCACGGTGCGGTTGCGCCGGTCGAGCACCGTCTTGCAGACGACCTCTCCCGCGATTGCCGTCTGCACATAGTTGATCGAGATGGAGATCGTCGCGATGCGCTCGTTCTCCGCCGTCTGCACCCACAAGGTCGAGCCCATGCAGTAGTCGACCATCGCGTACGTTGCCACCCCAGAGAGCAGTCCACCGCCGTTGATCAGCTCCGGGCGAATCGTCATGCGAATTGTCTCTGGGTCCTCCCAGCGCAGGCCCATGAAGTTGCTCACACCATCGAGCGAGCGCGGCCCTTTAGACCCGCCTTTCCCCCTGCGGGCGCTGGAGCCTGGCGGCCTCGGCGCGCCCTGGAGAGACGCCGCTCCGGAGCCGTTCGGATCTTCGTTCACCGCACGCAGGCTACGCGAGCGACGTGCCGGATGCGCGCCAGCTGCTGACTGGAGCCCGCGCTCGCCACACCCCAGAGCCATCCTCTCATACATTCCGCATAATCTTGATATCTTTAGTGTTGATTGGAAGGAGACGGAGCCGCGAACCGGCGCAAGCGCCCAACGCGACTTCCTATCCTCATCCTTGAACAGCCAAGCCTCCAGCAAAGGAAAGCCGATGCCCAGAATCATCGTCATGGCCGACCCCACCTCCCCTGATTTGGCCGAGGAGACACCAGTGCTGCTCGACGAGCAGGTTCGCTCAGTTCACCTCAGCACCAACCACGCTGCCTCACAGCTCGTGGAGCGTCTCGCCTGGGCCGTCAGCGACGCAGAGAAAGCTGAAAGCGCCCGCTCGGAGCGCCCCGCGCCGGCTCGCCGTGCGGCTAGAAGTCGCAGGTCCACACCACGCTTGCATGCGCGTGATGCAGTGAGTGCGTAACGATCTTCCAACACGTTCGCACCAGTTGCGCAGCACCGATCAGGAGCACCACACGTCCCAAGTAGGCCGGTCGGCCAGCAAAGAGACACACTCTCGGCACAATCACGACACTAAATAGGCACACAACACACCCGGGCGTCACATTTGTCGGCCTAGCGTGCGGGTGGTGTTCCCCGAGCGATATCCCCAGCAATCCAAGCGGCCGTCACCACATGTTCAACATGCAGATACACAGACGGACGCGCGCCGCGCGACCGGACGGCTGGGCGAGGACCTCGCAGCGGCGCACCTCAAGCGGCTCAGCTTCACGATCATCGCCCGCAACGTTCGCACCCGCACAGGCGAGATCGACCTAATCGCGTTCGATGGCGTGACACTCGTTTTCGCCGAGGTTAAGACACGCCGCGTCGCCTCACGCGATCGGCACGTGCGGGCCGATCAGGAGCCACTGCCATGGCTGCGTCCACGCCAGCGCGCCCGCCTGCGGCGACTTGCGCTCGCGTGGCTGAGTGAGGGCAAACACCTCCGCCCGACCGCCCACACGATTCGCTTCGACGCCGTCGGCGTAATCGTCGACGGGCAGGGACGGCTACTGCGCCTCGATCATGTTGAGGGGGCGTGGTGAGGCCGGCTACAACGCCAGCTGCTGATACGCCAGAGACTGGAAGGACATCCTGTGCAGTGGCGAAACGCCCTGGCGGACGATCGCGTCACGGTGCGTTGGCGTGGAGTAGCCGACGTGCTCGGCGAAGCCCCAGCCGGGGTGTTGAACGTCAGCGTGTTGCATGAAGCGATCGCGGGTGACCTTCGCAACGATCGACGCGGCGGCGATCGCTGCGCTGGTGGCGTCACCGTTGACGATCGCGCGCTGCGGATGCTCGAACTCGGCAACCGCGAAGCCGTCGACAAGACACAGCACCTCGCCCGAGATATCGGCAGTCACCGCACGGAGTGCGTCGCGTAGCGCGGCCAGATTCGTCTTGTGCAAGCCCCGTGTGTCGATCCCGCGTACGCACCGCGACACGACCACGACCTTGGCGGCGCTGCGCATGACTAGCGGATAGAGCTCCTCACGGGCCTGTGCGCCGTGTTGCTTTGAGTCGTTCAGCGCCCCGAGTGCGCGCAACTCACGTGTGGTTATCGCCTCGTAGTCGAACAGCACGCCCGCGGCCACGAGCGGCCCTGCAAGACATCCGCGGCCAGCCTCATCCGCCCCTGCCACGAGCCGGGACTCGAGGCGACGATCGAACGCGAACAAGCGCTTGCCGCTGCCCGCACGGCGAGCACGGCGCCGGGCGCGTGCCGATGAGCCAGAGCTGGACGCCGTGCGCTTCACGCCCAAGTCGATATCGCTAGAGGCTGCCGATCCGGTCAGGGGGCCAATAGGTGGCGATGGCCTGTCCGATGATCCATCCAGTGGGAACTGGTCCCCAGAATCTGCTGTCGTCGGATTCGCCACGGTTGTCCCCCATCATGAACCAGTGTCCGGGCGGAACCTTGATCGGCTTGGGGAAGTTGCACTCCGGGCTTTCGCCGCAGGCCCGGATGTAAGAATCCTGCTCGCGGACGAACTGAGTCTTACCAGCCGCCTTGCGGAAGACATGACCTTCCTTGATGTAAATTTCATCGCCCGGGCCGGCGACCACACGCTTGATGAAGTTGACGCTCGACTGCTTGGGCACCGGCGACGCGCAGGGCGCTTCGCCGAGTTTGATCACGTGCGGGCTCGGCCCGCACTCCTCCTGCTCGGCACCTTCCGGCGGATGGAACACCGCGATCTCCCCCACATGCGGTTCGCTGAAGTCCGTGGCGATGCGGTTCACGAGCACGCGCTGACCGATCGCCAGCGTCGGCTCCATCGAGCCGCTGGGAATGCGGTATGGCTTGATGATGAAGGCCTGGATCGCCAGCGCCAAACCAAGCGCGACGGCGATAATCACGACCAACTCTACGATCGAGCCGACCGTCGATTTGGAGCGCTTCGCGCCCTTTCCGCCCGTCCCCGAGGACATCACACTTGCGTCGGTGTTCGCCTTCGCGCGCTTCCCCCGACCCGCGGGCGGACTCTCGCCCTCGTCGGTCTTGGCGCCAGGACTCACGCCTGCGTGTCGCTGGGGGCGCCTGCCTCGGCGTCGTCACCAGCGTCGGAGGGGGTATCAGCGGCGTCTGCGCTCGACGCAGACGTATCCGGGGCCGCCTCGGCCTCCGTTTGGGTCGCCTGTTCCTCACTACCCCCCTCAGCGGACCCATCACCGACCTGCTCGCCATCCTGCGACTGATCTGTGCCCTGCTCGACTGCCGCCTCGACGACAGCATCTGTGTCGGGCGCCTGCACATCCGGTGCCTCAACCACCTCATCAAGCGTCGGCTCTTCAAGCAAGCCGGGCTCGACCGCCTGCTCGGGCCCGGTATAGCGACGCTCACGTACACGCGCGCGCTTGCCTACGCGGTCGCGCAGGTAGTAGAGCTTGGCGCGGCGCACATCGCCGCGGGCAGCCAGCTCGATCCGCTCAATCTTCGGCGAGTGCACCGGGAACATGCGCTCCACGCCAACGCCGAAAGACTGCTTGCGGACCGTGAAGGTCTCTCGCGCACCGTGTCCCTGACGCTTGATGACAACGCCCTCGAACACCTGCACACGGCTGCGAGCGCCCTCGATCACCTGGAAGTGAACCTTGACGCGGTCGCCCGGCGCGAAGTTTGGGACGCGGCGCAACTGCGCGCGCTCGATGGTTGCGATAACGCTGCTCATAACGGATAAAGGAGGGCGCGCCTTCTCTGGCCTAACAGGCCCCGAGAACGAATCCCGGTCAGCGCGAGGTGCAATGGTAGCGGACCGTCAGCTCACTCCGCTTCACTGGGCCACGAAAGCTCACGGGCTGGGGTTCTCCGACGACTGGTCGATGCCCCCGCGTTCGCGGCTGCGCTCGTGCCGCCACTGCTCGATCCGTTCATGGTGGCCGGATAGGAGCACCTCCGGTACGGGCCAGCCGCGGTATTCGGCGGGACGCGTGTAGTGGGGATACTCGGGGTGTCCGTCGAGGGCAGCGCTGAAAGACTCCTCCCGTGCGGAGTGCTCGTGCCCGAGCGCACCCGGCAGCTTGCGCAGCACCGCGTCGCACAGCACCATCGCGGCCAGCTCGCCGCCGCTCAACACGTAGCGCCCGATCGAGACGACATCGCTGGCAAAGTGCTCCAAGATGCGCTCGTCGAACCCCTCGTAGCGACCGCACAGCAGCGTCAGCGACGGCTCAGCGGCGAGCTCGTTGACGAGCTGCTCGTCGAGGAGCCGCCCGCCCGGCGCGAGCGCGATCACGCGCCGACGCGATCGCAGCTCCACTGGATCTATGCCGTAGTGGGCGCGCAACGCAAGGTCGAGCACATCGACCCGCAACACCATCCCAGCGCCGCCGCCGAAAGGCGTGTCATCGACCTGGCCGCCACTTAGCGGCGTGTGATCCCGCGGGTTCACCAACGCAAGTTTTGAGCCGCTGGCCAGGACATTGCCGACGTGGCGCTGGGATGAGAACCACTCAAACCACTCGGGGAACAGCGTGAAGACGTCGATGTTCACGCGTCTGAACCTGAGTCTGTGTCGCCGTAATCTTGGCGCTGTTGCTCAGCCGACCCCTTGTGGGTCTCAGCGGCTGCGCTTAGACCGAGGAAGTCGAGATCGACCTCGATGCGCCTTTGCGCTGGGATCACACGGCGAATGGCGTCTTTCACCAGCGGCACCAGCACAACTTCCCCGCCGCCTGTAGGAGTCACCTCGAGCGCCTCGCATGAGGGCAGCTCGATCAGTTTGCTGACGGTCCCCAGCAACCGCTCGCCATCAACCACCTCACAGCCCTCCAGTTCGTGTGCCCACCACTCCTGCTCGCCGAGGGCGGGGGCATCGGCACCGCTGATGAGTAGCTCCGATCCGCGTATCGCCTCGGCGGCGTTGCGATCGTCGATCCCCTCGAGGCGAACGATCGGGCGCTCGTCGGTGCCCGCACGGCGGACGATCGTCGTCGGCTGCTCTGCGACTACCACTGCCGCGCCAAGCATGAGCAGGCGCGCACGTGGGCGCGTGACATAGAAGCTCCCATCGAGACCGTGCGCGCGCCCCACCCGTCCCCCAGGCACGCCCTCGGGCGCCAGCCGGGGTGCAGCGCCCGTCTTCGGTTCGACCGGCTCGCCTGTCAATCGACGATGTCGACGAGCACGTGCGAGCCCTCGCCCGCCGCTGCGGCTTTGACGACCGTGCGCAGCGCGTGGGCTGTTCGACCGCCGCGACCGATGACCCTGCCGTAGTCATCCGCGCCTACACACAGCTCGAGCACCGTCGTGCCATCGCCCTCCTCGAATTGCTCGACCGTCACAGCCTCAGGATCATCGACCAAGCCTTCAGCCAGGTACTCGAGCAGCCGCTTGGGGTTCTCGCTTGCCATCTCCGCTACCGGTCTACCCGGCTAGGGCCGCGCTGGTCAAGCGAGGCAACGACGCAGTGAGCGAAATGTGCATTGCACATGAGCGATCGAGGACGCAGCATCGCGCAGCTCAGCGTCGCTCTAGCGCTCGATGCCTTGGATGCGCAGGAGCTTTCTGACCGTGTCCGAGGGCTGCGCTCCCCTCGCGAGCCAGCTGCGTGCACGATCCTCGTCGATCACGATCGTCGACGGGTCCGTCTGCGCGTTGTAATGGCCGATAGTCTCGATCACACGGCCGTCACGCGGCGAGCGCTGGTCGGCGACCACCACGCGCCATATTGGGTCCTTCTTGCCGCCCACTCGCGTGAGCCTCAGCCTGACTGCCACGGTTTCCTCTCTGCTGCTTACAAGATCTTGGCGTGTGCATGGTGCTCACTCGCACAGCATCGGCACACACGTCGCGTCAGAGAGCTTAGACGGTGTGAACGGCCGAAGCGGACCGACCGTCCGACGGGACGGCGATTATGCGCGTTATGGCCACCCCAATTCAGGAGAGCAATATCTACGGCGATCCAATGGTCTGGGCGCTACAGCCCGGTGAGGCAATCGAGCGCACGATGCTGCACGAGCGCTATGGCGGGCGCAAGCAAGGCGGTATTGGCCCATCGCGGCTATCGCCGAACGTGCTCGTGTTTTCGGACCCTGCGGCTGGCGAGCCGCACGGATACTTCGACGGCTGGCGAGCTGACGGATGTTTCCACTACACCGGGGAAGGGCAGCGCGGCGACCAGGAGATGAAGTCCGGCAACGCTGCGATCTTGAACTCCGACGCCGAAGGGCGCGCGCTGAGGCTTTTCTTGGGAGCTCGCGGTCGCGTCACTTATGAGGGTCGTTTCGGGCTCGCGCCAGACCGCCCTTTCTATACGACAGACGCTCCCGAAACAGGAGGCGGACCAACCCGCAACGTCATCGTCTTCCGGATGCTCCCCCTGGATATTCAACCCAGGCGCAGCTCATCACGGCTCGATCTAGTGCTCGTCGGGGGCAGTGTTGAAGATGTGCCGGTCGAGGAGCAGTGGACAGAGAAGGTGTTTGTGGCACCAAGCCGCAAGGAATATGAGGCAGAGCGTCGCGAGCAGAAGCTCGTCCTAGCCTTTCGCGAGTATCTAGTCGCGCAGGGTCACGAGGTCAGCCGGCTAAAGATCGTGCCACCGGGTGAGGCAAAGCCTCTCTTTACGGATCTGTTTGACCGCACCACGAACACGTTGTACGAGGCCAAGGGCAGCGTTGAGCGCGGCGCGATCCGTATGGCCATAGGCCAGCTCTCCGACTACGGACGGTTCGTTCAGCCAGCTCCACGCCGGGCCGTGCTACTTCCTTCGCGCCCGCGGGAGGACCTGTGCGAGCTACTTACCCATGCCGGGGTTGAGCTCTTATGGAAGGACGGCAAGCGGTTCATGGGCACTCCCACCTAGTTGGCTGGCTGCTGAGCCCGCCAGGCCGGTGTCGAGGCAGCTCTAGCGCGCGCCACGCATTAGCGCCCCGATGTCAGGCATCTTGCCGCGCCCAACCTGGCGCATCACCTTGCGCATCTGCCCAAACTGCTTGACCAAGCGATTGACCTGCTGCACGTTGGTCCCCGAGCCACGCGCGATCCGCAGCCTGCGCGACCCCTTGATCAGCTCCGGACGACGGCGCTCCTCGGGCGTCATTGACAGGATGATCGCCTGGATTTTGTCGAGCTCACGCTCGTCGACCTTCATGTTCTGAAGCTGGTGGCCAGCAAATCCCGGGATCATGCCGAGGATGCTCGTCAGCGGGCCCATTTTCCGCACCATCTTCAGCTGGTCGAGGAAATCGTCGAGCCCGAACTCGTTGCGGCGCAACTTGCGTTCAAGCGCCAGCGCGTCGTCCTCGTCGAACTCACGCTCGGCCTTCTCGATCAAGCTCAGCACGTCGCCCATGCCAAGGATCCGCTGGGCAATGCGATCGGGATGGAAGCGTTCGAACTGGTCCAGCTTCTCCCCTGTGGACGCGAACATGATTGGCTTGCCGGTGACCGCTTTGACTGACAGCGCCGCGCCGCCACGGGCATCGCCGTCGAGCTTGCTCATGATCACGCCGTCGAACTGCACAGCCTCAGCGAAGCTCTCCGCCACGTTGACGGCGTCCTGTCCAGTCATCGCGTCGACGACCAACAGGATGTCGTGCGGTTTGACCGCATCGCGGATCCGCACGAGCTCGGCCATCAGCTGTTCATCGACGTGCAGACGTCCGCTGGTGTCGACGATGAGGACGTCCTTGCCCTCCGTCTTGGCTCGCTCGAGTGCCCACTTGGCGATCTCCACCGGGTCATGGTCGGGGGTGGGCGGGCCCCGGTGATACACCGCTGCCCCCGCTTGTGCGCCAACCTTCACAAGCTGCTCGACCGCGGCGGGGCGATACACGTCGCAGGCGGCTACCGCGACTGTGGATGAGTGCTCATCACGCAGGTAGCGAGCGAGCTTCGCGGTAGCGGTCGTCTTACCGGACCCCTGCAGCCCCGCCATCAAGATCACAGTTGGTGGGCGCGGTGAGAAGCTCAGCCCAGCTGCAGCTCCGGAGGACGAGCCCCCCATCAACTCCGTGAGCTCCTCGGCGACGATCTTCACCACCTGGTGGCCGGGGTTCAGCCCGCCGATCACATCGGCCCCCAAGCAGCGCTCCTTCAACTGCGAGGTGAACTGCCGTACGACCTTGAAGTTGACATCCGCCTCCAGCAGCGCGAGGCGAATCTCGCGCATCGCTGCATCAATGTCCGTCTCGGTCAGCGTGCCCCGCTGGCGAACGTCAGACAGCGTGCCTTGGAGCTTCTCGGCGAGGGAGTCGAACATGGGCGTTTGATTCTCGCAGCCCGCGTGCCCATGCAGGGCACGCGGGGAGCGGTATCAGGAGTTTGGCTCGCGCGGGCGCTCTGGCGCTCGCAGCGGCGTCGGTGGAGCCGGCGGCGGCGCGTTCCCGTCTTGGCGCCCCCTTAGCGCCTCGCCAATGCCGCCGAACGCCTCGGCGAACTCCGACGGGACAACGAACACCTTGTTGGCGTCGCCTTCAGCCAGTTCGGGCAGCATCTTCAGATATTCATAGCTCAACAGCGCGCGATCGGGCTTGCCCTCGTGGATCGCTTTGAAGACGGTGTCGATCGCCTTTGCTTCGCCCTCGGCACGCAAAATGGCCGCCTGGCGCTCACCCTCAGCATCGAGGACCGCCGCCTGCTGGGCACCCTCGGCGTTGAGCACTGCCGCCTGCTTGGCGCCCTCCGCGGTGAGAATCTGTGCCTGCTTCTCGCCTTCGGCGGTGAGGATCGCGGCGCGGCGGTCGCGCTCGGCGCGCATCTGCTTCTCCATTGCCGCCCGGATGTCCTGTGGCGGATCGACCGACTTGATCTCCACACGGTTGATCCTGATCCCCCACTTCCCGGTCGCCTCGTCGAGGACCGTACGCAGCTCCGTGTTGACGCTCTCACGCGCTGTCAGCGTCGCCTCGAGCGTCAGGCCACCGATCACGTTTCGTAGCGTTGTGACCGTCAGCTGCTCGATCGCCTGCAGCGGGTTGGCGATTTCATAGGTCGCTGAGCGTGGGTCTGTGATCGTGAAGTACAGGACCGTCTCGATCCCCACGACCACGTTGTCTTCGGTGATCACCGACTGCGGTGAGAAGTTCACCACCTGCTCGCGCAGATCCACCAGCGGACGCACCCGGTCGATGAACGGCGTAACGATCGTAAGACCCGGCTCGAGCGTGCGGCTATAGCGACCGAGCCGCTCAACAACACCCGCGCGAGCCTGGGGAATGACACGAATCGTCCGCGCGGCCAGCGCCAACACAAACACAACCACCACGATGATGACGATCCAAGCGACCATTGACAGTTCCTTTCTAGGTGACCCTCGTCAGAGAGCGTATCTCGAAAGTCGAACCACGCGTTCCAAGCGCTGGTATTGGCACAGCGCCCCTGATGCGGTCGAGTGTCAAGCGAGGCAAGGACGCAGTATCGCGCAGGCAATCGGCCGCGTCAGTGCATTACTAGGGCGGTGGCTCCCTTTATCTCCACTACCTCAACGCGCTCGCCCGCATTGATGACCTCGTCGTCGTCGTAGCTGCGGGCGGTCCATACCTCGCCGCCGTCGATCTTCACGCAGCCGACGCCCTCGTCGTTGGCGATTCGCTCGAGCACCATCGCGCGCTTGCCCACGAGCGCCGCCGCACCCGTGCGAATCGCGGGCGGTAGACGTCGATGGCGGCGCGCAACTGGGCGCAGCGCGCCGAACACGAGGATGGAAGCCAGCACGAATACGAGTAGCGCTAGCAGCGAGCCGACGCCGAGCAGGCTGATTACGCCCGCGAGGGCAGCGCCAACCGCGAACGGAAGAAGATACAGGCCACCGGTGTGCATCTCACCGATGCCAAGAATGCAAGCGGCCACGATCCACAGGATCCAATCCATGCGTCCAGGTTACCTCCAATAGCCGTCAATGCGGCTGGATCTCGCCTCGCTTAGGACTCGGCGATGAGCGCGCGGGCAAAGTCCTGGGGATCGAACGGGCGCAGGTCCTCGACAGACTCCCCCACCCCGATCAGCTTTACCGGCAACTCGAGCTCGCGGGCGATCGCCAACGCGATGCCGCCGCGTGCGGTGCCATCGAGCTTGGTAAGCACGACCCCACTGACGTCAGCCGCCTGCGCAAACAGCTTCGCCTGGCGCAGCCCGTTCTGCCCGGTGGTCGCATCGATCGTCAGCAGCGTCTCATGTGGCGCGCCTCCGTATTCGGTCCCGCCCACCCGGGCGATTACGCGCCGAACCTTGCTGAGCTCGCCCATCAAGTCGTCCTGGGTGTGCAGGCGGCCGGCCGTGTCGATAATCACGACATCGATACCGCGTGCACGCGCCTGAGTAATTGCATCGAACGCCACCGCACCCGGGTCCGAGCCTTCCGCCCCGGTCACAATCTCGCATCCAGCTCGCTGAGCCCAGCCTTGAAGCTGCTCGCTGGCGGCAGCCCTGAACGTATCCGCGGCTCCCAGGAGCACGCTGCACCCGAGCTCCTCTCGTAGGTGCCATGCAAGCTTGCCGATGGTCGTCGTCTTGCCGGTGCCGTTAACGCCCACCGCCATGATCACCGTGGGCTGCGCCCTAATGTCGATCCGCGCCTCGTCGACGGTGGCGGTCTGCGCGAGTAGCTCGATCAGCCGCTGGCTGAGTGCCTCGCCGCCCTCGAGCTTGCCCTCGGTGGCTTCTGTCTCCAGCGTCTGCACGACTGCCGCGGTTGTGCTGGCGCCAACGTCAGCCATGATCAACGCCTCCTCCAGGCGTTCCCAGGTCTGCTCGTCGAGCACCCCGAACAATGTCGCCTGGATCTCTGACCCGAGCGCCTGCCGAGTCTTGACCATGCTCTCACGCAGACGGCGGAACAGCCCACCGCGTTTTCCTGTACGCCCTCCCGCGGCGGACTCCCCGCGCTCGTCCTTATCGACGTGGCTGCCGTCAGCGGCCGTTATGAACAGTTCATTCCAGTCGCGAGGCACGGGGCGCGCGACGATAGCAGTGCCTTACACAAGCGTCGAGCCCAGCCGAGCCAGCGGAGCTCGGCTGTACTTGGTCAGGCGACCTCGGCGACCTCAGGTGTGGTTATCTGCTCGGCTGGCAACCGCCGCGATAGCACCTTGGAGACACCGTTTTCGCCCATCGACACGCCGAACAGCCAGTCGGCGGCCTCCATCGTTCGCCGCTGGTGGGTGATCACGATGAACTGGGCGCGACCGGCGTAGCGTCGTAGCAATGTCAAGAAGCGATCGAGGTTGAGATCGTCGAGCGCTGCCTCGACCTCGTCCATGATGTAGAAGGGGCACGGGCGCGCGAGGAACACAGCGAACAGGAAGGCCAGCGCCGTCATCGACTTCTCGCCACCGGAGAGCAGTGTGAGGCGCTTGGTCGACTTGCCGGCAGGGGTGATCTCGATCTCAACGCCGGGTAGCTGCTGCTCTTCGTGGCCCTTCAGCTCCGCCTCGCTCTCGGCCTCCGCGGCAGCCTCGATCGCATCGGCGTCGACGCCGTCTCCCGCGGGCAACGGCTGGCCACCCAACACCGGCCTCGGCGCCTGCTCATCGGCCACAAGTCGCAGCCGGCCGCTACCTCCTGGGAACACGTCGCCCACCAGTTCCTCGAAGTTACGTGCAGCGGCGGCAAAGGTCTCCGCAAAGGTCTCCTCGATCTGGCGGTCGGTTTCGCGTATCACGGAGCGCAGCTCCCGCAGCGCGGTCTCCAGGTCGGTGCGCTGACTCTCGAGCTCCTCGACGTGCGCGAGTGCCTCCGCGTACTCCTCCTTGGCGAGCGGATTCACGGGTCCGAGCTGCTCGCGTCTGCGTGTCAGCCGCTCAACTCGCGTGCGTAGTGAGTGCACCTCATCCTCGCCGAGCGCCTCGCGACTTGCGAGCTCCGGAGCTTCGGTGGGCTCGCCGCTTGCGATCGGCTCCCCATCGTCGGGCTGCTGTCCGTCCTCGGCCTGTTGCCCGGCGGGGGCCATCTCGCGATCGCTGGCTGCGGCCGGCTCCACGCCCAGCCGCTCGGCGACGGTACGCAACTCAAGCTCGGCCTCCTCGGCTTGGTCGCGCAAGCGCTGCGCCGCGACCTCAGCCGCGGTCACCGTCTCGCCGGATACGCGCAGCGCCGCCTGGATCTCGGCCTCATCGGCGGCACATGTGCGTAGTGCCGCGGTCATCTGCTCGCCCGCTTGGCGATCGCTAACGAGATCCGTCTCGAGCTGCTTCACACGCGCTTGCACCGCTTCGCTGGCACTTGTCAGGGCAACCGCGAGTCGCTGTGCGGCCGGGATGACTCTCGTATCTGCCCCGTGCTGTGCACGCAGCCGCTCGATCCGCCCAAGCCGTTCCACGCGCTCGCGCTGACGCCGCTCGCCCTGGCGGCGCTCGGCTGCCAGCTCCCCCTCGAGCTCTGCCTTACGGACGGCCAACGCACCCTGGGTCGGCGCTGCGCGGCGCTGCTCGATCAGCCACTCGGTTCGCCGCTTGGCCTCGCCTGCCTCCGCACGATGGCGGTCGGCCTCTCGCAGCGCATCCTCCGTACCAACACGCGTCGTCTCAGCGGCTCGCACCTGCTCGAGTGCCTGCTCGCAGGCGCTGCGGGCGATCTGCTCATCCTGGGCTGCACTCTCGGCGAGTGTCACGAGCCGATCGCGCTCATTGCGACGTGCCAGCACCCGCTCGGTGCCGCCTTCGCTCAGCTGGCGTACCTCGCCCCAAGCGGCAAACAAGACGCGTCCTTGGCGCGTGCTGGCGATGCCAGTGAAGTCCGTCCGCAAATCCTCCAAGCTCTCCACCACCCACGCATCGGCGAGCAGCCGTCCAGCCAGCTCGAGCACCGCGTCTGGACCGCTGAGCAAATCGAGCAGCCTGACCGCGTCTGCCGTTGGCTGTGCGTGGTTACTCACACCCTCGGCTCGAGTGGCCGACGAGTCGGGGGCCTCGAGGTTCGCCAGCAATGCGGTGCCGCCGTCCAGGCCGGCGCGGTTCAACAGCTCCTGCGCCCCAGCTACGTCCTTGACGAGCGCAGCGTCCAGGCGTCCCCCGAGCGCTGCGGCCAACGCCAGCTCGTAGCCGTCTTGGACGCGCAGTTCCTCGCTTAGCGCGGTACCACCGCCGACGCGCACGTGCGCGCGTAGGAACTGATTCGCGGCTGCCAGCTCGGCGCCGACACGCTCGGCCTCACGGCGCATTTCCTGGGCGCTGTGCTCAGCAGTGGCCAACCGTTCCCGCGCGTGTTTTGCTTGCTGATCGGCATCCTCGCGCGCTGTACGCGCCGCGAGCGCCTGCGCCTCAGCTTGCTCGAGGATCTCCACCTGCTCTTCGTAAGCACTCTGCAGCTCTGCGATCTCACGCTCGATCTCCTGCTCGTGACTGGCAGCGATCTCGTTCAGCTCGGTTTCGAGCGCGGCGATGCGATCGACGCTCGCTGCCGCCTCCGGGTCCTCGCCGTCGTGTTCGCTTGCCTGTGTGAGCGCTTGCAGCTCGAGCTCGACGCGCTCGATCCTGCGCGCCAGCGTCTGTGTGCTCGCACCAACCTGCTCGGCCCGCAGCGCCAGTCGCTCGCGTGCGGAGCGCCCGTCATACAACAGCCGCGAGAGGGCATCGTGGCGCTCGGCGCGCTCGGCCAGGGCACGCTCGGCCACGCCCCGTCGGTCGATCGTCTCCTGCAGCTTGTGCTCGATTTCCGTGCGTTGCACGCGCGCCTCGCCGACGAGCGCCTCAGCCCCTTCGAGCTCCACGCGACGGGCACGCGCAGTGTCGGTGGCGAGCTCCCAGCGAGCCTGCAGGATCTGCTGCTCCAAACGCTCGTGCAGCTCGGCCGCTTCGGCCTGACGCTTGAGTGGCCGCAGGCGGCTGCGGGCCTCGCGCTCGACGTCTAGCGCGCGGTCGAGGTTCTCTTGCGTGCGCTCCAACTTCAGCTGCGCGCGGCGGCGGCGCTTGCGGTGCTTGCCTAGCCCAGCGGCCTCCTCGATCAGCAGCCGACGATCGCGCGGCTTGGAGGTCACGATCGCGTCCACGCGCCCCTGAGAGATGACGGAATGAGTCTCCTTGCCCAGGCCGGTGTCGGAAAGCACCTCGATCACGTCCGTCAAGCGGCAGCGCGCGCCATTGAGGCGGTAACCACCCTCGCCGTTACGGTCGAGCCGCCGCACGATCGAGATCTCGCTGAGCGGCACGTCCACGCGGCCATCTGAGTTGTCGAGCACGATCTCCACTTCGGCCGCGCTGCGCGGCTGAACTCCGCGGCCTCCGCCAAAGATCACATCCTGCATCGACTGGCCGCGCACTGCCAACGGCGACTGCTCGCCCATGACCCAAAGCACGGCATCGGTGACGTTGGACTTGCCCGAGCCATTGGGTCCCACCACGACGCTCACCCCAGGACCGAAGTCCAGGTGCGTCCGATCAGGGAACGACTTGAAGCCGCTGAGCGTCAGTGACTTCAGGCGCACGCTTGTGCTCCCCCCCTGCCCCATGAGCACGCAGGCCAAGCTGGGCAAGGACGCAGGGAGCGTGGCGTGCTGTGCACGCGAGCGACCGAGGACGCCGATCCAGCGCCGGCATGCGTGCTCATGCTTCTGCCGCCAGCGCGTCTACGGCTACCCGTGCGGCCTCCTGCTCGGCGTGCTTCTTGCTGCGCCCGCTGCCTGCCCCGATCTCGCGACCATCCACCCTCGCGATCACCGCGTAGGTGCGCTCGTGCGGTGGCCCCTCCTCGCTGGCCACCTCGTAGTTCACCTCCGAGCCACGGCGCGCCAACAGCTCCTGCAGCGCCGACTTGAAGTCCGCGGGGTGCTCCAGCGCACCCTCGATCTCCGGCACAAACGCCTCGACCACGGCTTCCGCGGTGCGCTCGTAGCCGGCCTGCAGGTAGCACGCGCCAATCACAGCCTCGATTACGGACGCCAAGACGCGCTCGGTCTCCACCAGCGCGGCGGTGCGCTCGCGCACTCCCGCCGGCGCCGCCGCGCGCAGCCGCGCGGGGATCTCCAGACGTTCGGCCACCGCTCGACAGGAGACGCCGGAGACCGCTTGCGCGCGAATCTTCGTGAGCCGTCCCGCACCGAAGCGCTCTGCCTCCAAACGTGGATACAGATACGCGGTTACCGCGAGCCCCAGCACGCTGTCCCCAAGAAATGCCAGCCGCGTGTAGGAGTCGCTGGAGCGCTCGCTCCAGGAAGCGTGTGTAAAGACTTGGCGCGCGAGATCCTCGGGCAGCTCGTCCAGCAACTCGCCCAGCAGCATCATCGCTCCGCATTCACGGTCCCGTTGTGGCTGAGGACGAACTCCACCGCTGCGCCAACGGTCAGGATCTGCGCGGCCTGCTCATCGGACATCCGCACCCCATACGTGTCCTCGAGCTCCTGTACGAGTGTGTAGAGGTCGAGCGAGTCAGCCTCGAGGTCCTCCTTGAAGCGGGTCTCATCGCTGATTGCCTCGGGCTCGACGTCGAGCTCGTCTGCCAAGTGGGCGCGGATCAGCTCGAATACCTGCTCGCGGCTGTGACTTATGTCGCTCATCCTGTCCCGCGCAGGCTAGCGCCCGACGCGGACACAGGCGAGCGTCGCAGAGCACCGGCCTGCTCGAGTGCTCGGTGGGTCTGCGCGATGATGTCCTCACGCGCACCGCGCTCGGCTCGCAGGATCGCCTGGGCGAAACCGGTGCGGGTGAAGCGCCCATGCGGGACAACCCCGAGCCGGCGCAACCCGAGAAGGTAGGCGCCGCCGCTGGCCTCCGGATCGATCTCGTCGCGAAAGCCCCGCAGCGCACCACGCAAGAGTGCCCCGCCTAGCTTTGCTCGCATCGAGGACATCGCGGCCTCGCGCACCGCCCCGAGCATCGTCTGTGAGACGCCCTCCATCAGCTTCAGGGCGATGTTGCCGGTCAAGCCGTCGGTGACGATCACGTCCGCGCGGCCCGTGACGACGTCGCCACCCTCGACGTTGCCGACGAACTCGAACGCGTCGAAGGGAGAGTGGGCGTTCATCGCGCGCTCGCTGAGCTCAGCGTGAACCTCCATGATCAGAGCACTTCCGCGGGTGGCCTCCTCGCCGTTTGACAGCAGCCCAACACGCGGGCGCTCGACGCCGAGCACCGTGTGCGCAAGCGCTGCCCCCATGAACGCGAATTGCACGATGTGCTCGCGTCGGGCCTCCGCGTTGGCGCCAACATCGAGCAGTGTAACTGGCCAGTGCGGCACGGGCAGCGGGATCGCCAGCGCCGGACGATAGATACCGCTGGCACGCTTGATGTTGAACGTGCCGGCAGCCAGGGCAGCTCCCGTACCACCGGCGCAAACGAGCGCCTGCGCCCTGCCCTCAGCGACGGCGACCGCGGCCCTGACGATCGACGCCTCGGGTGTGGTTCGCACCGCCAGCACCGGATCCTTGGCCTTGGCGACGGAGATCGGCGCGTCAATGACCTCCACGCCCGCGGGCATCTCGCCAATCTCGCCCGCGGGGCCGAACAGGAGCACGCGCGCGCCCTCGCCAGCCGCGAGTGCGGCACCGGCTGCCACCTCGGCGGGGCCGAGATCGGCACCATTGCAGTCGACCGCGATCACCGGCCGTGCTTGCTGCCCAGCTGACGGTGAGGACTCGGCCTCTGGCGTCACTGCCGACTAGTCGTGGTCGTGGTCGTGCTCGTGATCGTGCGCGCCCTGCGCGACGATCTCGCGGCCCGCGTATGTGCCGCATACGGGGCATACCCGGTGCGGTCTGCGTGGGCTGTGGCACTGCGGGCACGCGTTCAACGCAGGCGTGCCGATCTTGTGCTGTGCGCGACGCTTCGCCGTGCGGCTGTGCGACTGCTTTTTCTTGGGGACGGCCATCGGAGTGCAGAAGGCTACCAGGGTGTGAGCTTGGGTCCGGGTTGACGAGGGACGCCGCTAGTCGAGCTTAAGCTCACGTAGCTTGGCCCAGCGCGGGTCTGGTGTGGACTCATGGTGGTGCTCGGGGCTAGCCTCGTTGAGATCCGCCGCACACACAGGGCACAAACCGGCGCAGTCGTCCCGGCACAGGATCTTCGCCGGCATCGCCAGGGCAAAGGCATCGCGTGCCCAGCCACCGAGATCGAGAGTCTCGTCGTTGACGTAGGGGCTGTCGAGCTCCTCGCCGCCTCCTGGCCGGTCGACCTCGCGTGCCTCCACCTCCACGGTTGGGCTGGCCAGCTTCAGACAGCGCATGCACGGTCCGAGCACCTTCGCGGAGAAATGCAGCCGCAGCGCGTAGCCACTGCCTGTCATGCGCGAGACGCCGAGCTGCACCGCCACCTGTTCGGGTTCGGCGATGTAGCGCTCACTCCCCAACAGCAGCGGCTCGATCGGCGTGGTCAGCTCGAGCCGGCGGCCCTCACCCGGACTCAGCCGCAGGCCGGCCAGATCGAAGTCGTAGTGGCGAATCTGTGGTTGCTCGCTAGCCATGATCCTCAGGCTAGCGTGGCCGCGAGAGTCCGCTAAGCGCGCGTTCGCAGCTCGCGCTTGAGGATCTTGCCGGTCGCATTGCGGGGCAGTTCATCGACGAACACAACGTCGCGTGGGACCTTGTAACGGGCGAGGTTTTCCTTGACGTAATCCTGAACCGCTGCAGCTGTCAGCTGGTTGCCGTTGCGTGGCACCACGAACGCCTTCAGTCGCTGGCCGAACTCCTCGTCCGCGACCCCCACGACTGCCACGTCCTCGATCTGGTCGTGATCGGCCAATAGATCCTCGACCTCGCGCGGGAAGACGTTCTCGCCGCCGCTGACGATCATTTCGTCATCGCGCCCATCAACGAACAGCCGCCCCTGCGCGTCGAGACGCCCGACGTCGCCGGTACGCATCATTCCCCCGACGACTTCCTTGCTGCCGCCGTCGGTGTAGCCCTCAAACATGAATTCATTGGCAACGAAGATGCGCCCTACCTCGCCTGGCGCGACCTCGTGGCCTTCCTCGTCAAGCAGCTTTACAGCGGTTCCGAGCGGCGGACGCCCGGCGGTACCGGGTGCCGCCCGCAGGTCGTCAGGTGTGGCGATTGTGGCCCACGCGACCTCGGTCGATCCGTAGAGGTTGTAGACGATGTCTCCGAACATGTCCATCGCCCGGGTGGCCAGCTCGCCGGGGAAGGCCGAGCCGCTGACGGCGATCACCTTCAGACAGCTCACGTCGTAACGCGCGATCGTCTCCGGTGGCAGGGAGATGATCCGCTGCAGCATCACTGGCACGACCACGAGCGCGCTTGCCCTGTGCTGGGAGACCGCCTTGAGCGTCTCCTCCGGGTCGAACTTCCGCCGCAGCACGAGCGTGGAGACGAGCGGCAGGCTCAAGAGGAAATGCGCAAAGCCCCACGAGTGGAACATCGGGGCGGCTATCACCGTCGTCTCGCGAGCTTTCATCGGAATCTTCGAGAACAGCGCAGCGGCAGGTTCGATCGAGTCGCTCTGGTGGCGCTGGGCGCCCTTGGGTGTGCCCGTCGTGCCCGAGGTGAGGATCACAATGCGACCTTTTTCGATCGGCGGCGTCAGGTCAGAGTCATCGCCACGCGCGATCAGTTGCTCGAGCGTGGCGACATCGTCGGCTGCGCGCTCCCCCTCGGCACGCGGCTCGCTCCAGGCGACGAAGCGAATCCTGTCGGCAGCGCCGTCGCTTACGAGCCCGCTGAACTCCTCGTCATAGATCACCGCAACCGGGTCCTCACGCCGAATCACGTCGGCGATCTGCGGCCCGGCAAAAGCGGTGTTCAGATACAGCGCCCCTGCTCCCAGCTTCGAGCAGGCAGCTGTCGCCTCGATGAAGCCACGCTGGTTGCGGCACATGATCGCCACGCCGTCTCCTTCTGAGATACCGGCCTTGTGCAGCTCGCGCGCGAGCGCGTTCGTACGCAGGTGCAGCTGCTTGAACGTCAACGAACCGCGCTCGTCGATCACAGCCGGGCGCTCTGGGTAGCGGGCCGCCGCGCCTGTGTAGGCGCCTGCGGGCGTCGCGCCCCAGCGGCGCAGCGCGGATAGCGATGCGACCAGGCGATCGGGCCGTGTCGGCTCGAACATACCCGTGTCCAGCAGTGCCTTTACCACCGCCAACTTGTGCCGGACGGTGCGCGTGAGCGATTGAGCGTTCACGTCATGACCCTACCCAAAAGCAACGCTCGCCATGCGAAGACGGCGCCGCGATCGACCGACGACACCTAGCTGACTTCAGCCGGCTCGTCCTTGCCCTGCAGGCGCTCGCGCCCACGTTGGACCGCGGCGATGAACTTCGAAAGATTGACCTCCAACGTGTTCAAGATCTCATCGGCGTAGTCCTCAGCACCCAGCCTGATCTCGCGCTCACGGGCACGTGCGTCCTCGACGATGTCCTCCGCCGCACGCTCGGCCTGCTTGGTGACCTCCTCGTCGCCGACCAGTTTCTCCTGGCGCTCGCGAGCGTCTTTGATGATCCGCTCGGCCTCCTTCTTGGCCTCAGCGAGCATCTCCTGGCGCTCCTTGACGATCCAACGCGCCTGCTTGATCTCCTCAGGGATCGTCGCGCGCATCTGGTCGAGGATGTCGTAGATCTCCTCCTTGTCGACGCGTACCTGATCGGTCAGGGGTACGGGCTTGGCGTTGTGCACCAAGTCGTCGAGCTTGTCTATGAGTACGAGGACATCCATTTGGTGTGTTCACCTCCGTGAGGCATCCGGCCCCACAACATCTGCTCAGTTCGTCAGCGTTTCAGCTCTTCCTGCAAGCGTCTAGCCACCTCGTCGGGGACAAGATCATCGATCTTGCCGCCAAACGTGGCCAGCTCCTTGACGCCGCTGGATGAAAGGAAACTGTACTGCGGCGAGGCCATCAGGTAAACGGACTCGATCTCAGGGTCCTGGCGCCGGTTGAGCTGATTCATCTCCAACTCATACTCAAAATCGGAGATCGCGCGCAGCCCCTTGACAATCGCCTTCGCCCCCACGCTCCTGGCAAAGTCCACCACGAGTGTCGAGAACGGCTCCACGCGCACGTGGTCCAGGTCGGCCAGCGCACGTTCGACGAAGCCAAGCCGCTCCTCGATGCCAAACAATGCGCTGCTCTTGCGCACAGAGCGATTGACGACCGCCACCACGACTTCCTCATACAGAGCCGCCGTTCGGCGGATGACATCGAGGTGGCCGTTGGTGATCGGATCGTAAGAGCCAGGGCATACGGCGATTGCTTTGCGTATCGGGGTCATTGGTGGCGGTGGATTGTGATTGAAGTGTCGCCGTAGCGCCTGTCACGCTCGATCGGGATCTGGAGCTCGAGCGGTGCGCGCCGGTCGCTCTCGACGACGACGCGTGCGTCCGGCGTGAGCAGCGAAGGCAGCATCGCCGACAGCTCGATGCCCCATTCGGGCGCCTGTCGGTAGGGGGGGTCGATGAACACCAGATCGTATGTCTCTTTGCTGACCTGTGCGCTGCGCAAGCCCGCGAAGGCATCGATTCGGCGCACCTCGCCCTCATCGCCCGAGATGCCGAGAGCGTTCAGATTGTCGCTGAGGACGCGTGCGGCGCCCGGGTTGCGCTCGATGAACACGGCACTTCGGGCGCCCCTGGAGAGCGCCTCGATGCCGAGCGCACCTGTACCTGCGAACAGGTCGAGCACGCTCGCGCCCTCGACATCGCCCAGCATCGCGAACAGCGCCTCGCGCACACGATCGGAGGTGGGACGCGTGGCCGTCCCCTTCGGTGCCTTCAAGCGCCTGCCGCCCAGGCGTCCGGCGATCACCCGCATGCGCGCTGGACCCTAAGCGGGGATCGGCTCGAGCGCTTGCGCGCCGAGCTCACGTTCCAGCGCGATGCCCAGCAGCGCGTGCTCCGGCGCCCGTAGCTCAGGATCCGCGGCGAGAATCACCTGCGCACGAGCCCGCGCGAGCCCGAGCAGTTGCGAGTCTTCCGGTAGCCGCGCAACGCGGAACTGCCCGAGGCCGGACTGGCGTGTGCCGACCAGCTCGCCCTCCTTGCGCATCGCCAGATCGATCTCTGCCAGGCGAAACCCATCTGCATGCCGTACAAGCGCCGCAAGCCGGCCCGAGCCGGATCCGGTCCCGCCCGCCCGGCCGACCAGCAGGCATCTCGCGCGATGCTCGCCGCGTCCCACCCGTCCGCGCAGCTGATGTAGCTGCGAGATCCCGAAGCGCTCCGCGTTCTCGATCAGCATCACCGTCGCGTTGGGCACGTCGATCCCCACCTCGATCACGGTTGTGGCCACGAGCACATCGGCCTTGCCGGAAGCGAACGCCGCCATCGCCTCCTGCTTCTCGCGGGGGCGCATGCCGCCGTGCAGCAGCGCGAGCTCATAGCCCTGCAGCTCTCCCTCGCGCAGGCGCAGCAACTCGGCGCTTGCGGCTCGTAGACCGAGCTCGGCCGTCGGCCCGTCCGCCGCGGCGCCGGAAGCGCCGGCGCCCACCTCAGCCTCGTCGATCAGCGGGCAGACCACGTATGCCTGGTGCCCGGCGGCAAGCTCCGCGCGCAACTCGTCGTAGGCCCGCGCGCGCTCGCGCTCGCCTGAGACCAGACGCGTCTCGATCGGCTGGCGTCCACGCGGCAGCTCGTGCAGCGTGCTCGTGTCGAGGTCGCCATAACGTGCCAACGCCAGCGTGCGCGGGATCGGCGTGGCCGTCATGTGCAAGGTGTGCGGAGCGATCCCACCCGCATGCGCGCTGTCCTCGTGTTTACCAAGAGCCGCACGCTGACGCACCCCGAAGCGATGCTGCTCGTCGATCACCGCTACGGCCAAGGCATTGAAGATCACATCCGGCTCGATCAGCGCATGCGTCCCCACAACCAGCTTCAGCTCGCCACTTGCGAGCTTGCCCAGGATGTCCCGCCGCCGCGCGGCGGGGGTCGAGCCGGTGAGTAGCGCCGCGGCCACCGACTCGTCACCCATCAGCTGCTGGATGGTGGCGAAGTGCTGGTCAGCGAGTGTCTCGGTGGGGGCCATCAAGGCGGCCTGGCATCCGTGACCGACCGCCTGCAGCATCGCGTACAGCGCCACGACTGTCTTGCCGCTGCCGACCTCCCCCATCAGCAGCCGCTGCATCGGCGCGGGCTGCTGGAGGTCCGCCGCGATCGCCTCGATCGCTCGCTGTTGATCGCCGGTGAGCACGAACGGCAGCCCGGCCTGCAGCCAGCGCCCGCCCAGCGCCTGCCTATCGGCGAGCACCGCTGCACCGGTGCCTGCGCGCCGCGCAGCGCGGCGTCGTAGGAACACCAGTTGCGCCAGCAGTAGCTCCTCGAACGCCAGCCGCCGCCGCCCCGTCTCGTGGTCTTCCGGTAGGCGAGGGAAGTGCATGGCCGCAAGGGCGCTCGCGCGATCCGGCAACTGCTCGCTGACCCGGGTCGCCGCCGAGAGGCCCTCGAGCACGTCGGCCAGCCCGTGCTTGGCCGCACGTACGAGCGTCAGGATCTGGGTCGAGGTGATGCCTTCGGCGGCCGGGTAGTGCGCGACTGCTTCGCCGTCCTGGCCGCCGGTGGGCACGGCTGCGTTGGCGCCGGCGGCAAGCTCATCAGCCACATCGGCCCCGGGGGCGTGACTGGCCACGCTGAAGCCGCCCCGTGCGTCCGCCTTGCCGTGCAGCAGCAGGCGCGTCCCCGGCGGGTAGCGATCGACCAACCATGGCTGGTTGAAAAATGTTGCGCGCATGGTCGCAGTGGCATCAAACACGGTCGCTTCCACCAGCGGGCGCATCCCGCGTCGCCGCACCGGCCGTGCGCTGATGGCACGCACCTGAACGGCCACCGTCGCCTGCTCGCCTGCCTTCAGTGCCGCGACCGTACGTGCCTCACGACTATCGCTCGGCAGGTGCTCCAGCAGATCCTCCACTGTGAGCAGACCCAGTGTGTTCATGCCACCAGCCACCTTCTTGGTGGGAGGCACGAGTTGCACCAGCAGCCGGGATGGGCGCGGCCAGCGCACCGGCGCACCGATCAGCTCGTCGCGACTGAGAGCACGAGTGGAAGCGAACGCGCATGTCGGTCGTGAGATGCGCTCAGACCCCGCGCTGGCAGCGGCGTCCGGCATATGAGTCTCGGTCGCCGGCATGCTTAGCCTTCATCATGATCGCAGCGGCGGTCGTATTGACGATCTCGCCCGCGATCACTCCGCGGCGAGCAACCACCAGTAGGCGGGTTGGCCGCCGTGACGCAGCTCCAACTCGATGCCGCCATTGATCATGCCGTCGATCTCCCCCAGCGCGAAGGGAGCCTCGTCGCCGTCAAGGACGCTGATCAACTCCGGTGGGCCATCGCCGTTGCCGCTCTGCGCCAGCGCGTGCAGCACTTGCTGGAGGGTCTCGCGTGGATCTCCCCAGGCGCGCACCTCGTCCTGCACGAAGCCGACGGCGTCGCCGCACTTGAAGCGTCCCTGGGCGTCGTCGCGGGCAGCCGGTGCGACGGCACCGGTACGCACGCGCGAGAGCGCCTCAGTCATCGCCTGGGCGTTCTCCTCGACAGAGCGATCGCGCTGGAAGGCAACCGCCGCGAGCAGCCCGGCCTGCTGGCTGGTGGTGGGCGCCACGTGTACCTGCTTGTCAGAGAGCCGGGCCGCATGCTCAGCGGCCATGATCACGTTCGCGTTGTTGGTCAACAGCACCACCTCCTCCGTCGGCAGCTCGTGGATGCCGGCCAGCAGGTCGTATGTGGAGGGATTCAGCGTGGGACCGCCATCGATCGTGTGTACGCCGAGCTCGGCGAACAGCTGGCGCAAGCCCTCGCCGCTGACGACCGCGACGGCGGCACAACGCACCTCAGCGCCGCCGGCGGCTGCGCTTGGCGCGAGCACACCAGCCCGCGCCTCGGCGGCATCCTCAGCCCCGCGCAGGCGCCCTTCACGCTCGGCCACCTGCGCATGCATGTCAGCAACGTCCAGATGCGAGACCTCACCGGCATCGGCGAACACCGCCGTCGCCACCTCAGGCTCATCGGTGTGCAGGTGCACCTTCAATGTCGTCGCATCGCCGACTACCAGCACCGAGTCACCGAGGTCTTCGAGCGCGGCGATGAAGCTCGACGGGCTGAGCTGTTTGCCGGTGACAGCGAAGTTCGTACAGAAGCGGTAGGTGGATGAGCTGTGCTCGGGGTGCGTGATCCGCGCCGGGGCGTAGTGGTCAAGCGGCGGCGGCTCCTCGCCGCGTAGCGCAGCGACGACGCCCGCGAAGATGATCGTCAAGCCGTAACCGCCGGCGTCAACGACCCCCGCCTCGCGCAGCGCGGCCAGCAGTTCGGGGCCGCGCTTGACCGAGTCTTGACCGGCCTCGACGGCACGTTCGAGCGCGATGGCAATTGCCTTGTCCTGCTCACGGGGCTCGGTCGCCGGTCCAAAGCGCGGACTCTCCGGCCCATGTGCGAGGTCGTTGGCGATCTTGTGCGCCATCTCGCGAGCGACCGTCAGGATCGTGCCCTCAGCGGGGTTGCGCACGGAGGCATAGGCACGGTCGGCCGCGTTCGCCAACGCCGCGCCGATCAGCGGTGCATCGATCAGTTGCCCCGGCCGGCTGACAAGCTCCTCGGCCGCGCCACGGATCAGCTGCGAGAGGATCACCCCGGAGTTGCCGCGCGCGCCCAAGAGCGCCGCACGCGCGACCGATTGAACGATCTCATCGCGCCCGATCTCGTCGATCGTGCGCTGCTCGTCTGAGCCCTGCAGGCGGTCCAGCTCATCCAGCACCGCGCGCAGCGTCAGCGCCATGTTGTCGCCCGTGTCCCCGTCGGCGACGGGAAACACGTTGAGGTCGTTGACCTCCTGACGGCGGGATTCCAGATGGGCGAGTGCGCCGGCAACAGCAGCGCGAAAGCGGACCAGATTGGTATCCGTCACGGCAACAGGTCTATCAGCTTCGCCGGGCCGTTCGCCGAGCGACGGACGGCAATCGGGTGATTAGCGCTTCCTGTAGGGCCGATGAGCAAGCCAGGCAAGGATCAAATCCCCACCCGCCCCGCGAAGTGTGCTCGGCACACGAGCGACCGAGGACGCCGCATGGCGCCGCTCAGCGGACCTACAGCGCCTTGGTTACCTTGCCGGCTTTTAGACAGCGGGTGCAGACGTAGACGCGCCGGGGGGCCTTGCCTACGAGGATCCTCACCTTCTGCAGGTTCGGATCGAAGCGCCGCTTGGTGGCGACCATCGAGTGGCTGCGGCTCTGCCCAAACGCCGGACCCTTACCACAGCTGTGACATACCTTTGCCATCGAGCAGCGCAGTGTAGATGGTTTTCGCGCAGAACCCCAGTCGAGGTTGGCGATCGGCCACTGTAGCGTCAGCTGTTGAGCAGCTCAGTGCGTAGCGCTGCCATCCGGATCACGGCCTCAGCGGCATGGCGACCCTGGTCGCGCTTGTCGCCGCCGGCGCGTGCCAGCGCCTGCTGCATCGTCGCGCACGTGAGCACGCCGAACGCGCACGGTACGCCGCTATCCAGCTGTACACGCATTACGCCATGGGCCGCCTCGCTGCAGACGAAGTCGTAGTGATCGGTCTCGCCGCGGATTACCGCCCCAAGGCAAGCGACTCCGGCGAAGCGTCCGCTCGCTACGGCATAGCTGGCTGCGAGCGGAAGCTCAAACGCGCCGGGGACATCGAAGACCTCCACCGGCGGGTCGCCCGCATCGGCGAACGCGCTACGCGCACCGCTGACGAGTCGCTCGGCGAGGTCCTCGTAAAAGCGCGCAACGACGATCGCGAACGGGCCGATGCCGGCGCTCATGATTTGCGGCGCTCTGTTTTGCGCCGCTCGCCACGCAGCAGCTCCTCATCGAGGTTCAGCCCTTGGTGGTGCAGGGTGTGACCCATGCGTTGGGCCTTTGTGCGCAGATAAGCCTCGTTGTGCTCGTTGGGCGCATGCTCGATCGGGATCTGGGCGCTGACGGACAGGCCGTAGCCCTCCAGCCCCCTGATCTTCTTGGGGTTGTTCGTGAGGATGCGAATAGAGCCCAGACCGAGATCGACGAGAATCTGAGCGCCGATGCCGTAGTCGCGCAGATCGGCGGGAAGGCCGAGCCGCTCGTTGGCCTCGACAGTGTCCAAGCCGTCCTCCTGCAGGCGGTAGGCACGCAGCTTGTTCAGCAGCCCGATGCCACGCCCCTCCTGGGAGAGGTACAGCAGTACCCCCTGCCCCTCGCGCTCGATCATCGCCAGCGCCGATTCGAGCTGCTCGCCGCAGTCGCAGCGCAGCGAGTGGAACACGTCGCCGGTGAGGCACTCGGAGTGCACGCGCACCAGTACGTCCTGCTCCCCGGTCACATCACCCTTGACGAGCGCGACATGGTGCTTCTCGTCGATCAACGAGCGATACCCCACTGCCTCGAAGTCACCGAAGGCGGTGGGCAGACGCGTCGCGACGACTCGTTCGACGAGCTTGTCGTGACGACGGCGATATGCGATCAGGTCGGCCACGGTGATCATGCTGAGACCGTGGCGCTCGCAGTAGTCGGTCAGTTCGGGAACCCGCGCCATCGTGCCGTCGTCGTTCATCACCTCGCAGATCACGCCTGCGGGGTTCAGCCCGGCGAGTCGCGCGAGGTCGACCGCAGCCTCGGTCTGCCCGGCGCGCTCGAGCACGCCGCCAGCACGGCTCTTTAGCGGGAACACATGTCCCGGCTGCACTAGATCCGAGGGCCGGCTCTCGGGGTCGATCGCGACCTGGATAGTGTGGGCGCGGTCGTGCGCGGAGATACCGGTGGTGACGCCTTCTCGTGCCTCCACTGAAACGGTGAACGGAGTTTCGAACGGCGACTCGTTCTTGGCCGACATCAGGTCGAGCTGCAGCTCGTCGCAGCGTTCGGCAGTCAGCGACAGGCAGATCAGCCCTCGCCCCTCCTTGGCCATGAAGTTGATCGCCTCAGGCGTGGCGAACTGTGCGGCCATCGTCAGGTCGCCCTCGTTCTCGCGATCCTCGTCGTCGCAGACGACGACCATCTTGCCCTCACGGATGTCTTCGATCGCCTGCTCGATCGTCGCGAATGGAGTCATTGTCTGAGAGTCGCTCATATACCCACCTTTTGATAAATCATCAGCCGCTCCACGTGCTTGGCAAGGATGTCCACCTCGATGTTGACGACCCCGCCTGCCGCGATCTCGCCGAGGTTCGTGCGCTGCTGGGTCTCTGGGATCAACGATACGGAGAATTGTTCATCGCCCAGCGCGCTGATCGTCAAGCTCACGCCGTCGACGGTCACGGAGCCCTTCTCCACGAGGTAGCGCGCGAGCCGTGGCTCGAGCTCGACCTCGACCACGCGGGCAAAACCCTGATCGCGTACGCCGCTGACTGTGCCGGTTCCATCGACGTGTCCCTGCACGACGTGTCCGCCGAGGCGGTCCTGGGCTCGCAGCGGCAGCTCTAGGTTCACACGCGAGCCGACACCGAGGGTGCCGAGGGATGAGCGCTCGAGCGTCTCGATCATGGCCTGCGCCTGGAAGCTCCCGTCGCCGATCTGGGTGGCTGTGAGGCAGACGCCGTTGACGGCGATCGAGTCGCCATCGCTCAGCTGCGAGACGAGCCCAGTGGCGATCTCGATAGACGCACCCGCGCCGTCGCGCTGCAAGGCGGTAACGGTGCCAAGGTCTGCGATCAGGCCGGTGAACATTTGGTCACCACTCGCGCAGGCGTGCCGATATGAGTATGTCCTCGCCGACGCTCTCGCAGCCGAATGAGAGCGCGCGCAACGCCTCGGAAATGCGCTCCACCCCTTCTCCCTCCAGGGGGTCACGGGCGGCGCTACCGCCGAGCAACAACGGCGCGAGGAACAGGCGAGTTTCATCGATCTCCTGGGCGTCGAGGAACGCACCGGCGAGATGCGGACCACCCTCGAGCAGCACCGATGCCACGCCCATCGTCCCGAGCTGATCGAGCGCCGAGCGGACCCGCGCGGGCTCGTTTTCACCGGTCGCCACAATCACCTGGACCCCGGCTGCCTCCAGGGCGTCGGTGTCAGCGCGAGCGGCCGCGCGGGAGACGACGATCGTGAGCGGGATCTCGGCGGCAGCGGCGACGAGCTGCGAAGTGGGAGGTAGTCGCGCGAGCGAGTCAAACACGACCCGCCGCGGCTGGGAAAGCGGCTCGGCGGGCAGGCCGTCGGGACGGGCGGTGAGCTGCGGGTCATCGGCGAGCGCTGTACCGATGCCAACAACCACAGCATCGACGGATGCACGCCAGCGGTGGGCAAGCTCACGGCTCTGCTCACTACTGATCCACTTGGAGTCCCCAGTGCGGGTGGCGACCTTGCCGTCTAGCGTCATTGCAGACTTGAACAGCACCCACGGACGCCCGACACGCGCATGCTTGCGAAATGCCTGGTTGAGCAGCCGCGCAGTGGCGGCCAGCTCGCCACTGGCCATAACCACCTCGACGCCCTCGTCGCGCAGGATCCCAAGCCCGCGCCCGGAGGCCTTCTCGGTGGGATC